>JAJFGC010000271.1 GCA_021776345.1 Hyphococcus sp. | reverse complement strand
AGGCTTTGAGGTCATCCTTGGCCACTTTGGCGAAGCGGGCCGGGCGGCCGTCATTGAGTTCGGTCAGGGCCAGATCGATCAGCGGGATGAGCGTCTTGGCTTCCTTGTCGCCGGACTTGGCCTTCTTCTCAAGATTGAGCTAGCGCTTTTCCAGGCTTTCCAGATCGGCCAGCATCAGTTCGGTCTCGACAGTTTCCAGATCGGAGAGCGGATCGATCTTGCCGGCGACATGGGTGATGTCGTCATCTTCAAAACAACGCAGTACATAAGCGACGGCGTCGACTTCGCGGATATTGGCGAGAAACTGGTTGCCAAGGCCTTCGCCTTTGGAGGCGCCTTTAACGAGACCGGCAATATCAACAAACTGCATGCGCGCCGGTATGATTTCAGCGGAGCCGGCAATTTCTGCGAGTTTGGCAAGGCGTGGTTCCGGTACGGCGACATCGCCGACATTCGGCTCAATCGTGCAAAACGGATAGTTCGCCGCTTGCGCTGCGGCTGTTTTGGTCAGCGCATTGAAGAGCGTTGACTTGCCCACATTCGGCAGGCCAACGATGCCGCATTTAAAGCCCATGGAGAATTCTTTCTATTTTTTGCGGCCGAACAAATTTTGCAGCGTTTCGGAAAACGGATTGCTGCTGGGCGCTGGGTTTTTTTCGGTTTGGGCCGCTTGATTTGACTGACTGGCCTTGGTGTCTTTTTTCGCTGCCGGCTTTGGTCTTTCTTTGTCGCCACGGAGCGGCGCTAGTCGCTGGCCAACATCGCTGGCAAAGCGCTGATCATCATTGATAAGAAACGGCGCCGCCGCGGCGATCGCATCAAGCATGGCCTCGAGCCATTCCTGATCGGCCTTGGCGAAATTGCCGAGCACATGGCTTGTCACTTTCGATTTATCGCCCGGATGATCGATGCCGATGCGTACGCGGCGAAAATTATTGCCGAGATGGGCGTCTATCGAACGGATGCCATTATGGCCTGCTGCGCCGCCACCGGTTTTTATGCGCACCTTGCCCGATGCAAGATCAAGCTCGTCGTAGAACACGACAAAATCTTCCGGGTCGAGCTTGTAGAAATCCGCAACCTGCCGGACGGCCTGACCGGAATCGTTCATATAGGTCTGTGGTTTGACGATGAGTGCTTTTTCGCGGCCTGCATCGCCGCTGAGAAAGCCTTCCCGGATCTCCGCCCGAAATTTTGTTCGCGCCGGCTCAAAGCCATGCCTGTCGCCGATTGCATCGACTGCCATGAACCCGACATTGTGCCGGTGGCGCGCATATTTCTCCCCGGGATTGCCGAGGCCAACAAGAATGATCATGGGCGCGCTTCCTCTAAAAGCAGCGCAAGCGGGGAAAATGAAGCCTTGGAAGGCGGGAGAGGGCGTTAGTCTTCTTTTGTCTCGCCGCCGTCTTCCGCTTCGCCGTCTTCCGCTGGTGCGTCTTCGCCATCGGCTGCCGCTTCTTCCGCCTCATCTTCATCGTCTGCAGCAGAGCGCACCGCAGACGGCGCCGCCACTGTCGCGACGGTGAAGTCACGGTCACTTGTGACAAGCTTCACGCCTTCGGGCATCGTGATCGCCGAAACGTGGACAGCATCGCCGAGGTCGAGTTCTGAAATATCGAACTCGAAAAATTCCGGAATTGCCGTCGCCGGAGCGTAAACGTCAATCGTGTGACGAACGACGTTGAGAACGCCGCCGCGTTTCAGGCCGGGTGATTCTTCTTCGCCGGCAAAGCGCACAGGGATCTCAACGTCGATCCGGGTTTTATCGTCGACGCGCATAAAATCGACATGGATCGGCATGCCCTTGACCGGATGAATTTGAAAGTCGCGAGGGATGACAGGCTGCTGACCGTCTTCACCGGGCACGTCAATCATCGCCAATTGTGGGCGCAAGCGACCGCTGAGATAGGCCTTGTTAATCTCGTTTGCTTTGAGCCGAACAGCGGCCGGCTTCTCACCACCGCCATAAAGAACGCCGGGTATCCAGCCGTCGCGTCGCACGGCGCGGGCGCCGCCAGTTCCGGTTCGTTTACGGGGCTCACAATAAAAAACGTCAGCTTCGGCCATGGTTCTCGCATCCTTAATGCAAAAAACAGCCGCTGGCGGGGGCTTTCTGGCCCACGCGGCGGCTAAAAATTCCTGAATGAGCGGCGGTCTATAGAGGAAAGCCGGCCCCCGCGCAAGCGCCAAGCGACGCGATTTTCCGGGCTCTTCGTGATGGTTGGCGCGTGACCGTGGCCCCGGCGCCGTTGCATCGCCAATTCTTTACCGGCCCAGAAAGAAATCAATATATTCCAGCGACTTGGCCGTTCCGCTGGTCTGGGTCGCGACCGCATGGGCGGCGATCGGCGCCGGGTGCAATTATCCCCGGCGTTTTGCCAGTAATAGTGGGTACAGGCGCCGGCAGATTATTCTCCGGCAGTTTTGTGGCTCGCGTTTGATCGAGCACCTCCGGCGGCAGCGACACCTGCGGCGCAGGTGATTGCTGTGCCTGTGTTGACCCAAAAACAGCGCCCGCGGCGGCAAGCGCGATGACGATCGTAACGGTTGTACGTTCCATTCAATCTCTCCCCATATGGACTGAACGATAGCACGAAAAATCCCGCCTTGCAGCAACCGCAACGTCAATAGAATCAAGTCCGCTGTTGTGTGTCTTAGGCCAAGGGGTTGTTAAACGGCGCCGGCGCAAAGCCGAATTTAATCCAACGCGCAAGACCATCCCGCCGATCTTTGAAAGCAGGCTGGTAAATCATATTGTCATTATGTATTAATACATTATAACAGCCTCGCCGCCTCGTTATTCCAATTTCGCCGAAGGCTGCGCCTGAACAGTGACGAGTGCGAACCATAGGAAACGAAAAAATGAGAGGTCCGGCGAAGCGCAATTTCAGTGTCGATCGCATCAAGGACGAAAAGGCGTTATTCAGCGCTATTGCCAAGCTTAAAACCGGCGCTGAGGCGGCGCGATTTTTTAAAGATCTTGCAACACCCGCCGAACTCGAAGCCTTTGCCGAACGTTGGCGGATCGCGCGGATGCTTGATGAGGGCGGCCACTCCTATCGAGACATTGCCGAGGTTACGGGCGCATCTACGACAACGATTGGGCGGGTGGCGCGGTTTCTGCGCGAAGAAGCGCATCATGGCTACAGGATCATTCTTGACCGGTTGAGAAAGTAGCCGATCCACCAGTGAGGCTTTCCAAAGCGCCAGCCTCCCTCATGAGGTGCAGACCGGGACAAATTTGCGGCTACGAACCGGGCAAAATCTGTCTATCGCACAGCTTTATGACTTGATTATGTGTATTACCGTATTAATACAGTAGGTCAACCGAGGTAATCGCTCAGCTAATGGCCCTACGCAGGCCGGTGCGGCTAAAAGCTAAACGCGGGTTGCGCGGAAGAAACCGCACGTCTCGCGAACAAAATGGAGTTTTATCGTCATGGAAGAACGCTTGCGGATTGCGATCCAGAAATCCGGCAGATTGTCTGAAGGCAGCATTGATCTTTTAAAAAGCTGCGGGCTGAAAATCTCCCGCGGCAAAGACAAGCTATATGGCCGCGTTCAGGAAATGCCGATTGACGTCTTGCTATTGCGCGATGACGACATTCCAGAGTTCGTTGCCGATGACGCCTGCGATATCGGCATTGTCGGGCAGAATGTTTTCGAGGAAGAACGCCTTGCTGAAGCGCAGGAAACACCGGCGTTGGAGGTAAAGCCGCTTGGCTTTGCCCGCTGCAAATTGATGTTGGCGGCGCCCAAGGAATGGACATTTGACGGCGCGGCGATGCTTGAAGGCAAACGCATCGCCACGTCCTATCCGGGGCTCACCAAAGCGTGGCTTGAACGCGAAGGCGTGTCTGCGCGCGTTGTTACCATGAAAGGGTCGGTAGAGGTTGCGCCGCGCCTTAAAATTGCTGACGCCGTTTGCGATATTGTTTCAACCGGCGCGACGCTCGACGCCAACGGTTTAAAGCCCGTCGCCATGGTGTTCGAAAGTGAGGCGCTCTTAATTCGAAACGCCAAAAATTTCTCGGCCGCTAAGCAAGCAATTTTTGACGCATTGATGAAACGCATCAACGGCGTGCTGACCTCCAAAGATGCGAAATATGTGATGATGAATGCGCCGCGAGAGGCAATTGCGGCGATCACCGAATTTTTGCCGGGCGCGGATGCGCCAACCGTCCTCGACCTTGCCGGCAGCCCCGACAAAGTCGCTATTCATGCGGTCTGCCGCGAGAGCGTCTTCTGGGATACGCTTGAACAGCTAAAAAAACTCGGCGCCAGCGCGATATTGGTTCTGCCGATTGAGAAGATGATGGTGTGACGGCCTAGGTTTTGCGAAACCGTAATGCGTCAAGCTTCGGTGGCATGGCCGGTTTTTTGATGGCATGTGGATCGGTCAACGCCGCGTCGTCATCTGCCAGCACATCAATCATTTGTTTGATGGCGCGGGCATAATCGCGCGCGCTTCTCAAGTCTTTCAAAAACCTGTCCAGCGTTTCTTGTGAAGCGGCGAAAGGCAACGCATCGCCGCGTCGGTCAATCTTGATGATCTCGTCGAGATAGGCCCCGGATGCGGTGAGAGCGGGAATGCCGTGCTCGACAATATTGCGGTTTGACCGCAGGCGATTATAGATTTTCAACAGATGAAACAGATGCCCTTTCGTGGCGGCGTTCTCTTCAAATTTGTGAGCCAGAAAGCTGATGAATTCGGCCTTTGTCATATTGCCCATAAACGCAAAAATATGCGCGGCGACATCGGCATCGACAGTCAAATAATGAAAGCCGATCTGCTGAAGATCATGCTCCAGATAGTTCCATTCGATGGCCGCATGACCAACAGCAAGGGCGTACCGGTTTTTGTCGTGATGGTGGTTCATGAGGAACGCTACTATTTGAGTGAGTTGGAAGACTAACAGGTTTTACAGGAAAAGCCCTAGAGCGGGAGATAGGCCGTTATACCGGTTGTCGTATTCACCCGCTGCGTTTGCTCCGTAGATGGCCTCAACGCCTGACGCGAAGGCGGCTTAAGCAGGAAATTTTTTAAGCTTGCGTTCGCTCCGCGAACAGACCTGATTGGATTTCGCCGAACTTCCTTGGCTTCGCCAAGGGTTTCGGCTCATGGTGCCGCAGGAGAGAATTGAACTCTCGACCTCGCCCTTACCAAGGGCGCGCTCTACCACTGAGCCACTGCGGCGGACCAAGTTTGTCTGGTCGGTCTCCAAAGAGGGCGGCGGTATAGCGCGCAAGCCCGGCAATGGGAAGCGCTTGGCCCGCAAAAAGCGGCGACGGGCGTTTCAAAAGCCGAAGGGTTCAAGGATCTCCGGGCCGACCCGCCTTGGCTTGCGCGTCTCGGCATCGATCAGGCACCATGTCGTCAGAACTTTTGCTGCGAAGCGGGGCGCGCCGGGCTTTCGAATGTCGATATGGCGCTCATAGCGCGGCCCCGACGCCTCGCCGAGCCATGTGCGCACCTCAACGCTCTCGCCCGCCAACACCTGCTCGCGATAGTCGATCTCATGGCGCAGGGCCACCCAGACATATTTCTGGAGCAGCGCCTCGCCAGCCATGCGCCGCCAATGAGCGACAGCAACATCCTGCGCCCAGACAAGGTAAACGGCGTTGTTTACATGACCAAGGACATCGATGTCGGCGTCTTGAGCGGTGCGGGTCATCATGGCCGCGGTCTCAAAAGACCGCGCGCCGGCGAGGTTTCCGGTAAGTGTTTCTAGGTCGGCCATAGGCCCTTCCTAGCAAAGCGGGGCCGTGAAAGAACTATTTCTTAGCAGGGCAGAGACAACTTGACCCATCCGGCCTTGGGGCTATGGTCCGCCGCCATGCCAACCGAAAACCCTGACAGAAAAACGCCTAGGGACGGTCCCAAAGACGCCGCGAAAAAGCCCACCGCACCCGCCAAGGCAAAGCGCGACGCGCGCGAGGAAAGACTGGCGCAAGCGCTGAAAGATAATCTGCGGCGGCGCAAAGCCCCGAAGCTCGAAAGTCCTAAGAAAGAAGACTGAATGGATAAGCTGGCGATTATTGGCGGACGGCCGCTTTATGGTGAGATCCCGATTAGCGGCGCCAAAAACTCCGCGCTGAAGGTGATGGCGGCGGCGCTTCTCACGGATGAGAAGCTGACGCTGACCAATGTCCCGCGTCTTGCCGATGTCGACATGTTGCTGAGGCTGCTCGCTCAACATGGCGCTGAATACAACTTTGATAATTCAACATTGTCGCTGCACGTCAAAGATATTTTCTCAACCGAAGCGCCATATGACCTGGTGCGCAAAATGCGGGCGAGTTTCAATGTTCTGGGACCGCTTCTTGCGCGCGAAGGCAAGGCGAAAGTTTCGCTGCCCGGCGGCTGCGCAATTGGCGCGCGCCCCGTGGACCTGCATTTGAAGGCGCTGACCGCAATGGGCGCCAAGATCGAGCTCGATGAGGGCTATGTCATTGCGGAAGCGCCGGATGGCCTTAAAGGCGCCGTGATATCCTTGCCGTTTGTGTCGGTCGGCGCAACAGAACACACCATGCTCGCTGCCGTGCTGGCCGGTGGCGAAACCGTCATTGAAAATGCGGCGCGCGAACCGGAGATCACCGATCTTGCCGATTGCCTCAACGCGATGGGCGCCAGGGTCAAAGACGCAGGCCGGTCAACGATCCGCATCGAAGGCGTTGATCGCCTGCATGGCGCCGAGCACAGAGTGCTGCCTGACCGCATTGAGACCGGCGCCTATGCGATGGCGGTGGGCGCGGTTGGCGGCGAGCTGACGCTCATGGGCGCCGACGGTGGATTGTTGGGCGCGGCGCTTGCGGCATTGGAAGAAGCCGGCCTTCAGATCGAGGAACGCGAAAACAGCCTGTGCATCAAAAAGACGGAAGAGCGATGCAAGGCTGTCGATATTGTGACTCAACCATTTCCCGGGTTCCCGACTGACTTGCAGGCGCAGTTCATGGCGCTGATGGCGACGGCGGACGGCGCCTCGACCATCAAAGAGACAATCTTTGAAAACCGGTTCATGCACGCGCCGGAACTCTCGCGCATGGGCGCGAAGATATCCGTGGACGCTCAGACCGCGACGGTACGCGGCGTTGAGCGGCTCAAAGGCGCGCCGGTGATGGCGACAGATCTGCGCGCCTCGATGTCATTGGTCATTGCCGGGCTCGCGGCGGAGGGCCAAACCATGGTCAATCGCGTCTACCACCTTGACCGCGGCTTTGAACGGCTTGAAGAAAAACTGCAAAACTGTGGCGCCTTGATCGAGCGCGTGAAGGATTAGGAAAATCATGGTGTCATCGCTGAAAGATTATACGCCCCTGCGGTTGATGGCTGGCGACACGGAAGACCTTGGTGTGATTTCGACCATGATGCAGGATGCGGTCGCGAAGATTGGCGATTTTGCCTACCTACCAACAGAACGCCGCTTTGCATTTGTCACGAACCGCTTCGTCTGGGAATGCGTTGGCGACCGCCGGTCCGGCCCTTTTGCCCGTGTGCGCGCCGGGCTTCATTTCGACGATGTGAAAGCGGCGCGGTTTCAGCACTTGCGGAGCGATGCCAAAGACGCCGTGGTTGAGCTTCTTGCTGTCCGATTTGAGCCGGGAGAAGACGGCGCCGGCGTCATCATGCTGGACTTTGCCGGCGGCGGCGCCGTGCGGCTCGAAGTTGAGAGCATCAACGCCTATATATCGGATATCTCCGAGCCGTGGCGAACACGGGCCAAGCCGAAACACGACGAGTAAACGAATGGTGACGCGCCTAGATGCATCAGACGCTGGTTTTGACCAGGCGTTTGCGGCTTTTCTTGCAAAAGATCGCGATGATGGCGCCGATGTCAGCGGTGTTGTTCGCGATATTGTAGCAGCTGTTCGCAAAAACGGACTGGATGCGCTTTTAACATATACAAGACAGTTTGATGGCTTTGATCTGACGGCAAAGAATATCGCTGTTAGTGAAAAGGAAATTGCTGACGCCGAAGCCGTTTGCGATGCTGAGGATATAAAAGCGCTGGAGTTCGCGGCGGATCGCATCCGATCTTATCACGAAAAACAGTTGCCTTCTGATGTGCGCTATACGGACGACCAGGGCGTCACGCTTGGTTGGCGCTGGACCAGCGTCGATGCTGCCGGGCTTTATGCGCCGGGGGGCAGGGCGGCCTATCCGTCAAGCGTGTTGATGAACGCGATCCCGGCCAAGGTCGCGGGCGTTGGACGGCTGGCGATGGTAACGCCTGCGCCAAATGGGGAGATAAACCCGTTGGTGCTGGCCGCCGCGCGGCGCGCTGGCATTGATGAAGTTTACCGCATTGGCGGCGCGCAATCGATCGCCGCGCTTGCCTTTGGCGCAGGGCCAATCAAGCCTGTTAATGTCATTGTCGGGCCGGGCAATGCCTATGTCGCCGAAGCCAAACGCCAGGTCTTTGGCGTTGTCGGGATTGACAGCGTGGCGGGCCCGTCGGAAATCCTCGTCGTCGCAGACGGCAAGAATAACCCCGACTGGATTGCCGCAGACCTTTTGAGCCAGGCCGAGCATGACCCATCTTCGCAAAGCATTCTGATTACAGATGATACGAGCTTTGCCGAAAAGGTTTCATCTGCAGTTGATGCGCAGCTTGCACAAAGTTCACGTCGTGAGATTGCCGACGCGGCGTGGACAAATAATTCAGCGATTATTGTGGTCGCCTCGTTGGCTGACGCGCCGGCGCTGGTTGATCGCATGGCGCCTGAGCACCTTGAGCTTGCGGTGGATGACCCCGAGGCGCTGCTACAAAAAGTCCGCCATGCAGGTGCGATCTTTTTGGGCCGCCACACGCCCGAAGCGGTAGGGGACTATGTCGCCGGGCCGGATCATGTTTTGCCGACCGCGCAGGCGGCGCGCTATGCGTCCGGCCTTTCCGTCCTCGATTTCATGAAGCGCACATCGATTGTCGGGTGTGATGAGGAGGCGCTTTCGAAGATCGGCCCCGCAGCGGCGAGACTTGCGGATGCGGAAGGCTTGCCGAGCCACGCAAAGTCGGTGCGTGTACGGTTGAAGGATTAGTGTATTAGGCCGCGTTTTTTTGCAAAGGCTGACCGTTTAACATTTGCACGCCCTGGCTATGCCATTGTGACAACCGACCGATACATAGGATAGCGCGCTTATGAAGTTTCGGGATGCAGAGTTTGAGGATCTCCCCGCGATCGTCACCCTTCTTGCCGATGACCATTTGGGGGCGAAACGAGAACGTCCAGACGATCCGCTTTCGCACGCCTATATCGATGCTTTTCATGCGGTCAACCAGCAGCCGGGAAATCGCATTATTGTCGTTGAGGATAGTGACGGCCGTCTGAGCGGATGTTTACAGCTGACCATCACGCCGGGCTTGTCGCGTACGGGAATGACGCGCGCGACTATCGAGGGCGTGCGCATCCGCAAGGATCGCCGCGAGACAGGCCTCGGCGGAAAGCTAGTAGAGTACGCGATTTGCGAAGCAAAAAAAGCAAAATGCGGGATGGTGCAGCTTACGACCGACGCGGGGAGAAGCGAGGCGCGCCGTTTTTATGAAAAGCTCGGATTTGTCGCGAGCCATATTGGCATGAAACGCACATTGTAGAATGTCTTGAATAATATGGGATGGCTGCTGAGTTTGTAGGATATGTGTGCGGCGGCGATTATCAATAAGAGTCGCTAATTGACGCGCCTGTGCTAGTCGATCGCATTGAACGGGATGCTCCGAGCCTTTCCGTCATGAAAGCATCAACTCGCCACATCGCGCCGTTTCAGATGAGGGAGCGACACTGAATGCGCGCCCAAAAGAGGCGCGCATTCAACGATAATAGGCATACCGATTATTATTCTACAATTGCATCCGCCGTAGCCGTATCGCTCATGACGGCGTTGTTCATGCCGGTAACGCCTGCCGTTTTGGCCGCGTTGCCCAACACGCGCACGCCAGACACATTACCTGCTTCGACCAGGTCAGCGTCGCATCCATTGATTTTGTTGTTGATCAGCTGGACGTCGTCAACGAATCCGCGATCACCGCCTTCAAGGCGAATACCTGCGGAATTGAGGCTGCTAGCATCACAATTGATTTCATTGCGCAGCGCGTCGAAATCAGTTGTTTGCGCCACAGAAGATGGGTCGCCGCTGCCCCCAACCATGATGACTTGTAACCCGACATCAACCCCAGAGATGATATTGCGCTGCACATTTATATCTTCAATGGCAATGTCAGCACTTTCGAATCCAGCAAAGGCGGAATTGTCGACAAACACGCCTATCTTGGGCCGACTGTCTGTGAGCGTATTCGACACAACATTATCCATCGCTTTGTTTCCGGATACTTCCAACGTTGCGGCGCCCGGATCGCCAAAGCTGTTAAAGAAGTTGAAATATACACCGGCAAGGAAGTTTCGTTCGGAACCGAATATTTCCGGTAAGAACGAAATTTCGTTGTCTTTGACAATCATATTTTTGGCGTTGAGTCCGCTAACGCCGACAAAGTCAGTTTGTATCTTGTTTTTCTGCACCATCCACCCCTCATCGGGAGCGCCGTCGGTATTGGCGATAATCGCGCCTATCGTTTCATTATTCATAACAGTAATATTCGAAGTGCTGCCCAACCCCTGGACTGCAAAACTAATTACTTCAATTCTGAGATTGCTAATGGTGACGCCTTCTGCGCCATTTTCCAGGTCAATCCCTGTAATATTCCTTAGTAGTCCAGCATCCGAGACGTCGTTGCTCAACAGCGCCGGATTGTTTTTATCGACCGACGTCAAAGTGAGACCGACTTTTGAAGCTGGAATGATGATGCTGACGGAACTGAACGCGCCGTCAAGACAAAGAGTTTGCCCTGGGTTTGCAGCATCAATCGCCGCTTGAACATCGGCGCCGACACCGGGCCCGGAAACAAATACATCGCATTCGTCATTGGCGGATGCTGAAGGTCCGCAAATAATAACTGCGGCGCAAACAAGGCTTACAAGTTTTTCAGTTTTCACGATTTTCCCCTCCCAATTAAATGTTGCAAGACGCCGACTTTAGCTGGGAAGCACCATCTAAGGAATGCGTGGTAACGCAGATGTTATACTTAATTTCTATTTGATGGGTCATTCCGCACCTGCGAACCTTATGGCTGACAGAAGCCCGGAAATGGCGGACAAGGGCAAATTTATGTCGGTAAAGATGCTAGTACAGCCTACAGTTGTGGAAATTCAAACTCTTCGCCCGTCTCCTTCCAGAGCGGGTATTTTTTCATCACCGATTGAAAAAGCTCCGAACCCATCAGTTCACCAAGCCAGGCCTGCACTTTTGGGATCGGCGCCGCGTCGAACCATTCGGGGTCGGCAATTCGAAATTGACGGACAAATGGAAAAATCGCGATGTCGGCGAGGGTGCGTTTGTCGCCAAAGAGGTAAACAGATTGCCCAAGCTGCGCTTCAAGTTCGTTGATGAACTTCATGCCTTCGTCGCGATGGTGTTCCGGGTCGGCGTTTTCATAGCGGGTTGAGTATTTATAACGATCAAGGTGATGCTTGAACGGACCGTCTGCCTCCTCAATCAGAGCGGCGCCATCTGCGGTGAGCCAGCCTTCGGGATCGTTGTGGCCCAGCGCCCAGCGCATGACAGCGATGCTTTCATCGATGACTTTGTCGCCGTCGATCAACACCGGCGCCGTGCCTTTCGCCGATGCGGCGAGCATCTCGTCTGGTTTATCACGCAACAAAATCTCGCGAAGCCGCACCGGCGTTTCGCTGATCGCCAGCGCCATGCGTGCGCGCATCGCATAAGGACAGCGGCGGAAGGAATAGAGGATAGGATGAGAGACAGTCATCTAATCCCACTCATCGCCGCGAAAGCGGGGGCCATTCATCGCTTTGGAAAAGAGCGCTTCACCATCACCGCCTGAGGAAAGCTTAGGTGCTTTCGACTTGCCCAAATGTTGTTCGCCGCGGGCTTTTGCCAGTTCAATTTGCTTTTGTCGCTCGGCGAAATTTCGTTTCTTTTCTTCCGGCACCTGATCATGACAAGCGGGGCAGGAGACACCTGCAATGTAATGGGGCGAGGCTTTATCTTCCCCGGTGATCGGCAGACGGCAGGCATGGCACATATCATAAGAGCCGGGCGACAGATCATGGCCGACGGAAACGCGATTATCGAAAACGAAACATTCCCCGCGCCATAGGCTTTCTTCTTCGGGCACGGTCTCCAGATATTTTAAGATGCCGCCTTTGAGGTGCACAACATCGTCAATGCCTTCGGTGCGAAGAAATGCTGTGGATTTCTCGCAGCGAATGCCGCCGGTGCAATACATGGCGACTTTTTTGATGTCGTTTTCTTCGCGGAATTTTCGGAACCAGTCGGGGAAGTCACGAAACGATTTCGTTTGCGGGTCAATCGCGCCGTCAAAGGCGCCGATGGAAACCTCGTAATCATTGCGCGTGTCGATGATGAGCGTCTCCGGATCGGAGATCACCTTGTTCCAGTCATGGGGCTCGACATAGCGCTCATGGCTTTTTTCCGGCGCAATGTTGGTGACGCCCATAGTGACAATCTCTTTTTTGAGCCGCACCTTCATCCGCAGGAACGGGTTTTCGTCCGTATAGGATTCTTTGCGGTCAAATTCGGCGCAACCAGGCAGAGATTTCAAATGCGCCAGCACCGCGTCGATGCCCACGCGCGGGCCGGCGATCGTACCGTTGACGCCTTCATGAGCGAGGAGGATGGTGCCGAACACATCGGATTGAACCGCCACATCATGCAGCGGCGCCTGATGCTCGGCAAAATCCGGCAGGGCGGTAAATTTATAAAAAGCGGCGACAACGATCTTGGGCATAACAGCCCGTATGTAGGTCACTCAACCGCCAGGCTCAAGCCAGGCTCAAAACCCGTATATCAGCGTTGCCCGGGCAATCGTGTCCGTATTGTCTCTGCCCAGCGGCGGTTCGGTCTCGTGGCGATACTCAAAGGACAAGCCGGTTGAGATGGATTCGGTAAGTTTGGTCGTCAGCGCCGTAATCGACTGAATGGTAGTGGTGGGCGACGTCCAGGTGATATTAACGTCCTGTTCAAAAACCACGCCCTCGCTGATAAACCAATCGAGGGAGGTCGAGCCGTAGAGCGCAAATTCCTCTTCGACCTCTCGTGTCAGATCGATCGGCGAATAGCGATAGCCGGGGCCGCCTTCGACTGACCAAGTGAAGGGTTCTGACTTGAAAAGAAAATAGCCGAGACCTGCGCCGGTAAAGAGACGATAGTCAAATCCGGAAAAAGCATCGTCTTCATAGGAAACGCGGCCATAGGCGTAGATGTGTTCGTTGAACAGGTAATCAAGTTCATAAGCCCCGCCGAACCGGTTCTGGGTAGCGACGTCATTGGATTCCGCATAGTCGTAAAAGCCGGTGATGTGATGCGACCAGTTGCCGGCCTCGCGGACCGCGTCGACGGAGATGCTGGCGGCCAGATTGTCCGAATTGCCTGACGCGAACGATGCGCCGGCGTTGATTTTTCCCTTCCACGGGGAAATGGCGAGAACGCCGCCGTTCTGAACTGGCAGCTCATCGGTCACGCCGGTGGAAGGCTCCGCCGGTTCGAGCTTGGCTATCCGCGCCGTCGTCTGGTCCTCGATTGTCGTCTCGTATTCTGGAAACACGGCTTTGACGGCCCGCGCCACGGCGGCAATTTCAGCCGGGTCGCCGGTCTCATAGGCGGCGTCCAGCATGGCCTGGGCAATGTCGGGGATCGCTGGTTGCGCCATCGCGGCGGCGGTCATTGCTATTGAGGCGGTGAGTGACAGACATACTGAACGGGCAAGCAACATAAAATATCTCAGATAAGTGTGGTTTTGGGCGCCAACACTCCTGCGATTCGAAAGTTCATGAGAGTCCCCGTGACGGGCGCCAAACACGCCGCTACAAAGGCCAAAGTGATTCGGAGCGTTCATGCCTAATGAAGGCGAAACAACGGTCAACACACACATCGTCAAGATTGATCTTGACGAGCGCTCCCTTGCGCCTGCAACGGCCGATATTGAGCATGAACGCAAGGTCGCGATCTACGACCTTCTGGAAGAAAACTTCTTTCATCCGATCGGCGCCGGGGATGGGCCGTATGAGCTTTATCTCTCGAATGTCGAGCGACGGCTTGTCTTTGATGTGCGCCGCCAGGGCGGAGACGCGATTGGGCAGGTACACCTGTCGATGACGCCATTTCGCCGGATCATTAAAGATTATTTCATGCTCTGCGAAAGCTACTACGACGCGATCCGCAACGCCGCGCCGTCGCAGATTGAAACGATCGATATGGCGCGCCGCGCCATGCACAATGAAGGCTCGGAAATCCTGAGCGAACGCCTCAAAGACAAAATCGAGCTTGATATGAATACGTCGCGGCGACTGTTCACGCTCATCTGCAGCTTCCATATGCGTTAGGAACGCCCCTTTGACCGAAACCGTCCTCTTTGCCTGCAATATGAACTCCGTGCGCTCGCCCATGGCGGCGGCGCTCTTGCGATTAAACGCAGTCGGTGATGTTCGTGTTGATTCCGCTGGGGTCTATGAAGGCGGGCTCGATCCGTTTGTTGAGATTGTCATGGGCGAACTGGGGGTTGCGATGGACAATCATGAGCCGAAGACGCTTGGCGATGTTGACCTTGCCAGGGTCGATAAGGTGATCGCGTTGACGCCGGAGGCTGCGGTCGAGGCGCGCAAGCTGTTGCCGCGAGGGATGATTGAATTCTGGGATGTTGAAAATCCGTCCGATGAGCGGGGCGGCCGGGACGCCATTATCGATGCTTATCGGCGGGTTCGTGACGACCTTGCTGCGCGGCTTCTCGCTCGATTTCCCGAATTCCATGAAAAGCCTTGATTTTAGGCGCGTTCCCACCCATTTTCCCGCCGCACGGTCCGCCAAGCGTATCTGTGTTGGCGAAACTGTTGAATTGAGGAGCTGATGGCTAAAGAAGAACTATTAGAATTTGAGGGCACCGTTGAGGAATTGCTGCCGAACGCGACTTTCCGTGTGAAATTGGAAAACGATCATGAGATCATTGCGCATACGGCGGGCAAGATGCGTAAAAACCGCATCCGTGTTCTTGCCGGCGATAAAGTCCTTGTTGAAATGACCCCTTATGATCTTACCAAGGGTCGCATTACCTATCGTTTTAAATAGTCGGGCGCGCCCATGACGGCAGCGCCGCTCATCCTCGCCAGTTCAAGCCCGCGCCGAAAAGAGTTGCTCGCGCTGATTGGCGTCATCCCTGACAAAATCATTCCTGCTGACATTGATGAAACGCCGCTCAAGGGCGAGCTGCCGCATGTCTTGGTGGCGCGATTGGCGAGGGGCAAGGCGTTGGCGGTTGCCGCCGATCATCCGGACGCGTTTGTTCTCGGCTCCGACACCATTGTTGCTTGTGGGCGGCGGATATTGCCAAAAGCTGATGACGCGAAAATGGCGCGGGATTTTCTGGCGCTCATGTCTGGGCGCTCACATCGTGTATGGTCAGGCGTCGCGCTCGCAAAACCGGGCGGAGATGTCGTGACACGGACGGTTGAGACGCGGGTAAAAGTCCGCCGGCTCGATAAAGCGGCGATCGATGAATATATCGAGAGCGATGAGTGGGTCGGCAAGGCAGGCGCCTACGCGATCCAGGGGTTATTCGCCAAACACATTGTCAGCATCTTCGGCTCGCACCCGAATGTGGTTGGCTTGCCGCTTTACGAGACGGCCAACCTTTTGACCGGCGCCGGCTGGAAGAAGTGACCAAGCGCAAACTGATCATTGAGTGCGGCGTGGCGGAGACCCGCGCGGCGTTGATCGAAGATGACGAAGTCATTCGTTTCTGGTTTGGCCCGGCGCGCGGCGACGAGGCTGAAGACCAGCGACCACTCCCCGGCCGGCAGTTTGTTGGCAAAGTGCTCTCTGTTGATAAGCGGCTCAATGCAGCTTTTGTGGATATCGGCGTGGGCGCGCCCGGGTTTTTACCGCTGAAGAAAGACACCGGCGCGTTGTCGGACGGCGCCATGATAGCGGTCACCGTCAAACGGTCGCCGCGGGGAGGAAAGGGCGCAACGTTGTCTTTGTCGAAGGCGGATAACGTCGGAGGTGCAATAGGGCCATCAGGGGATGTTGTTGACGCAGCCATTCAGGCAGCGAGCGCGTTTGATGACGACATCGACGACATCATCATGGATAGCGGCGCGGCAAAATCGGTCCTCGGCGCAAAACTTGATGGCCATAGGACTCAGGTCATTCATCAAGATGGGGATCTGTTTGCGTCTTATGGCGCGCAGGCGGTTTTGGACGATGTGTTTTTGCCGGTGGTCATGCTTTCCTCTGGCGGGCGGTTGACCATTAATGAAACGGAAGCGCTGATCGCGATCGATGTGGATACGGGCGGCGCGGCTGCGTCATCATCGTCGCGGCTTTCAGAAAAGATTAATCTGGAGGCGGCGAAAGCGGCCGCGCATGAAATCACACGGCGCATGCTTGGCGGCAAAGTTGTAATCGATTTTCTCCCGACGCATGGAGCAGCGCGAGACGAATTGAATGACACGTTGAAAAAATGTCTCCCGGGCGCACAGAAAGCTGGATGGACAAAATCGGGCTTGTTCTCTTTTGTCCTGCCGCGGCCCGACCGATCTTTGCTTGAACGATATACGGAGCCGTCGCCAGCGTCTCCAATTGAGGGGCGCATGTTCACGGTCGACTTTATGGTCAAGCAACTTGTCCACCAAATGACGGCCCGGTTGCGCGCCTCACCTCAGGCCAAATTGCAAGTGAGCATGGGCAGCGCGATCAAAATGCATCTTGACGAAAGAACGATCTGGGCTGAAAGGCTTCGAACGAGGTTCGGCGTCCGTTTTGAATTCATTGAAGATGATAGTTTAGAGGAGCGACGCTTTGACCTCTCCGAATAATGACAACACCGCGACAAAAAGCGAAAAGTGCCCGATCTGTAACGCGGCGCCGGCGAACGGTTATGCGCCGTTTTGTTCCAAGCGCTGCGCTGATGTGGACCTTCACCGCTGGCTGTCCGGCAGATATGCGATTCCCGCCGCCGACGAGGACGACAGTGAGGGCGCGGCCGGATCAGAGGAAAATCAGTAACTTACACGCGTGCTTGACAGTGATGCCTGTTACAGTAATATTCAACCAAAAGGTTGAATATGATAATGCAAAATGCACTCGATCATACTATGACAGCGCTCGCCGACCCGACGCGGCGGGCCATCTTGCAGCGGCTGACGAAAGGCGAGGCCCGCGTCACGGAGATTGCCGACCCGTTCGATATGTCCCTCAATGCGGTTTCAAAACATATCAAAATACTTGAAAGAGCGAAGCTCGTTCGCCGCCGCCGCGCCGGGCGTGATCATTTTCTTTCCTATAATCCAAAGCCCCTCGATGCCGCTTCAACGTGGATCGAGAAGCAACGCGTCGCATGGAATGTCCGTCTTGATCGATTGGAACAATTGCTAGCGGCGGAAGACGAAAAAGCGAAAGGGCGAAAGTCATGAATGAATATGGCGAACGCATCGGCAAAGAGGCTATTCGTTTTGAGCGCATCTTGCCCGGTCCTATCGAGCGGATTTGGGAATGGCTTACGGATGGCGAAAAATGCAGCAAGTGGCTTGCGGGCGGTGAGATGGAATTTCACAAAGGCGGACGCATAGAGCTTGTGTTCGACAACGCCAAATTGACACCGCATGACGACGCGCCGCCGGAGAAATTTAAACAATATGCAGGCGAAACGCGCCATGTCGGCGAGGTGGTCGAGGTTAATCCGCCGCGACTGCTACAATTCACCTGGCCGGATGATGATGGCGTCAGTGAGGTCACGTTTGAACTGGCAGAGCAAGGCGACAAGGTTCGCCTCACAGTCACGCATCGAAAGCTTCAAGAAGGCGAAAAAATGCTCGGGGTTTTGGCAGGTTGGCATACTCATCTTCAAATCATGCAGTCGAAACTCACAGGCGAAACGCCGCCGCCATTCTGGGCGACACATGCAAGATATGAGGCCAAGTATGCGGAAAAAAGGATAATCAGAGCTAGAGCAATTATCTGGACATTTTTTTGCCATTGTGATTTTGTATCAGTTGCCCAGGCAACAATGAGTCGTGATGGCTTTTGCGCGTGAAAAAGACAGTCGGACGAAACTCGGCGCAATAATGATCATTGCGGTCGCCGCGTTTTCGCTTGCGCAGATTTTCGGCTCAATCCACGACGCAAAATTCGGTGATGCGCCCCATGACCACCTTGGTCAGGCATGCGTCCTGTCGTTAGCAGCGTCCGGCGGCGATGAACTTTTGCCGATAAGCGCATTTGTTGTTGTCGCCATGGCGCTGATGATGTGGCGCATGGCATTTGCGTCGCCGCAAGCGGCGTTGACCATCGCACGCATCCATGCCCTGCGGTCCCGCGCCCCCCCCAGCCAGTAATTTACAAACCTTTATTTCTGTAAATTTCGTTATGCCGTGTGCGTATCAAAACGCCACGAAGCGGCCACTGGCTAGGGAAAGTAAAATGCGAAGACAAAAACGAGTTCTCTTAGGGACACTCTGTGCAGCTGCGCTTTGCCCGCTTGGCGCCATCGCGCAAGATGGCGATCACGGTCATGATGATGATGAAATCATCGTCACCGGTTCTCCCATTGCTCACCCGGAACATGAATCGATTATTGCGGCCTCCGTATTGACGAAGGAAGACCTCGCCAAGCGCGGCGAGGCGTCGCTCGGTGAACTTCTGCGCCGAGAGCCGGGGGTGTCGTCGACATTTTTTGGACCAGCCGCGAGCCGGCCGATCATCCGCGGGCTTGGCGGTGACCGGGTTAGCATTCTCGATTCCGGAATCGGTTCGATTGACGCGTCATCGGTCAGCGATGACCACGCAGTTGCGGTGGAGCCAGCGACAGCGGAGCGGGTCGAGATCGTTCGCGGCGCGGCGACGCTTTATTATGGCAGCTCCGCCGCTGGCGGCGTTATCAATGTCTTTGACGGCCGCATTCCATCGAAAGTTCCGGAAGGCGGCATAGATGGGGGGTTGCGCACCAGCCTCGGCTCTGTTGACGAGTCCGTGGAAGCTGCCGGCGGATTTAACGTCCAAGCCGGTAAGCTCGGAAACGCCGACCTTGTGCTTCACGCTGATGGTTTCTTCCGCGAGACGAACGATTATGAAATTCCGGGCTTTGCCGAATCGGAGACCTTGCGCGCGCTTGAAGAAGAGGAAGCCGGCGAGGGTGAGGAAGAAGAAGTATTTGGGATCGTCGAAAACTCTGACATCGAAACCAAAGGCGGCTCGATTGGCGGGTCCCTGGTTTTCGAAAACGGTTTCATCGGCATTTCCGGCAAGGTCATGCGATCGAATTACGGTGTGCCCGGCGCCGATCACCATGAAGAAGGTGACGAGGAAGAAGAAACCGTCCGCATCGATCTCGAGCAAGAGCGTTTCGATCTGATGGGCGAATTTAACGGCGATTTCCTGATTTTCGAAACGGTCAAAATCCGCCTTGGTTACGCCGACTATATCCATCAGGAACTGGAAGGCGCCGAGATTGGCACGACCTTCAAAAATGAAGGCTATGAGGGGCGCATCGAGCTGCTTGAAAAAGAATTTGGAAATTTCAGAGGCGCTTCAGGGTTTCAATTCAGGCATCGTGATTTCGAAGCAATTGGCGACGAAGCTTTTACACCGCCAAACATTACCAACCAAGTCGGTGTTTTCACCGTGCGCGAATATGAGCGCGGTAACTTCCATATTCAGGTCGCCGGACGCTATGAGCACACCGACATGGAGGCGCGAAGTGTCGGGCTGACGCGCCAATTCGATACTGTCAGCGTTTCTGCAGGCTTTGGCGTCGAGCCGACTGAAAATCTTTTCTTTGGCGTCAATCTCCTTCGCACCGAGCGCGCACCTGCGCCGGAGGAGCTTTTCTCCGACGGGCCGCATCTTGCGACCAACGCCTTTGAAATTGGCAACCCGACATTGGGCAAAGAAACGGCCCGCGGTGTCGAAACGTCTTTGCATGGCGAATTTGGCCCCGTCTCGCTGACCGTAAACGGGTTTTATACGGACTATAATGATTTCGTCGCGTTGATCCCGAATGGCGAGGAAGAAGACGGACTGCCGGTGTTTGAGTTTGTCGCCAATGATACGACCTTCAAGGGCTTTGAGGCGTTGGCGGAGGCGGATCTCTTTTCTGTCGCCGGTTTTGATGTCACTGGCAGCGCTCAACTTGATTTCGTACGCGCCCGTTTCAAAGACGACGCCGGAAATGTCCCGCGCATCCCGCCATTGCGCGGCATCCTTGGACTTGAGGCGACGTCATCTCATCTGGATGCCAGCGCCGAAGTTGAACTGGCGGATGAACAGCCGAACATCACGGCGTTTGAATTGCCGACCGATGGTTATGCGCTGGTTAATCTCGCGGCGACCTGGCGGCCGGGCGGAGAAGACCACGGTCTGTCGGTGCAACTACGAGCTGACAATATCACCGATGAGGATGCTCGTCTGCACACGTCGTTCCTGAAGGATGTCGCGCCGCTGCCAGGGCGGAACTTTAAAGTGACGTTGCGGGGTGTTTTTTAAAGAGGTTGAGTGAAGTTGGGGCGGTGAGCGGATTTAATCCGCCATCGCCTCTTTTTCTTCTTTCGACGCAAACATCTCGCGTAAGTTGACTGACGACTCTTTCCCGATCTTGTCAAAGTTCTCGTCCAGCCAGAGGCCTGCAATATCGCGGCCTTTGTCTTTCATTTCAGAAAGAAACTTCCAGTCCGTTCGAAACTTGCTGGCGATGTCAAAATCGACAATCGCTTTATCCGACCGAATGGAATGGATGCGCACGTCGCGCAAACGGTCGCGATATTCGTCCTTGAGCCAGCCGTCGTCGAGCAGCTTGTGGACAAAACTGATGGCGCGTAATTCCCGCAGGAGTGAGGAGTTAAAGCTGATCTCGTTGACGCGGTTCATGATTTCCGGCGCTGTTTTCGGCACGTCGTCACGCTCGATCGGATTGACGTGAACGATCACCGTGTCAGAGGTTTTTGCTTCGTAGAAAAAAGGAAACAACACCGGATTGCCCATGTAGCCGCCATCCCAATAATGCTCGCCATCAATTTCGACCGCTTTAAACAGAAATGGCAAACAGGCAGAGGCGCGGATCACATCACTTGTTGTTTCGCGGGTGTCGAAGACATGGACCTTGCCGGACCGTACATTGGTGGCGGCGATAAATAGTTTTATCGAATCGCACTTTCGCAAAGCCTCGAAGTCAATGCACTTATCGAGAATATCCTTGAGCGGATTAATATCGAACGGATTAAACTGATAGGGAGAGAACGTACGCGTCATTATATCAAACATCTGATAGGAAAACGCGTTGACCATATCCGAGCCGGCAAAAGTGGCGGGGAAAGGGTTGGCCTGTACGGGGCTATAGTGCTTGCCGGCGTCAGAAATATTGCGCCAGAGATCGTCTAGAACGTCGCGGGCGCCCTGGCCTCCGTTTTTGTGAAGGCCATAGGCGCAGGCCGCTGCGTTGACGGCGCCGGCGCTGGAGCCGGCAATGGCTTCAATCTCGATCCGGTCATCTTCAAGCAAGCGATCAGCAACGCCCCAGGTGACCGCGCCATGGGCGCCGCCGCCCTGAAAGGCGAGGTTTATTTTCTTTGTTTTTGATTTTCCCATTAATGAGCGACCCA
>JAJFGC010000028.1 GCA_021776345.1 Hyphococcus sp. | reverse complement strand
AATCGTTCCCATACCAACGGTAATCTCCGGCGCCGCATTCTGCATCGCTTTGACCGCTTCGAGCGCGCATGGCGTGCGCAGCGTCAGCTCAACAACGCGCAAGCCCCCGGACGCAAGCGCTTCAGCGAGCGGTGCAGCCTTGTCGATCGTTGGCACTTCTAAAACCGGGATGACGCTCGCTGCTTTAAGGATTTCATTAATGGTCACAGCTTTTCTCCATAGCCGCAGCGGCGCCGTAAAGGGCTGCGCCATCACTGACAATCATTTTAATGGGGACAGCGCCGACATATTCTGACATGCGACCCTTTTCACAGAAGCGTTCAGCGAAATCACTCTTGAGGAATACGTCCTTGATCTTGGGCAATATGCCGCCGCCGAGAACAACTCCGCCGCGTGCGCCTGTCGCGAGTACCGCGTCGCCGGCGACCCGGCCCAGCAAAGCACAGAACAAATCGACTGCTTTCACCGCTATGGGATATTCGCCAGTCAGGGCGGCTTTTGTGATTTCATTCGCCTGCAACGACACACGCTGCGCACCTTCAATGGCGCACAGGGCCCGATGAATATTGACGAGGCCGCGGCCTGATAATAGCCGTTCGGCCGAAACACGCGGATGTTCGCGCGCAATGAATTTTTTGATTTTAATTTCTTCATCGGTGCGCGGCGCAAACGAAACATGTCCGCCCTCGGTTGCGACAACCTTCGGACCTGCCGTCGTCGGCACAATTAATGCCTGGCCAAGACCGGTTCCGGGACCAATGATAAGTTGAGGCGCATCAGCAATTGGCGTTCCAGCCTTCACTTCTACGAAGGCATCGTCCGACAAGTGTACTACGCCGGCGGCAAGCGCATAAAAGTCATTCACGATACGGAACTGGTCAAGTCGCAACGGGCCTGTAATTTCTGGGGCGCGCAATGTCCAGTGAGAGTTGGTAAAGTCAACTTCATCGTCGATGATCGGCCCCGCCACCGCAAAACAGGCGCGCTTGGGTTTTCCGGCAACCGACTCAAGATAAGCATCCGCGGCGTCGCGAATCGTTTCGAAGTCTTCGGCGCGAAAGGTTTGCGCATCACGGACGGCGATCGTCTCACCAATCGCTTCTGCGATGGCGAAGCGGGCGTTGGTCCCGCCAATATCCGCAACCAGAATCGGGTCAGCCATTTTCAGCCTCCGAGCGCTCGTCCAATTCAAACGTCATGGCGCCGGCTTCGGCGCCGCCAACCAGAGAGCGGAATCCCGCGAACAGTTCCCGGCCCGAGCCCCAGCGTTCAGAAGCAACATCGTGTAACCGCGTTTCGCGACTTTCAAGATCGGCGTCCGTTTCCAGAACGCCTGCCTCCGCATCAATGCAAATCACATCGCCATCGCGGATTTTGCCGATCATGCCGCCGCATAGGGCTTCAGGGGTCACATGGATCGCCGCCGGAACTTTGCCGCTAGCGCCCGACATACGTCCATCGGTTAAGAGCGCCACCTTGAATCCCTTGTCCTGCAGTACGCCAAGCGGAGGTGTCAGCCTATGCAACTCTGGCATGCCATTCGCCTTTGGCCCCTGAAACGGAACGACAGCGACAAAATCCTTATTGAGCTCACCTGCTTTGAACCGATCCATCATGTTCTGTTGCGATGAAAAGACGATCGCCGGCGCTTCAACAAGGCGGTTCTCCGGTTTTACGGCGGAAACCTTGATACAAGCGCGGCCAATATTGCCTGTGAGAAGTTGCAGCCCGCCGGATTCCGAGAATGGCCGGTCTACGGACCGTAATACTTCCTCATTGCCGGACAGGGCCGGCGACACGCGCCACGCAAGCGCATCGCTTTTCAGATGCGGCTCAACGACATAGTGAGACAGCCCCTCGCCTATAACCGTTTTGACGTCGCCATGCATGATGCCGGCGTCAATCAGTTCCCGGATGATAAACCCGAGGCCGCCGGCAGCGTGAAAATGATTTACGTCCGCCGATCCGTTGGGATAAATGCGCGAGAGCAATGGCGTGACATCGGACAGATCAGAGAAGTCATCCCAACCAATCACGACGCCGCAGGCGCGCGCCATGGCGACCAGGTGAATAAGATGATTGGTGGAGCCACCAGTTGCATGCAGGCCGACCATCGCATTGACGATGGCATTTTCATTGATGACATCACAGAAGGGAGTATATTCATCACCGAGCGCTGTTATTGTCCCGACCCGGCGCGCCGTTTCCTTGACGATCGCCTCGCGCAAGGGCGTTCCCGGATTAACGAAAGCCGAGCCCGGGATGTGCAACCCCATCGCCTCCATCATCATCTGATTGGAATTGGCTGTCCCGTAAAAAGTGCACGTTCCCGGCGAATGATAACTTTCGCTTTCCGCGCGAAGAAGTTCATCGCGGTCGACCTTGCCCTCCGCGTAAAGCTGGCGGATGCGCGCCTTTTCGTCATTGGTCATGCCCGACTTCATCGGTCCCGCCGGCAGAAAAAGGATCGGCAGATGACCGAAACGCGCCGCACCGATGAACAATCCGGGCACGATCTTGTCGCAGACGCCAAGCATCAACGCGCCGTCAAATACATTGTGTGAAAGAGACACCGCTGTCGCCAAGGCGATCACATCGCGGGAAAAGAGCGACAGATCCATGCCTGGCTGGCCTTGCGTGACGCCGTCGCACATGGCTGGCACGCCCCCGGCGACTTGCGCCGTAGCGCCGACCTCCGAAAGCGCCTCTTTGATGATGTCCGGATAAGCGCCCAGCGGCTGATGCGCCGACAGCATATCGTTATAAGCTGTAACAATACCGATATTGGGACCGTCGCCCTTTGCGAGCGCTTTTTTATCAGCCGGCCCGCAAGCCGCAGCCGCATGAGCAAGATTGCCGCAAGAAACGAGGGACCGGTGCGGGCCTTCTGACGCCGCAGCATGCATCTGCCTCATATAAGCCGCGCGCGTCTTCGCACTCCGCTCTCGAATGCGGTCCGTTACGCGCACAACGTTGTCGTTCAGTTTCGCCATACACATCTCCTCAAGTCGCCCAGAAGCCCCACATATGCGGCCGAGCACGCAAAATTGCGCACATTGCCGTCATCACCCATGTCTAGAATGACAGTATTAAAAGGTTTCTGGCGGTCGCCGAGCAATCCAGCAATGCTGGCGACTCCATCGCCTGGCGACTCGGCGCCGTTATAAAGCCCTGTGATGCGAATGGTGTTAGCTGCAGAAAATGCTTTTCGAGCGAACGCTTCATTTGAACGCGGGTGATCGGCACGCGCCCAACGCTCAACAACTAGCGTCACTTGAATATTGTTCCAAGGCAAGTTGCGCTTCGCCAGCTTCTCGTAAAAGGTTTTTTGCGTCGATCTCCGCCAGGCACTGCGATCTCGCCGCGCCTGCCTTCATGAATGCCGCGCATAAGCTCCACTTCTATTAAATCGGCAAGCTTCGCCGCCATCGCTTCGCGCGGTGCAAAGGCAATGAGTTCCGATTCAGGCTCCATCGAACCATTCCCGCCCATCGCGATCGAGCATCATTGCAGACTGCGCTGGCCCGTCCGTGCCGGCCGCGTATATATTGACTGGCGTTGCGTCGGCTCGCCACGCGTCAAGTATTCCATCGACCCAGCGCCATGCGGCCTCCACCTCATCGCGGCGCATAAATAATCCGAGATCGCCGCGCACAACAGCCATTAACAGGCGCTCATAGGCGTCTGGATAGCGCGCTTCAAAATGTTCCTTATAGGAAAGGTTGAGCGGCACATATCTGAGGCGCATGCCCCCCGGCCCCGGATCTTTAGTAACCAAAAGCATTTTTACGCCTTCGTCAGGCTGGAGGCGTATGACCATGCGTGTTGGCGGCAGCGGCCCATCTTTGACAAGAGCGTGGGCCACATCCTTGAACTGGATGATAATCTCCGAATAACGCGACGCCATGCGTTTACCAGTGCGCATGTAAAATGGTACGCCTTTCCACCGCCAATTGTCGATATTGGCCTTTAATGCGACAAAAGTTTCGGTGTCCGACTTCTCGCCCAACTCGTCAGCATAACTGGCCGCCGCTTCATTGTTGCTCGCGCCTTTGCCATACTGTCCGCGTACGGTCGACGACCGCACATTTTCCTTTGAGATCGGCCGTAAGGCCCGCAGCACTTTTATCTTTTCATCGCGCAAGGTGTCAGAAGCAAGATCGAGCGGCGGCTCCATAGCGACGAGACATAAAAGCTGCAGCAAATGATTTTGCACCATATCGCGCAAAGCGCCGGCCGTATTGTAGTAATCGGCCCGTCCCCCGACCCCGATTGATTCCGCAACGGTGATTTCAACATGATCGATAGAATTCGCATTCCATACCGGCTCAAAGAGCGAATTCATGAACCGCAATACGATGAGATTTTGAACCGTCTCCTTGCCGAGATAATGATCGATCCGGTAGATCGTCTCTTCATCGAAAACAGCGCCTACAGATTCGTTGATTTCCCGCGCCGAGACCAGATTCTTTCCGATTGGTTTTTCTAGCACGATACGTGCGCCGTCGTTTTTCAGCCCCGCTCGCTCAATATTTGCAGACACTGCGCCGTATAAAGACGGCGCAAGCGCCAGATAAAATACGCGCTGCTTTTTATCTCCACCTTCCAGTACTTCCTTGAGATCGGACCAGTCCGCGCCATCGGAAACCGCGTCGAGCGTCACATAAAAAAGATGTCTAGAAAATGCCGCCCAGTCCGCATCATTGATACCGGCGTCAGGATTAAATTTTCTAAAGCTCTCAATCGCCAACTGACGAAATGCTTCATGACTCATTTCAGAACGTGAAACGCCGATGATCTTTGATGTTGCTGGAATCTGGTCGTCACACCAGCGGTGAAACAGCGCCGGGATAAGTTTTCGCAAAGAAAGGTCACCCGCCGCACCAAAAACGATGAGGTCGAATGGCGAAACGGGAACGAACTGCGAAGACCCCGCGCCGGCCTTGAGTTGATTGTTTGACATTATCTCTATGCCCCAACCCTACCAAAGGAAAATGTACAGACCGGTGAGAATCAATGCGACCGCAATAGCGAGACTATTAAAAAGCGCCCGCGTCGAAAATGAGATATCGTTCAGAGCGACAGGCCTGTTCACCGCGGGCGCCGGCGACAATCGCGACACGATGATGGCGGCGGCGACACAGGCCATGAACACAATCCAGATGCGAATAATAAAAGGCACATCGGGCGCGCCGAATTTTAATGCGATATTCATTGCAACGGAGGCGAAAAGGGCTGCGAAGGCGCCCATTGTATTTGTACGTTTCGAAAAGAATCCGAGCAAGAACACGGCAACAACACCCGGCGCAATGAAACCAGAATATTCCTGCACCGTCTGAAAGCCGCTTTCAAAGCCGCCAATGAACGGTTTCGCCAGGATAAGGGCCGCGCCCATCGCAACGAATGCTGAAATCCGTCCAATCGTCACGTAGTGCTGTTCAGGCCGCCCGCCGATCATGGAACGATAGATATCCATGGTGAAGATCGTCGAAATTGAATTCATCATCGAGGCGAGTGACGAAACGACGGCCGCAATCAATGCCGCAAACACAAGACCACGCAGACCCGCTGGCGCGATCTTCATGAGCTCGCCATAGGTGCGGTCTGATTTTTCGGCGAGCGCGCCCGCTTCAAGCGTTCCCTGGCTCGCAAGGATAACCGCGGCGATCCCTGGAATAACGACGATCAGTGGAATGAAGAGTTTCAAAAACGCAGCAAAAGCGAGACCCTTCTGCGCTTCGGCCAGGCTTTCGGCGCCAAGCGCACGCTGAATAATATACTGGTTGAAGCCCCAATAAGAGAAATGGAGGACCCACAATCCACCGAGAAGTGTCCAAATACCTGGTAAGTCGCCATAGGCCGGATGATCGTTTGACAAAATCATTGTAAAATGACCTGGCATTTCTTCATAGACGCGCGCCAACCCCCCAAGCGCGCCGTCTGCGCCATCAATCAAATCCAAGGCTATCCAGGTAATCGCGATACCGCCGCCGATCAAGATGACAACTTGAATGATATCTGTAAGCGCTACAGCTTTTAGACCGCCATAGAGCGAATAAAGCGCTGCGAACGATCCAAGCGCCGCCATGCACATCATGACAGGCCAGCCGGTCAATGAATTCATGGCGAGGCCGCCGAGCCAAAGCACCGTTGTCAGGTTTACGGCCGTGTAAAGAACAATCCAATAGACCGACATAAGAGATTTGACACCGCTCCCGTACCGCTGATCGAGAAACTGCGGCATTGTGTAAATGCCGCGTTTCAAGAAAATCGGGAGGAACCACTTGGCGACAACGATAAGAACGATCGCCGCCTGCCATTCATACGCGGCGATCGCCATGCCGACAGCGAAGCCCTGCCCTGACTGGCCTATGATCTGTTCGGCGGAAATGTTCGAGGCAATCAAGGATGCGCCAATTGCCCACCAGGGCAGCGCCCGCCCCGCCAGAAAATAATCCTCAGTGTCCTTTGTAACGCCTTTCGGCTCACGCGAAACCCAAAGCGCAATGGCAAGCAACGCACTCGCATATAGACCGACAATTAATAGATCGAGAAGCGACAGCGTCATCTTAGTTCTCCAATTATGGGATAGCCCTAACGGTCACGCGACCACGGCGGATCGGCAATAGTTATTGAGATAGGTTTCATGCGCTGGCAGACCCGACACTGTTTTCTGCACATTCTGATCTATGTGATTGAGAAAGTCATGAATCTCTTTTTCCGACATAACGTCGGCAACCGGATGATGAGATTTTGGCATGAGACCTTGTCCCAACATCACTTGCGTCCATGAGTTCTCAGCAAAAAGCTGATCATTGGCGCGAAACGTTCGACCGGTTTCTTTAAATAACTTCATTCGGTGTTTAAGCGTGTCAGGAACATCCATATTGCGGCAATATCGCCAGAACTCTGTGTCTGTACGGTTCGTCAGGTGGTAATGAAGTATGATGAAGTCGCGAATATGTTCCAGCTCATAAAACGTTTGGGCATTGAATTCATCAATGTCAGACTGGCTAATTTCACCCTGTGGGAACATCTGCATCAAACGCACAACCGAACGCTGAATGAGATGAATGCTCGTCGACTCCAGCGGTTC
>JAJFGC010000270.1 GCA_021776345.1 Hyphococcus sp. | reverse complement strand
CGCGGCGTTTCTTTATCAGGGGGAGCGCAAGTTTCTGGTCGCGTCTTCTTCCGGCCATGGGTTTATTGTCGCCGAGCAAGATTGCGTTTCTAATACGCGCAAAGGTAAGCAAGTATTGAACGTAGCCGTCGGCGCTGAGGCGGCGGTATGTCGTCCGTCAGAGGGCGATATGCTTGCCAGTGTTGGCGATAATAAGAAGTTTTTGGTTTTCCCAGTCGCGGATTTGCCGGAGATGTCTCGCGGCAAGGGCGTTGTCTTACAAAAATTTCAGAAGGGCGGCCTGTCAGACGCCAAGGTCTTCTCCAAAAAAGAGGGCATTCCGTGGATGGATCGATCTGGCCGCGTGCAGACGATTGATGACTGGAAGCCTTATCTTGGCAAACGCGCCCAGGCGGGGCGAATCGCGCCGAAAGGTTTTCCAACATCTAAGAAATTTGGGTCGGATATCTAGGCTCGCAAGTGGTTGACCGTCGCAGGTCTGCAAAAATGCCGACAATTTAGGTAAAATTTGAACATCAACTCAGCTTTACCTTTTATCGTATATTCGCTTTGATCAAAGTGAATACGTCGACGGACGGAGTTTAGTATGAGTATAAGCAGGCAACTGCGATTGTTGGTGTTGGCGATCCTGGTGGGAACCGGCCTTGGCGCCTGTTCGTCAAGCGGCAATGGCGGCAATATGGCCGCGACGCCGCCCGCGCCTGCGCCAGCGCCCCCGCCGCCTCCGCCACCGCCGGATTTTGATACTGCTGAATTCAAAAATCAGCCCGGCCTCGATCAGATTAACGCCCTTGCAGCCTATGATGCGGGCGCCTCAGGCGCGGGTGTTATCGTCGCAATCATCGATACGGGCATCGACCTAAACAATCCGGAATTTGAAAACCGTATTCATCCTCAAAGTGCGGACCTCGTTGTCGCAGGTGTGGTAAGTCCCGGCGATGTGCGCGCTATGCCAACTCTTCAGGACCAAGATGATCATGGGACGCCGGTGACAAGTATCATCGGCGCGGAACGTGATGATCTCTCCGTTCATGGGGTAGCGCCAGCTGTAGAGCTTCTGATTTTCCGGGGTGACGACGATTCCAGTACGGACCCAATTGTTTTCGGGGAGACCATTAGCGAAGCAGCTGACCGCGCAGCTACGCTTGGTGCTGGCGTCTTTAATCTATCGCTTGGCTCGGATGAAGCCGTTGCACGCACTGAGTTTTCAAGCCTTTTTACGTTTACCCGTGACAATGATATCGTCGCTGTGATTGCCGCTGGCAACGATAGTGATCCGGACCCGGACGAATCTGCTCTTGGGGCGTTGGATGTCGCTGGCGCTTCTGGAACCATCGTTGCCGGGGCAGTGAGATCGGACAATACGCTTGCAAGTTTTTCCAACCGAGCAGGCGCGGCAGCTGATATTTATCTGGTGGCCCCGGGCACGTTTATCCCCACAGTAAGGGTGGGAACGCCCGTCGGCGGCACGGATTTTTTCTCCGGCACCAGCGCCTCAACGCCCCATATCTCCGGCGCCGCTGCTCTTATCCGTCAAATATGGCCGGCCTTGACCGCAAGCGAAGTCGTTGACGTTTTGCTGGATAGTGCGACAGATCTTGGCGCGCCGGGAACGGACCCGGTATTCGGTCGTGGTCTTTTAAATCTGGAAGCGGCGGTCGCCCCCCTTGGCGCTGTCACGGTCACTAGCGTTGACGGTTCTGTTTCAGAAGTCGGAACGGCGCCGGCGCAGCTTTCCAGTGTCTTCGGGAGTAGTCTTTCAGCGCTTGGGAACATCGTTGTACTCGATAAGTTTGACCGTGATTTTCGCATGAATCTTGGCGACAGTTTCGGGCGCGCGGCGCCTGACCAGGTTGATCTTGAAGGCATGTTCAATCCTTTTGATGATCATTTACATGCAAATCAGCGTATCAACGAACGGCTGACCGCGCGAATGAGGCTGACCTCACGGGATCGTTCTCTCACTGATCTCAGCTTCAATAACGCTGCGGCGTATGATGGTATTGATGCGCGCAATGATGTTGCCGACGACACGATCGCGCTGGCGCTCACAAATGATTTTGGCGCGGGTCGTTCGCTCACAGTTGCGCAAGGGTTTACCGCGACTGCAACGGATCGGATGAGCGTTCCTATGAGGCACACGCCGTTCATCACTGAAAGCGCCTTTTCGGATGCATATCTGCCCGATGCAAAATCTGCGATCACCAGTTTGATGACGATGGCGTTGTCAAACAACCTGACGACGGATTTTCTTGTCTCCTACGGGTATGACTATTACGAAGATGATTTCAGCTTGACCCATGACAGCCTCGACGACGCTCAGCGTAGCGGCGCCACAATGCGAGCAGGCCTGACCTATCGATTATCCAATATGCAGATCAGGGTTGAACAGGGCTTGCGCCGTGAGGCGGGCGCGATCTTGGATGCGCAGTTTGGTGATGCGACGTCTAGCTCGACGATTTATGCTTCAATTGATGCAGATTGGTCTTTCGCGCCCAAATGGCGCCTGAAAGGGCGCTATGCGGCTGGGTACACAATGGCGAAAACTGACGGCGTCGGCGCGTTGATCGATGAGTTTTCAAACCTCACCACCACGCAGTTCTCGTTCGCCTTGGCGCGCAATAGCCTGTTCACAGCGAAAGACAGCCTTTGGCTTGGCGTTTCCCAGCCTTTGCAAATTGAAACGGGGTCCGCGCAGCTGACCCTGCCGACCGGGTTTGACAAACTGACGGAGACCCTCTTCTTCGAGACGGTATCCGCGCCGCTTGCCTTGAAGGGCCGCCGGCTCGATTTTGAAGCTGGCTATCGGTTTTACGCAGGACCCCTCGGCGCGATGGACCTGAATGTCATACACCAGACCTTTGGCGCGATCGACACACCCGCCGCAACCAGCTTGATCATCCGACGAGGGTTCGGCTTCTAAACAGGCTGTGTGCTTTAAATGTATTAAAAAAAATGGCTCGCCCCTTCGTGGAATCGTGTCGAACTATTTGTCAGGAGGCTAAAGGCCGAATTTCGTTTGATTCTGCGGGACGTTTGTTCCAGAGGTGGAATCTTTTTTCCTATAAGGCATTGAAATAGTTTCGTTATTTCAGTTTGCTTATTGACTATGCCAACAAATATTTCAACATTCGGATCGATTGAAGATTCGCCGCGCTGTCACGCCGGAGGTCGCGGATTCGCGTCCGGTCACTCGCGCCATTTTCATCAAGAAAATGAACGCATTACAGAATGTCATGTTTTTTTAAGATTTGGCGCTAAGGGCTTGGGGCGCCAACGGAAAGATTAGTTCGTCACAGGTGATCCAACGCAATCGATCAAAATAAGTTTTGAAGCGATAGTGGTTAGGGACGTCATGGTCAGTCTGGAAGTAGAGCTTGTAGGCTTTCGAGGCGATCCGCCTCGGCCGCAGGTTTGTCCCAGCGAATGCGATTGATCTGTGGAAAGCGCATCGCGACGCCTGATTTATGGCGAGTTGATCCCCTCAAAAGCGATTTCCAAAACAAGTCCTTTATGGGCGCCGAAGTCCAATTGCTGCACCGGCCAAAACCGGTGCGTTGTGTTGTTGCGCACGAACTTGTCCAGCGGCTTCAATTCCCCATCTGTAAAGCCAAAATACACCTTGCCCCCAGGCACAATCTAGTCGCAGCGGCCAAAAGCCGGGGAGATTGAACGCTGTCGATGGTGGCTGGACCAAGAAATCAGCCTGATCCGTCCGAAAGTCATTGTTGCGCTAGGGGCGTCTACGCTGCAAAATAGAGACAAGGATTGTTACCAATTTGAGCTGGCCGCGTCATAAAATTTGTGGTGGAAGAAAGCGGAATTTTTTGCGTGTTATCGATCAGGCGCCACTCTGGGCGCGGTCGGGCTATGTGTGATATTATTTCTCGGTGCGCGATCTAATACAGAAGAGAGAATCTGTCGATATCGATATATGGAGTACAGATTAAGGGGCGCCATGCGGCAAAAAAACGGTTTCGGACCGTGCTTAATTAGCACATTGTAATCACGTCAGATGGTCGGGCCATCGATCGTGGAGTTTGACCTGACGCAGAGCATTTTTTTTAAGGTACGATATCTTGAATATGCCAAACAAATATCGTGTGTTGATTGTTGAAGACGAGCCGTTGATCGCAATGGATATTGAGGCGGAGTTGGTATCGTGGGGATATCAAATTGCTGGGCCTGCCGGAAATGTATCGCAAGCCTTGTCGCTGATTAAAAATGGCCAAGTTGATATCGGCTTATTGGACATAAATCTGAAGGGAGAGACCAGTACCGAAGTTGCAAATGCTCTTCGAGTACTGGACGCCCCTATAATATTTCTTAGTGGCGACAGCGGCGCCGACCTGGCTGAACAATTGCAAGAATATGTTATAATTTCCAAGCCGATCAATTTCGCCGAGTTGCGTGCAGCGCTGACGTCGGTTCTGTATTAATGTTCTGATAATTCTAACTCATAACCTTTTTGGCTGTTGATGAGAGTTTTAGTTACGTCGTTGAGAGCATCAACATTTTGATTTGTCATATCTGACCTCCTATTGGATTGTTACCGTCCTGAAACACGTAAAAGGGAAATCGTTCGAGTAGATCGCGATCACAAGAACATTACTGTAAGCAACCAATTCGCTATTCACCTCACCGGAAACAGAAACGGCGGCGCATTTGCGCCGCCGCATCCAGAGTCATTTTAAAACTTAGTTATCCGGTCCGTCAGATTCGCCTTCGCCTTCGTTCAGTTCCGGTGAAGCTTCTTTGGCATCGCCTTCAGCATCAGCGGGTTTAACGTCGATTGTTGGAAGCTTGATATTGGTTTTTTTAAGATCTACATCGACATCCGGCACGCTCACATCAACTTCTTTCGAGCCAATTTCGACTTCAGCAAAATCGACATCGATCTCCGGCAACTCACCAGCGTCCGCTTCAACATCCACATCGTCGACTTCAGGCAGCTCGCCGCCTTCAACTTTGACTTCCGGCAGCTCTCCAAGATCACCGTCAACATCCATGGACACACTTGGCAGTTCCCCACCGTCAACGACATCCACATCTGTAAGCCATAGCGCTAGAAAGCCGACCACGACCGCACCACCGACAATCATTGCAATCGATGTTTTCGACATAAAAATTCTCCTTTTCCATGCGGCCGTTGCTATCGTCCAGCCAGCTATCCAATGACAAACAACGTCATGGATCGGTGGTTCCACATCAGAGGGAAAAATTCGATAAATTGAGGAAAACCTTAGGGAAAGCAAACGCAGCGATTAGTGCTGCGCCGAAGCTGCCAAGCGCGCTCGCGCAATGTTTGCAGCAGACACAGACATTAAATTGGCAGATTGAAGAACCATCCGCGCGGTTTCCATATAAGGGTTATCAATCATCTTTATGCCGTTCCAAAGCTGACGCGCATGCTTGTCAGGGCCTTGAGCTTGCTTGGCTTTTGTGACGTCAAATTGTGATCCGAGAAAAAAATCGGTTTCGCCATCGCGATTGATCAAACGAAAGATGTATAGGTAATTTTCAAACCGTTCTCCCGATTTTCTATAGTTGGTAATAAACACCTGATTTTCTACTTGTTTGGGGTTGTCCAGAACTGATCGAATTTCCTGCCGCGATATCGGTTCGGAATCCGGCCCCTGCAGCAAACGACAATTTCTCCCGATCAATTCTTCACGATCATACCCGGTCATGCTGCAAAATTTGTCATTTACATAGCATAAGGGGATGTCTTCGGCGCGGGCATCCGCGAGCGAAAGGCAAATATTTACGTTGGCAAACATCTGCTCGATTGATGTTGGAATCGGTGTGCGCATTATTTTGCCCAGTAAATGTCTGTCAGGCGTCGTAGCTATCGAACTAAAGCTAACTGCTTGTTGCAGATAGAACAATACACGGTTAGCCTGAAAAATATCTAATCTGCGCCGCCATACTCACGGATATGTACACGGATCCTAAATGACTGATGCAACGATCAACAAAAAGCCACTTACCCGAGCACATGCGTCGGCCACGTGCCCGATCGTTGGTGTCGGCGCTTCAGCAGGCGGATTGGAGGCTTATGAGCAGTTTTTAACAAGCGTAGTTGACGAGCATGGCATTGCTTATATTTTTATCCAACATTTGGATCCCACTCATGAAAGTTTGCTGGGTCAATTATTGAGCCGTCGCGCGAAGATTTCAGTTTTAATTATCGAAGGGGGCGAGCGGGTTCAACCTTCAACAGTTTATCTGACGCCGCCTAATGCGCAAGTTTCGATTAAAAACAGCATACTTGAGCTTGTTCAATTTGAAGAGCCACGCGGTCGGCGCCGGCCAATCGATTTCTTTTTTTCCGCGCTCGCAAATGATCAAGGAAAAAACGCTGCGTGCGTAATATTGTCTGGAACGGGAAGTGACGGCAGCAACGGGTTGCGCGCTATTAAAGCTTCCGGCGGACTGACGCTTGCGCAAGACCCCACTTTTGCGAAATATTCTGGTATGCCACGCAGTGCGCTGGATACTGGCATGATTGATTTGGTGCTTCCCGCTGAAAAAATGGCGCCTATGCTCGCTCAATATTATGGGCGAGAAAAAATCCAAATGGGATTTGAGCGTAGTAGTGAACAAGATTTTCTCGAACAAGTTGTTCGCACAGTAAGGTATAGATGCGGTCACGATTTCTCACAGTACAAACGCGCAACCTTGCTGCGGCGAATTTCGAGAAGGATGCTGGTTACCAATTCAAAGACGGAACATGACTATCTTCAGCTATTGGTGGGAAGCGCAGACGAAGCCGAAAACCTATTTCGTGATTTTCTTATAAATGTAACGGAATTTTTCCGGGATAGTGATGCGTTTGCAGCTTTAAGAGAGAAAGTAATTCCAAAGATATGTGACGAAAAGGGCGCTGGAGAAACAATCCGTGTCTTGGCGCCGGGCGTGTCCAGCGGGGAGGAGGCATATTCGGTTGCAATGCTACTTTGTGAGCATTTAAAGCCGCGCAAAACCAAACCACAGATTCATATTTTCGCGACCGATATTGACAAAAGCATGATTGAACGCGCACGGCATGGCATTGTCCGTCATCAAATAACATGAGACCACAGAGTTTATTCAGTAAGGGAGTCTCTGGCTCATCTGTTGTTTCATTTTAAGCGGCAGCTTTTGCATGTTGCAAGCGCCGATGTTCGAATGTTTTCCGTTTAATCCTTTCTCGT
>JAJFGC010000269.1 GCA_021776345.1 Hyphococcus sp. | reverse complement strand
CGCTACCCAATGGACGGCGGCGACTTTAAATCACGATCCGTGGCTCGGCGCGCCGTGGAAAACAGTTCTCGATATTAAAATCTATCACCCCTGGCGTTTGTTTCAGTGGTGGTATGCCTATGAAGCTTATGCACCGGCGGTGTTCAACAAGGCGGGCGCCATGGCGGCGATGGGCGGGTTTCTTGGCGCCGGAACAGCCGTCGCCGGATCGGTATGGCGGGCGCGACAATCGAAGAATGTGACAACTTACGGCTCGTCGCGATGGGCGGTTCGCCAAGAAATTGCGAAGTCTGAACTCTATAAGTCCGCCGGTGTCTTTCTCGGGACTCACGACAAACGCTATATCCGCCATGACGGTCCTGAGCATGTGATCGCGTTTGCCCCGACGCGATCAGGGAAGGGCGTTGGGCTTGTCGTGCCGACGCTTCTTTCCTGGCCCGGCGGCGCCGTTATTCACGATATCAAAGGCGAAAACTGGGATCTGACCAGCGGCTGGCGGTCAGGTTTTTCCAACTGCGTTCGTTTTGATCCAACAGACCCGCAATCAGCGCGGTTCAATCCGCTTCTTGAAGTGCGCAAAGGGCCGAACGAAGTCCGCGATGCTATGAATATCGCGGATATCCTTGTGGATCCCGACGGGCCCTATATCCGCAAGGATCATTGGGACAAGACAGCCTATGCGCTTCTGGTCGGCGCGATTTTACATGTCCTCTATACAGACGAAGATAAATCACTGTCGCGCGTCGTCTCGTTGCTATCACATCCGGGGCGCACTTTTGACGAAACCGTCGATAGGATTGCCGGCACCAATCATGTGGGCACGGCAACCGCGCCGCGCACCCATCCGGTGATCGCCGAGTTCGTTCAGGAAGTTAAAAATCGCACGACCAACGAACGCTCCGGTGTTTTATCAACGGCGCTCAGTTTTCTATCGCTTTATCGTGATCCGCTTATCGCGAATGCGACGTCCCAATGCGATTTCCGCATTGCGGATTTAAATCGTGCGAAAAATCCGCTGTCGCTCTATCTCGCGGTGCCGCCGTCGGACATCTCACGAACCAAGCCGTTGATGCGGCTGGTTCTCAATCAGATCGGCAGGCGTCTTACCGAAAAGCTCGAAACAGGTGAGGCCAAACCTCAAGTGCTGTTGATGCTCGATGAGTTTCCCGCGCTCGGCAAACTCGAATTCTTCGAGAGCGCGTTGGCGTTTATGGCGGGCTATGGCGTGCGCGCATTTTTAATTGCGCAAAGTCTCAATCAAATCGAAAACGCTTATGGGCCGAATAATTCTATTCTCGACAACACCCATGTACGCGTTTCCTTCGCGACCAATGACGAACGCACGGCAAAACGCGTCAGCGACATGCTGGGATCTGCAACAGAAATGCGTTCAATGCGCAATTATGCCGGTCATCGGCTCGCGCCATGGCTCGCTCATGTCATGGTCTCGCGCCAGGAAACCCAGCGGCCGTTACTAACCCCCGGCGAAATCATGCAGTTGCCGCAGGATGATGAACTCGTTCTCATTTCCGGCATGGCGCCAATTCGCGCACAGAAACTCAAATATTACGAAGATCGAAATTTCACGGAACGGACGCTGCCTGCGCAAACTGGCGCCGTCATCAACGATGCTCCCGTCTCCCATGATTGGGAAGGCGTTACCGCTGATGTGCATGATGACCTATTGGAAGCCTCGCGCGGAACCTGGAAGTCCGACGACGAGATCGAGCGCGAGCGCGCTTACGGCAAACCGGTCAAATCCATGCATCGCAAGAGCAATGGGGAGGACGACCATTCGCGCGATGATATGGGCGAGGATGTCGCCGCCAAGATGATGACGCGCGCCGGCAAGGGATTGACAGTTGCGCAGCGGGTCTATGGCGCTGATCGCGACGCCAATCTCGACTTGATAGGGGAGCGATAACAATGTCGAAGCCCCGTCTTATTGCTTACGTCTCCAATGATATCCGCGCCAAAGTCGCCGCTGCAGCGAAGAAACCCGATGTGTCGCAGTCGGAAATCATTGAGGCGGCGCTAAAAGCTTTCTTCTCTCATGAAATCGACGATCAGCGCGACGCTGCCATTATTCGCCGGATGGACCGGTTAAGCCGACAGCTGGCGCGGCTGGAGCGCAATGACGCCATCTTCGCTGAAATGATGACCAGGTTTGTGCGCATCTATTTGACCTTTGCGCCGATGATTCCGGACGCGTCAAAACAAGCGGCAAAACTCAAAGGCGACGAACGCTTCTCCCGCTATATCGACGCGGTCAAAGGTCAGCTTGAGCGCCGCCGCAGCGTCTTTGAAGACGCTTTTGAAGATTTTGTGCCGTCCTCTGAAGATTTCTTTGAAGCGAAAGACCTCGCCGACCTCAATGGAGGCGGCCATGCATAGCGCTTTTAAGGAACGCCTCTCTGGCATGCTGCAAACGGCGCTCGGCGACAACATCATCGCTGCGTTGTCGGATCCGTCGGTTGTTGAAGTGATGGTCAATCCCGATGGCGCGTTGTGGATTGAACGCCATGGCAACGGCCGCGAAAAGACGCTCACGCAATTGTCGCCCGATGAGACCGAGCGCGTCATACGCCTGGTCGCCAGCCATATCGGCTATTCCTGCGACGCCGACCATCCGATCGTTTCGGCGGAACTTCCCGAGACCGGTGAACGCTTCGAGGGCGTTATCCCGCCAATTTCCGAAGCCCCGTGTTTTTCAATCCGAAAGCCCGCCGGCAAACTTTATTGTCTGGAAGACTATGTCTTGTCACGCGTCTTGAGTGAAACCCAAGCCGACTTATTGCGAAGCGCGATTGGCGCCCACAAAAATATTTTGATCGCCGGCGGGACGGGTTCGGGAAAAACAACGCTGGCCAACGCGCTGCTTTCTGAAATCGCGGCGTC
>JAJFGC010000268.1 GCA_021776345.1 Hyphococcus sp. | reverse complement strand
CCATGCGATCGCCGCGATTAAGCCGTTTGCGTGCGGTGGATCCCTGAAAGGCGCTAACACCGACATTATAAACAAAGGACACCAGCGCATCGAATTCATTTTGATTGAGCGGGACGGAGGCGAGGCGATCAACCCCATCCTCGCGCGAGCGTAAATCTTTTCGCAATAACGCTTCCGCCTCACGTTCGGTGATGCGCATCCCCGGTTCAACATCGGCCCCGGTGTGCCCATAACCGATGGTCCAGATGCCGGCGATATCCTGATAGGCTTCGAGTTCCAGCCCCTCAAAGCTCTTCAATAAACTTATGCCCCGTTCAGAAGTTCTCACATGCGTCGCTCCACACCCCGATATTGATCGCTATATTAGACGTAATTATGACGCAAGTGTAGGACTGCAAAACAAGACCGCGTGATCGCCTTGCGTGGGTGCTGGCAGCTGATAGGGTTTAATCTTAGCATTCGCGCGGTCTGAGGGGTTTCATGTCCAAACTGTTGAATCTAAAGGCCGCTTTGGCCTTGCTGTCGGCTTTTGCCATGGCAGCCGGCGCAGCAAATGCGCAATCCACGGCAAATGGTCTGTTTAAGGCGGGCGCGGTCAAAGAAAAATTTAGCGTCAGCGACGTCGCGTCGATCATGGCGGAATTTCAGATCACGACAACGCTTTCGCCCTATGCGGGAAATGGGGCGGCGGCGGTTCTTGCTGAGACATCGGGCGGCGCACGCTTTGTGGTGACGCTTTTTGAATGTGACGATCCGGCCGCAGGTGTTGGCTGCGCCGCATCCGTCGTGTTCACCGGGGCGCCCAACGCCGGCATCGCCTATGACGATATCAACGCCTTTAACGCCTCGGCAAATGTGACGCGGGCGGTCAATGTCGCTGAACAAAACATCATCATCTTCGGCCGACAGCTGTTTTTTGCTGGCGGTGTTACCCGCGCCTATTACAAAAATACCGTCGAATATTTCCTCATCGACATGCAAGGTTTTATTCAGTCGCAAGCGGCGGCGGGTACAGCGGTTTCGTTGAAATCGTTGCCCGGCGCCAAAGGCAAAACCGATAATGTTGCCGGCGGATCGGATAGCGTTGAAGTGATTGCTCGGGCGATCTCCCGCGTAGAAGCGAACGACCATGCCTTGAGCGCGGCGATCGCCAATACCTGGCAGGTGCGATTTACGAACGACGATAAATAATTTCTCCGCCTTTTAAATCGGCAGGGAGCCATCAGCTGAGTAGTTGTGGTTGGCATATCCGCAAAGCGCGTCTGGCTGATGCTGATGCATTGGCGGTGTCTATAGATGCCGCCTACGCGCGATATGCAGGCCGTATTCCTGACTTGCCTCCAGTATCGGAGGGGTGTGCCGAAGAAATCGCCAAAAATCAGGTATGGGTTGCTGTCGAGGATGACAGCATCATTGGCTGTCTTTTCCTCGTTGCTCAAGATGAGGTTATGAAACTCGCCAACATAGCGGTTCATCCCGATCACAGCGGTAAGGGGTTGGGCCGCGCGTTAATTGCGCTTGCAGAGAGTGAAGCAAAAAAGCAGGGCTATGATGAAATTCGGTTGAACACCCACGCCGCCATGCTCGAGAATATCAAATTCTACACACATCTCGGCTGGGGCGAGAGTTCCAGAGACGGAAACACTGTCGCTATGCATAAACTCATTTAGGCTGGCGACATCCGGTACAAGAGTCTGTTGAGAGTCAATTTTTCCATAGAATAATTCTCTCCCTCCCGCACTTCCCCGCTTTCGCGGGAATGAGCGGAGGAAGGGAGGTTATGTGGTAGCGAAGGATTGACTCTCAACAGGCCTTATATTTGACTGCCTGAAAAATCTAAAAAATGTCGGTTCTTAAGCGTTCTCGTTGACGGAGATTGGGGTGGATGGCGCGCCTGTGTTGTCGGCGCCGTAAGAAGCGCTGGCCTTTTCGTTGGCTGCTTCTGCGGCGACAGATTTGACGACGCCTTCAGCCGCCTTTGCTGCGCCGTTCAGCAACGCGCGTTGGTTAGCGGCGCGTTCTTCAAAGGTTTTCGTGATGTCGCGTAACTCACTCAGCAACACCGAATCAGCTGCATTGACGCTGGCGCGGTTGGCGGCGATGTCGCGGATCGATTGAGCGTAAGCTGCGGCGAGGCGCGCCTTTTCAGCTTGGAGCGGTGCAATTTCCCGTGCCCGCTGGCTTGTTAGCAGATCGTTCTCTTTCAACATGATCGCGCTCAAGGCGTCGGTGATGTCGATTAACGATTGGACCCGCAAAGCGGCGTCTTGTTGTGCATCAGTCATGGCTTTACCCCTTGGATCGTCACCGCTTCACTCTGTAAGCGGATTAATGCGTCTTTAACCTGGTCGGCGATGCCGACGCCGCCGCGCGCGGCGATAGAGTTGGCGTAATGTTCCTGCAGCATGGAGCTAAAAGCGTCTTCTTCCGGGCCATCACCGCCAAAAAGGCTTGGCGATTTCGCGGTGTCGAACATTGGCTTTAAAAGCTGGGTGAGGATCAGCGCCTCAAACTCTTCGGCCTTGCGATCAATGTCGCTGGTCGGTGAGCGCGGTTGAGGGATAGGCGCGCTGATGGCGGCAATGGCTTCCATTAGAGCACCTCAATATCGGCTTGCAGCGCGCCGGAGGCTTTGATCGCCTGGAGGATCGCGATCATATCGCGCGGCGGAACGCCAAGGGCGTTCAGCCCATCGACGAGATCGCGCAATCGCAATCCGCCCTCAACCAGCTTTAATTGAGCGGTTGGTTCATCAACGCCGGCGGTGGTGCGCGGCACGACCACGGTGCGGCCGCGCTCAGAAAACGGGCTTGGTTGGCTTACCTGCGGCGTTTCGGAAATCGAGACGGTGAGGCTGCCTTGAGCAATCGCAACCGTCGAGACGCGCACATCGTCGCCCATCACGATAACGCCTGAGGCCTCGTCAATGACGACTTTGGCTGTGTGGTCGGGTTGAACGCGCAAGCGCTCAATCGCCGTTATCAGCGCCACCATATCGCCATTGAAATCCTGAGGACGGTTGACCTGAACGGTTCCCGGATTGGCGACGCTGGCGGCATCAGACTTCAGCTGTTTGTTGATGGCCTCGGCAATGCGTTTCGCGGTCGTAAAGTCCGGATTGCGCAAGGCGAGTTTGATTGTATCGCGGCCGGCAAGATCGTAAGTCAGCTCCAATTCGACGACAGCGCCGTTGGCGATGCGTCCATTGGTGGGCACACCGCGAGTGACCGACGCCGCGTTGCCGCGCGCGGCAAAGCCGCTGACAGCAACGGAGCCTTGTGCAATGGCGTAGACCTCACCGTCGGCGCCGTGGAGCGGCGTTACCAGCAAGACGCCGCCGCGAAGTGATTCGGCATCGCCAAGGGCGCTTACGGAAACATCGACATGAGTGCCTTGAGTGGCGAAGGGCGGCAGGTTCGCCGTCACCATGACGGCGGCGATATTATCGGTGTCGAGGGCTTCGGATCGGATATTGACGCCCATACGCTCCAGCATCGAAACCAGGCTTTCACGGGTGAACGGCGTATTGCGGATGCGATCGCCGGTGCCGTCGAGACCGACGACAAGGCCGTAACCGATCAGCATGTTCTCGCGCACGCCTTCAACGTCGGCGAGATCTTTGATTCGCGATTCTGCTAACGCTGAACCGGCCGCGGTTACAGCAGCGATAAGACCGAGTAAGATAATTTTTATCCGCAACGCTTTGCTCATGTGGTCATCCGGACGCAATCCGTCCACCGACATGCATAGCGAGCGCCATGCCAGTTTTGGCGATCACCCCAAAAGCGGCGCTAGGCCTTTATCTATGCGAATATCTGCTGGAGAGCGCTTCCTGCCCTGGCGCCAGGTCGCGCTTGAGCGGCAGAACCTGCCGGGTTGTTTCTGCCGTGTTTAACGAAACCTTTATGTCCCGGGCGCCATGATGAGCGTTGTATCTAGTCAACGGCAGAACGCATCGGCAATGATCAAAATTCAGGGATCTACAGAAACGCGCCCCGCGGCGGCTGCGAAAAAGAAAAGCGGCGCATCGGCGGCGTTCAAAACCGATGTGCCGGCGTCAGCCAGCGCCTCGACCGGCGCCGCTCCGGGCGCGCCGGCATCCGTGTTGAGCGCGTTGATTGCATTGCAGAGCGATGGCGGCGGCAACGCAAAAACGTTTGCTGCAGCGCAGCGCACGCTCGACCTTTTGGACGGCCTACGCCTGGCAGTGCTGGAGGGCGAGGAAAGCGCGGATGCGCTGGAAGCGTTATCAGATGCGGCCTCAGCACGCGCGCATGCGGCTGCGGATGAGAATTTAAAAAATATTTATGATGAGATTGCGTTGCGCGCCCGCGTCGAACTCGCCAAAAGAGGCCGGTAATTCGCCGGCCGCGAAACCAAAAATCAATATTTGATTTCTATCAAACATTTATGACGGCAGGCAAAAAATCAGGCCTTGAGCCTTGAGGGCGCCGCCGTTATAGAAGGCCGCGCTGCAGCCGGGGAGGCGATGAGCAGCGCTCAAGTAACTGGCCTAAGCAGCAGGGAGTAAACAAATGTCGGTGAGTGAAGTTGAAAACTATCGTCCGTCAGAAGACGAACCCTTTATGAACGACCGCCAGAAAGAATATTTTCGGCGCAAGCTTCTTGACTGGAAGCAGGACATTATTCGCGAAAGCAAAGGCACGCTGGATAATCTGCAAGAAGAAAACAATCAGATGCCGGATATTGCTGACCGCGCATCAAGCGAAACGGAAAAAGCGCTGGAACTACGCACCCGTGATCGTCAGCGCAAACTGACTTCAAAAATCGACTCAGCGCTGCGTCGTCTTGAAACCGGCGAATATGGCTATTGTGAAGAAACCGGCGAGCCGATTAGCTTGCGCCGTCTGGATGCGCGCCCGATTGCGACCTTGTCACTGGAAGCGCAAGAACGCCATGAGCGTGCCGAAAAAGTGCACAGAGACGACTAAGTTGAATTCTAACGTCGGCGGGGCAAAAAACGGCGCTCAGTGAGCGCCGTTTTTAGCGGTCAAAATTCGCGGCGCATAACAAACGCCGTCACCACAGCAGTGCCCGCCAACACGAGCGCCCCCGCCATATAGGATAAATAGCTTGCGCCAACTGGATCGCCGTTCACGGGAAGCTGGGTGGCCACGAGATCGAATAATCCATTGAACTGGCTTGCCGCCAGCGCTGCGCCGATGCCGCCAGCAAAGGCGATAACGCCCATCCGCGCGCGTCGCTTTGCCTCCAGCTT
>JAJFGC010000267.1 GCA_021776345.1 Hyphococcus sp. | reverse complement strand
ATCGCATCGTGTGATAAAGTGGCGATTTGTGCAGCACCGGCGCCGTCATCGGGCGCATTCAGAAGATTTGAGCTGACACTCCCCGCAGGCATCACGCCAATCATTGCTAGACTGGCGGAGAGTGCGGAGATTGCTTTGTTTGATATCATTGGATCGACCTAGGGATGCTAAAACAAACCTAGGGTCTGGTGGAGCGCGGCGCCAATCACATGAATGCAAAACAGTGTGAATGGATTGGGCCGACAAAGGGCAATCGCGACTCTATCGGCGCGCCAAGCGCTCTTATCTCTCGACGGATTAAATGTAGGGTCTGTGAAATCGCAATACCGGGATTGCGCTGGACGCCACTTTATGCGGGCGCGTTCCCGGTACTTGCTTTTTCTTGATTACGCGGCCTTGGGCACAGCGTACGCTGAGAATGCGTCGTCGAGTTCGGAATGGTTCACATGATTGGCGTAGTTAGAGATGGTTTTTACCGCAATCGCCAGAATGATTTCGAGAATATGGGTGTCAGCGAACCCGGCTGATTTGAATTGCGCCGCGGCGGCTTTCGTCGGCAGGCCGCGCGTTTGCCACATATGCGTCGTAAATTTGGCGAGCGCATTTAATTTCGGGTCATTCAGGGCGTTTCCGTCGCGGATCGCGTTGGTATTTTCTTCTGAGAGCTTCGACACCTTCACGGCCAACATAGAATGCGCCGCTGTGCAATAGTCACAACCATTTTTCGTCGAGATCGTTAGCAAAACAGTTTCCTGTTCCGGCGGAGTGAAATTGCCTGAATTACGAAAATGTTCATAGCCATGCAGATAGGTCGACAGGAGACCCGGATTAATGGCCATTCCCGTATACATATTCGGGACAAAACCGACTTTTGATTTTGCGCCGTCCAACAATTCTTTTGCGAGGCCTTCTGCTTCAGCGGGTACGACGGGCTTTGTTTCAAGCTTGTACTCAGCAGTCATTGATTGCTCCTTATTTAGCGTTGCTTCCGGAATTAACAGTAATACAGCAAACGTTCCACGCTTCCGTTGGTCACCATGTCGTGATGTAAGCATCAGCGGGCGCGGGGCGAGTTTCGTAACGGCAAGGCGACGCTATGAAGCCAGGTCAGTCAGTAGCGCCAGCGTCCATCGGGGTTGAACGCGTGAAACGTAAAAGCAAACGTAACGTCATAAGGCGCGTCATCCCATGTTCCGTCTCGCGTCAATTTTTGAACGACGACATTCCCGACGTCTCTACCTTCTGATATCTCATGCGTATCCAGCGCCGAGGCCTGACCTTCCGACCAGGAGATTCGGAAGCCATCTTCAACGATTTCGCGTTTTTTCTGGACAAGAGATAGCGCGTAAGCAGTTTGATTGACGACGACGACGCGCGCGAGTGGCTTGATGCCGGATGGCGCGCCGCCGCGATAGAAAAACGGCCGCCGCGCAGTGTCATACTGAAAATACGGGTTGCGGCCATAGGGCGCCGCACTGTCCGCCGGAGGAATGAGGACGCTGCCTTTGGGAAACCGGCGAATGAAGGAATCATAGGATTCAAGCCGGGCTGGGAGACGCTCAAGCCGATGTCCGGTTTTCTCGCCGACGATCGCTTTCCCGGTGAATTGCTGCCACCATGAATGGGTGCGACGGTCATACATAATGAGGTCCGAGTGACGCAATTTGCCAGTCGTGCCGAATTCAACCGGCTTGCGGTCAATGATTCGATCCAGAACAATGGCCGTGTTGCATAACGGGCAGTACGTCACAGCGACAGGGCGCGCGCCGACAACGTCGTTGACAATCTCATGATACATCATGATGCGAAGCGGATAGGCCCGCGCGTCCCCGTTAATTTCTAGACTGATAACGGGATCTCGTAGCGACAGGCTAAACGTGTCATTGGACATGGAGCGGCGATACCGGCCGCGCAATTTCGGAAAACGCCGTTCCTTTCGATCCTCGACCAGAACCTGGGAAACAGGCGCAAACTGCGGCGCGTCAATTGACGGTATGGAATCGCGTGCCAGATTTGACTCGATTTCTTCAAACGCGACATTGCGATTTGCAAAGTCCGTATGTGGCCATTCTTCGGCCCATATGAGCGCGCGATTAACCTCAGCGGCTGCATGGTCTGTGCATAGGAGGGCAAGTGCAGCCCAGATACTCAATCGGAGTCTCATTCATGGCCTTAATCAAATCTAAGGGCTGAAAATAGTTGTTTTGTTTCCTTAAATCCAATCACACGCAATCACATTTTGCGGCAGAACTGATGTCACGCGATGTGCGCGATTCTGTGATGCAAGGTGATTGGACATGCGACAAAAAATCGCGAAATCTATTCCCATTCAACAGGAGATATAAAATGATCACCCCCCCCAAAACCGAACATAACGATGGCGTACTGCGCATCCTGATCGCATCATTGGGCGGCGCCGTTGCAATGATGCTAGCGGTGCTGTGTTTCGCCAATATTTAGACGGACCGCCCTAAACATTTGATTGCTCATTTCGACGCCGACTCCAATTAGATTCTATATCGTGTCGATTACAAATATCAGGAGAAATTTTATGACAGGATTGTCACCAGTGGAATGGATGCTCTGCGGCTTCATTGGATTTTTGGCAATGATCACACTAACCTGTGTCGCGCAAATGTTGGCTAAATGGTTTTGACGGGCTAAACTTGATTTTCGCGTGTATCAATGTCACGGGCTCAATATGAGTCCTGCAACGTCAAGCTTTTCGATCGTTGTGCGTCAATATGAGAACCACAGCCGACAGGATAAATGAGCCAATTGCCATCATAAATAGCATCATGGTGGGTTCCGCCCCTGGAGCCATGGCGACACTGACGCCTAGCCATGGCGAAAGATGAAACAGAATAGCGCCGCCGATGACGGCGACTGCGCCCATGGCGCCGAATAAGCGGGTTTTGGGCAAGATGAGAAGCGCAGCTGCTACCAATTCAGCGATGCCTGTCAGGATTCGTATCCCGGGCTCAAAAAAACCTAAGCCGGATCGTTCAGCAATGGTCGCGAATATAATGTTTTCTGCGCCAAATTTTTGCAGTCCCATCATCAAAAGAAAGGCCGCTAACAACAACGCGGGAAGGTGGCGTAAATATTTTGACATCTTATCTGTTCCTGTTCGATGATTTGCCCGTTATCTTTTCGATGATTTAGGACGTGCCGCGCTCACAAGCCAATCACGAGAGGGAGAGAATCCATGTTTCGAGCCGTTGTATCCGTTTTACTAGGCTTAGGCGCCTGTTCGGCGGGCGCCGAGGCAAGCGAACCCTGTCCGGGACACTTTGCGGTAGAGGTGTTGGGCTCCGGCGGACCGCTTGCGGACGATGCGCGCGCGAGCGCGGGATATCTGGTTTGGATCGATGGCGAGGCGAAGGTGCTTATCGACGTCGGTGGCGGCGTCTTTCTTAGGTTCGCAGAATCTGGCGCAAACCTGCAGTCGCTCGACGCTATTCTCATCAGTCATTTCCATGCAGACCATGTCGCCGACCTGCCGGCGCTTCTAAAAAGCGGTTCATTCGAAAAAGCAGACAGCCCCCTCACGATTACAGGGCCGTCCGGCAACGCGTTTTTTCCTGGGCTGGATGAGTTTCTCCGTGTGACTTTTGATAAAAACACAGGCGTCTACCGATACCTGTCCACCTATATCGACGATCGGCCCGAATGGCCGCAGTTAGACGCTTTGGAAATCGATGCGTTTGCTGATGAAACGAAGAAAATTGCTCTCTCCGGGGAGGCTAAAATTTCAGCGATTCCGGTCAATCACGGCGCGGTTCCGGCGCTCGCTTACACAGTGACCGTGGACGGCGTCATGGCGGTGTTTGCCGGTGATCAAAGTCTTTTCAGCAGTACTTTTGACGAAGCGCTGGCCGACGCCGAACCGGCGCTGCTGATTGCGCATCATGCGATCTCTGGCGCAAAGGGACAGCCGCGCGGATTGCATCGCGATCCATCCTCCATTGGCGACATGGCCACCGAAATGCAAGCGCAGCGACTTGTGTTGTCCCATAACATGACGCGGGCGCTCAATGACCGTGTGGAAAGCCTTAAAGCGATTGCCAAAATTTTTTCCGGTCCGGTTGAGATCGCTGAAGACCATTCGTGCTATACAATATTGCCGTGAGTGTTTTGACTTATGCAAACGAAATCAGTTCATTTTGCGTGCTTAGCTTCAGGATCAAAAGATGTCATGCAGACATCCCCCACACAATAGATCGTTGGCGGCTTCCCGCCAAATCGTTTAACCCCTGCAAAGGTCAATGCAATTCCGAGAAGGATTGCCAAAAATGCTGGAAGCGCATGCGGGGAAAGTGAACTGATTCCATATAAAATAAGGCTGTCATTGCCGCCAGGTATCATGGCCGCGCCGAAACCCATCGCGACACCGGCGACGCCGTGCACCGCCAGACGGTCTCGGTTGAGCTTTTGCATCGAAAACGATTTCCGATGCAGTGATGAAATGACGATGCCCGTGAGTGCGAAGCCCAGTACGAGCCAATGGAGCGGCAGTGCAGCGGCGCTCGGAAACTGCTCGGGGGCGACTGTTGAAAGAATCACGGATGTAAACGACCACGGCCCGAAATTCTCAAAGAGAATGAGGTTAAACAAGGCGATCAAGAAGGCTGCGATGGAAAGTTTGTATACGGGCGACAGCAAGGTCTGAATGGGGCGCGCCTTTTGAGGATGAACCCCGATGATGACGATTGCTTGCCAAATCAGCCAAATCGCCGCGAACGCGGCGGCAATATAGAGGAACGGCGCATCGATGACCGCCAGCATGCTGGTTCGGGGTGGCATTGACGCATTCTCAAAGCTGACCATTTTTTCTAGCCAGGCGCCGATGGGCCACCCCAAAATCGTGGCGGCGAAGTTTATGTCGCCGTCGCCGAGGCGCGTCAGCGTTGAGAAAGTGCATCCACCATTGGCGGCTGCTGCAACGCCAAATAGTAACCCGCCGCCAATTGAATAGGTCGTTAGCGGCCAATGCGTGAATGGGGTCGTGTAATTGAATAAAACGAGGCCAGCAAATGAAAACACCACGATCCAGATGACCGTTTTTGCAAATGACGCCAAAATATAAAAGCGGCGTGTCGTGAATATTTCGGCAACCGCTTTTACGGTGCATAAGCCTGCGCGATGCGCAATAAATCCCAATAAGAAAGCCGCGAGCAGCGACATCATTGTGGCTATCACTTTAGACCTGCGCTAGTTATGCGTTTCACTGTCGCCGCTCGAATTTTCCGAATAGCGTATCGAAAGAAACCGCGCCCGGACCTCGCTGCAGGACAACCATCAGCGGCGCGGCCCATTGCAGATGCATCGCCCAATTGCCGTTGGCCATCAGCAGTTGTTCAGGAAAGACATAAAACTGAATAACGGCCGTCATGATTAATAATCCCAATGCGCCAAAACGCGTCAATAGGCCGAAGACAAGCAAGGGCGGCAGCAGGTTCTCACCCAGCGCGGCCAGTTGCGTAGCGGCCGGCGCGATCGCGTCACCAAAACCGAACTCATTGGCGAACAAATAGATTTTCGAGGCTTTGACATTGAAGAGCTCATATTTGACGCCGAAAACTTCACCGCCATCCAGTTTAGATTGGCCGGATCGCCAGAAAGGAACGGCAGCCGCAATGCGGCAGGCCAGCGCAACAATAGCGTACGGGACTTTTGAGCAAAGCGTTGAAAAAGTGGTGTAAAGCGCAAATGGGTTCATGATGGCCCCTCCCTGAAAGTGGTGTTTTAAGCAATGACGCCGGTTATAACTCGTGATGTTGCGATTTCACGAATGACATTGGCAAGGGGAGCAGTGGGCTCTGTCTCCACGGCGGCTTCGAGCCCCTCGCGAAACGAAGCGCCGCTCACAATAGCAAACATACATGCATGAACGCCCGGAGAGATCGTCGATGTCAAAACCCGGTGATCCGGCCGCACAATCACGACTGCTTCGCCTGTGTCCGGCAGCCGAAGTCTTTCGGCGGCGCTATCCTGATTGTGACGCCAGATGGTGTGAACAGGATAGTCAGATGACAAGAGTCTAACAGAAGGATGCACGGAAAATTTTGCGCTTTCCGGTACGCTCTCAATGAGCGCAAGAAGGTTGACTTCGTTCAACGAGTCCGCTTCAGCCGCATGATAAGCGCTGAGCCAGGCGAGCTCCAGGCGCGCGACCTCGGCCAGATAGGGTAAGTGCGATACGGGTTCAAAGTGTTCAATGAAACCGGGCAAAGCCTCGCCATATTGAATGACCAGTCGCGAGGAAGGAAGATGTGCGTGAAAATATTCATGCGCCATGTAACGAAAAAATTTCTCGCCAACGAGTTTCTGTACGACTGGGAAGGTCTCGCTGAGAACGCGCAAATAGGCGGCGCGAACATTGTTGCGATAAACCATGAGGCCTGCAGCCACAGCGGTTTTGCTTCCGAGCGCACGGTCAAACTTATCGACCGGCGCCAGAGATTTTATCGCCGCACTCAAACCGGCATAAATGCGGGTGTCGGTTTCCTGATCACACTGATTCATGAAAGCGTTCCTGTTCGATTGCAACGCGTATAATCTGTTTCGCCATTGCCGCTTCCGCGGCCAGGGTTTCAAAAGTCGGGACATTCGTATCCCACTCAATCAAGGTTGGAACGGGGCCGGAACGGTAAATGAATTTGCGAAAAAGCTGTAATACGGCGATGCAAACATGGTCGCTATGATTGTCGACACGGATGATTTCATCCTCAAACTGATCAATGGCGTGGCCGGCCAGGTGAATTTCTTTCACGCTCTCGACGTCAATCGCATTAATATAGTCGTCAGCGTCAAAGTCTATGTTGCAGGCGCTCACAAATACATTGTTAATATCAAGCAGGAGGCCGCACCCCGTCCGCCGCGCAAGCGCGTTCAAGAATTCCGGTTCCGGTATTTCATTTCCATCCAGACGGAGATAGTGCGATGGATTTTCAATTAATATTTCTCGCTTGAGACGCGTTTGGACTAAATCCACATGGTCGCAAATTCGCTGCAGCGCAGTTTCGGTCAGCGGCGGCGGCAGAAGATCGTTGATGAAGAAGTCATGATCATTGCTCCAGGCGAGATGTTCTGAGACCAAGGTCGGCTCGTACCGATCAATCAATACAGCGAGGCGTGCGAGGTGATCGCGATCGAGATCGTCGCGGCCGCCAATGGACAGACACACGCCATGAAATGAAAGCGGATACTGGGCCTTAAACCCTTCCAGCCATCGAAGCGGCGGGCCGCCCGCGCCCATAAAGTTTTCAGCATGGACCTCAAAGAAATCCAGATTATGGTTCGTCGTCAGCGCTTTCTTATAATGCAGCGGTTTGACGTTGATCCCTGCGGCGAGCGCAGGGATCTCGAAGTGAAAACCTGCGCTCATGCTTCCGGCAGATTGCGATCGAGTGGATCGAGGCTGCCTGCGCCTGCAGGCGTTTCAATCGAATCGCAAGTGCCGGCGGGGACCAAAGACCAGGCGTTTCCTTGATAGTCGATCGTCGACGTGCCTTCGCACGAGGTTCCCGGTCCGGCGGCGCAGTCATTTTCGCCGGCGAGCGCGACTCCATAGCATTTTTCCATATCGGCGGCGCTCGCAGTATTGGCCGCGGACATTGCCGCCGCGGCGGAAATCGCGCCAATCAATGCTGATTTTGTAATCGTTTTTGTAGTCATGAATTCAAATCTCCTGAATGTTGATTAGTTGGTTTGTGCTCAGGCAACGTCTGGCGAAGGCTTAGGTATCTTTCGCCGGCGCGCCCCTGAAGCTAAATGGACGCGATTATTACCAAATGCGAATCACGTCATTTCACAAATAATTGTGCGTGGGTTGTTCCAAGAGCCGGTCCCGCTTGGCGCAACATCCGGTGTCCAGCCCCCATCTTTATTTGCCAATTTTTGATAGAGTTTCGGGCACGGTTGAAGTGCTACCCGAAGTTGGACCACCTGACGTGCATTGGGCGTCTAAAGAACCTCAACATTTTTTTTGATTCACCGATGGCGCAGCTCGTCACCGAGCTGACGACGCGCCATCTTGAACTATTCCACAAAGAGGTCAGAAAACTCGCCGCATGGCGCGCCAGTTCGGAACCAGCGGTCATGCTGAAGTTTACGGAAAGCATTGAAGAAACCGATCGCCTTGAATTCAATACGGTCAAGCGCGATCATTATCGCGGCGAGCGGCATGTGCACGGCAGGCAGGATTTTGCATCATTTGCGGCATGGTCTCCCGCGGCGCCGAAAATACGGTGTTGATTACGGGCTATCAGGCGCAAGGTACGTTGGGTCGCAAGCTCGTTGAGGGCGCGTCCAGCGTCAGGATCTTCAGCGACGACATACAGGTTAATGCGCACGTCCGCTCGATTGGTGGTTTTTCGGCGCATGCCGATCAAGCTGCGATCCTGAACTGGCTTTCGAGCTTCAAGGCTTCACCGAAGCAAACGTTTATTACGCATGGCGAGCTTGAGGCGGCGCTGGCGTTACAATCCGAGATGGATTGCAAATTGGGATGGCAGGCTGCTACTAATGAATTTTCTTGAGTTGCCCTTGTGCTCGTGATGTTTTCATTCTGGGCCGCAAGCGCGGTGCATCCGGTGCAAATTGAGAGGGCAACAAAAGGTATGCTTAGCCTCATTGAATTGCCCCGTTCGGTTAAGTCCGTTAAATTTGCAAACACAGTTGCGCTCGATTAAGCTTTTCGATAGCAAAAATTTCCTGAAATCTCGGAAAGCTTTTAGACTCAATGGCGATGTCTATAACCTAAGTCCAAAAAACGCATTGTACTGAAAGACAGCGACCTGTCACATTTGTCGAAACGCTACTCGCGTCGCCTTGCGATCTGCGAACCGCAACATACGACGATACCAAGCGCCAAACCAGTCGCGCCTCCGCACTGACTATCCATCAAACCGTTTCGCCAGGGCGCTGTTGAGCGCTGACGAATAAGTTGCACTGACCGCGAGGCGCTGACCGACAATTTCGACAAAGTCACTGCCGGCGGCGGAAATATGCTCGCTATTGACGATGTGGCTTCGATGAATGCGAACAAAAAGCGGCGACGGTAAAAGCGCTTCCCATTTTGACAATGGGCCGAGCGTATGCAGATTTTTTTCGTGGGTTCTTATGCGCACATAATCGCCGTCGGCGGCAAGCGATAGAATTGCACTCATGGGAACAAATTCGCGAACGCCGCGCTCGACTGGAATGGGTAAGATAGAGCTGTCGCTGCGCGCTCGGAGCGCCATTTGCGCACGCTCCAACGCAAGTTTAAAGCGCTCAAAAGAGAACGGTTTGACGAGATAGTCAGCGACGCCATGAGCAAACCCTTCAAGCGCCCGGTTCGAAAACGCCGTTGTGACAATAACGACAGGCGGGTTTTCGCGCGCGCTTAAAAATGTAAACCCGTCCGTTTCCGGCAGGCCAAGATCGAGAAACAATATATCGGTTTTTTCGGCGTCCAGCGCCGCGGACGCTTCGGACGGTGTTGCTGCGGCGCCCGCTAATTCAAAGTCCGGCAAACGCGCAAGAAAACTTTCAATCATACGGCGGGCCGGCGCCTGATCTTCCAGTATGAAACATTTGACGGTCACGCCGGTTCGCCTTCAATCACGAGTTCAGCTTTGAATGTATCGTCGTCAGGCGCCGCCGATAGCCGGTGCCGGCCGGGATAGGCGAGTTGTAATCGACCCTTGAGATTGCCCAGGCCGATGCCGCCGGGCGCTGCAGGGTCGTTCTTGTTATAGCCAAGCGGGTTTTTCGCTTCAAAGGAAATCAATCGGCGATCAATCGTTAATCGAAACTGGAATCGCACGGGATCGGCGCCGCCGACGGCGGCGCCATGTTTAAACGCATTTTCGACAAGAGGCAGTAACACCAGTGGCGCAATGCGACGGCCGTCCGGCGAACCATTGATGTCGAATTCAATCACGGCACGCTCGCCCATGCCAATTTCTTGCAGAGCGAGATAGGACTGAAGGATTTCGATTTCACGCGTCAACGGTGCAGCGGGGACGTCGGCTTCATAGAGGGAATACTGAAGAAGGTTGGACAATTTCAGGACGACGTCCGGCGCCTGTTCGTGCTTTTCAAGCGCAAGGCTGTAAAGGTTGTTCAGTGCGTTCAGGATAATATGCGGATTGAGCTGAGATTTCAGTGAGGCAAGTTCGGCTTCTTTTCGCAATTCTGCAAATGCACTCAGTTTGCGGCGGCTTTCAAGATTGTCAAACATGGCGACGATAGCGGCAATAGAAAATGACGTCACCAGGGCGCTGACGACGCCCCATCGAAAGCCGTTCAACGTAAAATTGCGACGTGGGTCGTCCGGCGCGAAAAGTATTGGGTCAAGCGCCCATTCTGCAAATAGGGCGAACAGAACGACGCCGCCGATGCAGAACAATGCAAAAAGAGCAAACCGGCGCCGGTAAAGAAATTGGGGAAGTGCGACGAACACAATCAACGCCGCAAGAACCGATCCGTTCGCTGCGTTGACGAGATCGCGCACCGAAAGCGCGAATTCACGATCCGCAAGGGCCACGGTAAAAAGGTATAGAACAATCGCCAGTGCAAAAAGCCGGATGCGTCTTAGCTCCAGTTGTTTCGTGGATACATTCGGTTCGTCTTGCATGCTGCTTCGCTGTGCTACGGGAGTTTTCGGAACTTTCTGCCAAATCTAACGATTTTTATCGCCAGCGGCGGAAATTTCGACGAAATCGCACCTTCCTTCGATGAATTGGCGCCGCGCCGGGTCGTCGGCCAGTCGTTCTGGGACTAGATTATGATTGCAAACTTTCGAATGGCGGCGCCAATTTTTAGATTGGCTGTTGCTTCGGCGCGGGATGCGACGTGAATGAAAAGAAGACTCTTCTTTATTGGCGCTTGCGCTGCTTGCCTTGTCGCGGGCGGCGTGATGACGGCAATATTCATGTCGCCGTCACCGGCGCAGACGGAAGAGGGCGCTGGAGACCGACGCGGACCGGGCGGCGGCGGACGTCGAGGTTACGCGCCGGCGGTGTCCATGAGCATTGTTGAGGCCGCGCCCGTCGAAAAAGTGATTGAAGTTCTGGGCGAAGCCCGCGCGCTAAGAAGCGTTACTGTGACGTCAGAAGTTTCGGGTCTTGTCGAAGAGGTCGCGATCGCGCCGGGAAAACGCGTCCAGAAAGGCGATCTCCTGCTTCAAATTGAAGATGATGATCAGGCGATCGCACTGACCCGCGCCCGCGCGCAGTTCCCCATCGCCAAAGCCAATTCCGAGCGATACCGGGCGCTTGAAGCGGACAACGCCGCGTCAGCATTGGAATCCGAAGACGCCTACAACGCCTTTAAAACCGTTGAAGCGGATTTGCGCGCGGCGGAAGTCGCGCTTGAACGCCGTGCGGTGAAAGCGCCGTTCGACGGCATCGCCGGCCTGACCACCATTGAACCGGGGGACTACATCTCTACCGGAGACGTTATCGTGACCCTCGACGACATATCGTCCGTGATCGTTGAATTTTCAGTGCCGCAGGAATCGGCTGGCTATATCAATATTGGCCAACCGATAACGGCGCGACTCGCCTCCGGCGCGGCGCCGTCCTTTGACGGGGAGATTACCGCCATCGACAGCCGGGTTGATCCCGCGTCGCGCACGTTGCGCGCTGAAGCAACGATCGCAAATGCCGACGGCCGGCTGATACCGGGCGCTGTATTCGCCATTCGCGCCGTTAGCGAGGGCGTCACCGTCATCGCAGCGCCTGGCATCGCCGTCCAGTGGGATCGCAGCGGCGCCTATCTCTGGAAGCGCAACGAAGAAGGAAACGCCGAGCGCGCATCCATTGTTATCTTACAGCGAACCGATGACCGCGTGCTGATCGAAGGCGACATTGCTGCAGGCGACGTTATTGTTTCGGAAGGCGCCGACCGTGTGCGCGCTGGACTGGCGTTGCCTGACGCAGGCGGAAATTCGGGTCAGAAATCGGCGACTACTGCCCAACGCGCGGCAGGCCGGCAATGAAAGAAATTCCATCATCGCCCGCCAAAAATGGCGGCTTCGTCGGTATCTTCATTCAGCGACCGATTCTTGCGTCAGTCCTGAGTTTATTGATCATCGTCGCAGGGCTTGCCGCCCTCAACGGCGTCGAAGTCCGTGAATTGCCCGATATCGATCAGCCTGTCGTCTCTATCCGCACCAATTACCCCGGCGCCAATCCGGAATCGATCGACGCCGAAGTGACGTCGGTCATTGAAAGCGCCGTCGCCCAGGTTGACGGCGTCGTCTCGATTTCATCCTCGTCTTCGTTCGCTCAGAGCCGGGTGACGGCGGAGTTTTCGAATTCGGTCGATATCAATATTGCAGCGACGGATGTGAAAAACGCGGTCTCGTCAATTGGCCGTGATTTACCCGAGGACATCGAAGAGCCGGTCGTCATCAAGGCGGACCAGGACGCCTCGCCAATGATGCGCCTTTCTGTATCCGCCGAAGGCATGGAGGGTGGCGATCTCGCGGATCTTGTCGATGATGTGGTGCTGCCGCGGATGCAGGCCGTAGAGGGCGTTGCGCAGGCGGACGCCTATGGGGTCCGCAACCGCGTTATCCGGGTCAGAATCATGCCGGTGTCGCTGGCGGCGCGCGGCTATTCGATCGAAGATGTTGCGAGGGTTCTGGCGACTGCTTCCCAGAGCGCGCCGAGCGGCCAGCTACGCAACAGCAAACAGCAAATTCTTATCCGGACGGAGTCCCAGGCGGCGACGCCGGAAGCGATCGGCGCCCTCAGGCTTGACGGCCAAACGCGGCTCGCCGATGTCGCGATTGTCGAATGGGGATTTGAAGACCAGACTCGCACCGCGCGCGTCAACGGCAATCCCGGCATCGGCATCGCCATCATTCGCCAGGCGCAGTCAAATACGGTGGCGGTGTCGGAGGGCGTGCGCGCCGCCGTCGATGAGCTCAAGGCGTCCTTACCCCAGAATGTCGAACTCAAAGTATCAACGGATGATTCAATATTCATCAATGAAGCGATCAGCGAAGTTCTCAAAAGTCTCCTGCTCGCAACATCGATTGTTGTCTTTGTTATTTTCCTGTTTTTGAGGTCGCTGCGCGCGACCATTATTCCTGCGGTGACCATCCCCATTTCATTGCTGGGCACCGTCGCGGCGTTATGGCTTGCGGGTTTTTCCATCAACCTGATTACGCTGCTCGCACTCGTGATGGCGTCAGGGCTCGTAGTCGATGACGCGATTGTCGTTACCGAAAACATTCAGCGCTGGCGCGGCAAGGGCGCCGGCAAACGGGCCGCCGCCGTCATCGGTACGCGCGAAATCGTGTTTGCGGTATTATCGACAACAGCAACGTTGGCGGCTGTGTTCATTCCGATCTCGTTTTTGCCGGGGCAGGCGGGACGGCTGTTTTCCGAATTTGGTTTTGTGCTTGCTTTTGCAGTCATCGTTTCGTCATTCGTGGCGCTCACGCTTTGTCCCGTATTGACCGTGCGGTTCGGCCGGGAATTCCGGGAAGAAATGGCGGTCGACGCCTCGACGCCCGCGCATAAGCGAAAACCGGCCGGACCGTTATCGGCTGGCTACGGTTTGATATTGCGTTTCTTTCTGAAATTTCCCGTTGTTCCGATTGCCGCATCGCTAGCGTTTGCTGCAGGTGCGGTCGTTGTTTTCAACACCGTGCCCAAAGAACTGACGCCGACCGAGGATCGCGGCCGCGTGTTCATCATGATTGTCGCGCAGGAAGGCGCGAGTTTCGATTATCTCGATCGCAAAGTGCTGGAGGTTGAAACGCGCCTGCAGTCAATTGTGGATTCGGGTGAGGCGACGGAAGTGGTGTCGATCAACGGCGTCGGCGGCGGAACGCAGTCATTCGCTATCTTGCGCCTGCCGGATTGGTCGGAACGCAAGAAGACCCAGAGCGATTTCGAGGGCGACGTGCGCCGCCTGGTCGGCGACATACCGGGGATCAGCACCATTATCCGCGGCGGCAATTCCCTCGGTATTCGCGGCGCCGGCCAGGGTTTGCAATTCGCCGTGGTCGGCGAAGACTATGTCGCCGCCGCAAACGCCGCCGAGTTACTCGTCGCAAAACTTGAACAAAGCCCCACATTTGATGATGTGCGCCTCAACTTCCAGACGTCGCAGCCGCAGATCACCATCAACATCGATCGCGAATCTGCAACTGCGCTCGGCGTGCCGATCAGTGAAATCACGACGACCATACAAACCATGGCGGATGAATATCGCGCGGCGGAAATCTTTGTCGGTGATGATATCATCGAGGTATTGATGTCGGCGGCGGGCGATCCGGTCAACGATCCCACCGATCTCGCCAATCTCTTTGTGCGCACGGGTGAGGGCAGGATGGTTCCATTGTCATCCGTGGCAACCATTCGCGATATTGCAGTGGCCGCAAACCTCTCTCGCGAACAGCGCCGTCGCGCGGTGCCAGTGACAGCAAGTCTCGCCGACGGCGTCGCGCTTGGCGATGCGGTCAGGGAAATGCGCGCCGCCGCCGCCGAAACGCTGGAAGGCACACTTTCGGTCGTCCTGCTGGGCGAAGCGAAGCTCTTAAGCGATTCCACGAATGCTACCCTGCTTGTATTCGGGTTCGCCGCGTTGATCGTTTTCCTGGTGCTGTCAGCACAGTTCGAGAGTTTCGTCAGCGCTGTGATCATTATGGTGACCGTGCCGTTCGGGCTTGCCGCCGCGGTTTACGCCATTTTCCTTACCAGCGGGTCGATCAATTATTACAGCCAGATCGGATTGGTGCTTTTGATCGGCATTATGGCGAAGAACGGCATTTTGATCGTCGAATTCGCAAACCAGTTGCGCGATCGCGGCGAAAGCGTGCGTGAAGCGATTGAGCATGCAGCAATGGTCCGTCTGCGTCCTGTGTTGATGACGGCGATTTCGACGCTGCTCGCCAGCCTGCCGCTCATTCTCGGAACCGGCGCCGGGGCGGAAAGTCGCGCGGCGCTCGGCTGGGTGATATTCGGCGGACTGGGCTTTGCAACACTCTTTACACTCTTTCTGACGCCGGTCTCGTTTCTAATTTTTGCGCGTTTGTCGAAACCGCGCGCAGCGGAAGGTGAATTAGTAGCGCAAGAGCTTGCCACGGCACCGAACATTTGAGCGGCGATACGTGTGCTGACAGAAGCACTTTCTTTCCTGCCCGTCAGACTTGAACCCTTATTTGGTTGCAATAAGGTCCAACAAATACCACAGCTTCTTCCATTGGATCGCGCGCATTCAACATGCAGCGCGTCGCAGAATTTGATTCGTTTTTTTCGCGATGGCCGGCATATTTCCGCCGTGAAAAGACCGACAAACGACCTTGCTTGACTGCGACGGTTAATAGATCCAGCGACCGTTTAACTGATGTGAGACAAATCGGCTGAGGGGCTCTTTCCTCACATTGGAGATAACGGTAATGACAAAAAAATTAGTATTGGGTCTAATAGGCGCCGGGCTCGTCATGGGCATGACTGTACCGGCTTTCGCGCAGAGCGACCGCAGCCGCGGCGCCAACCAGAACTCGGCAGGTTCATACGCCCAGGACAACGGCCGAAATAATCAACGCAGTAACGATAAGAACGGCCGGTATTATGAACAGAGCAGTGACCGCCGAAGCGATTATCGGCGCGGCGCGGAAACACAGACATTCGCCACCCGCTATCGCGCAACCATCCTTCTGACGGAAAACGCCGTGCGCGGCCGCCGGGGCACACAAAATGTATGCACTGTAAGTGTCCGCGGGCCGCAGTCCCGGTTGGTGCCAAAACAGCGTCTTCGCCGGATTGCGAAAGACAATTGCTCGCGTCGTGCGCGGATACGGATTACCGCCTAACTGCTTCGGGCAAAGATAATGGAAGCGCCAGCGTGGTTATCTGCCGGCGCTTCATCTGCTCCCATCGCTACACGTCACATCGAAAGCGCGTCTCATGACACACCCGAAAAAAACCGAACGATAAAAACACCGATGATCATCGCCGCTGCGGCCGTTCTCGCAAGTCGCATTTTTGTTGCATTCCGCAGGCAGATCGTTTTGCCATGCGTAGAAGACCGTTATTCGTTCTGCTGGTAGGGTCATTGTTTTGATTTTGTCCATGCCGCTTTTTGATGCATCGTATCCGGACGGCACGTATATTACCAAATAGAATTCTCACGATATTTCGTTGTTTTGGGTGCGTTTCTTTTGACACTAAAACACTAGGGTTTCCATTTTTGTGTCCGGGACCATTGGCGGTAACTATTTGCGCCTCTGGCTGACGCCAGACCGCGCTCGCGTGAACCGAGTCGGATAAATCCGTCTCGGCCCTTCGTGCTTTGATCGCTGGCGCCGGCAGTGTGCTTTCAATAGTTGAAACAAACGGCGCCACGGCGCCGACTTGTTCGATGAATTTCTCAGGGACGGTCGTGGGCGGCCAAACGGAAGACGGGGCATGGCGCCGGGCGGGCCCGGCGCAATCGCTTTGGCGGTTTGATCCCTTTTGATCCTATTTATTCTCCTACCAAACCGGTTGCGCCGCGCCCTTAGACCCGTCGCCGAAGAGCCCCGTTTCCGCCGCCCCCGCCGTCCGGGGAAATTTGTGGCTGCGAGAACCAAGAAGAGGGCGCTGAAATAAAAGTCATCATTCTCCAAAACCGAGGGTCAAACGAATTTGTTTGACGGGTTCGAGTTCGTGCGCCCTGCCATTTTCTCAGGAAAAATCAATATGTTACAGGCGAATGATATTTCCGGTGAAAATAATGCCAGCCATAGGGTCACTATAGGGTCAAGAAAACAAAATTTGTTTTGGCGCATTATTTTCGAATGCATGGGTCCAGCCTCTTCATAATCTGAATTTTGAATTGAATTTCTGTCCCGCTGGCGGCTCATTCCGGGGCCCACTGAAATGAAGATTTAAGTCTCTACACTCTGAACAAACCCCCTTGAATGCAGCCTTGGATCGATGGAACATGCGACTTTTGATGATGTCGCGAATTTTTTGGGTAGTCGGTTTTACTGCTGTGTATTTATCGTTGCCAATCCTTGATGCATAGTAACGGCTGTTGGGAAAGTGATAAATCGACGAAGTAGAATCTAGTCCGCAATTAGTGTCTCGACGATTGGGCAATCCGGTTCATCTCCTGCGCCGCAATCGTTCGATATTGTCTTTAACGTCCTTTGCAGTTTTTTCAGGTCAGAGATTTTCTTCGTGACCGATTTCAAATGCTCTTGCGTGAGCGCATGGATTTCACCGCACGTATAGGCGCCGCTATCGACCATCGACAACAGGCTGCGGATTTCATCAATGGAAAACCCAAGTTCGCGGCTGCGAAGAATGAAGCGCAATCGACGTTGATCAACGATTGAGTAAAGCCTGTGCCCGGATTCTGTCCTTGCCGGCTCTGGCATCAGCTTGATGCCTTCGTAATAACGTATTGTTTCGAGATTACAGCCGGAGCGGCGTGCGAGCTCGCCGCGCTTTACATGGTCTCGCGCGACCGTGAACGGCATTACAAACTTTCCTCTTGATCCTGTAGTCCCTACAGACCTTACATTGGGATTAGATCAAAGTCGAGCCAATTTAGAGAAATGTAAATTCAATGTCCGAAGTAACAGTACGCAACAAAAATGATGGCGCCGAAGCAAACAGTCGCAAAGGCTGGCTTGCGACCGGTGGGGTTTTGGGCGCGCTGCTCGCGTCGTCTTGTTGCATTGTTCCTTTGGTGCTCATCAGTCTCGGCGTTTCCGGCGCATGGATCGGCAGTCTGACCGCGCTCGAACCCTATAAGCCGATCTTTATCGGCGTCGCCGTCATCTTTCTCGCGGGCGGATTTTGGCAAGTCTATTTTAAAAAGCCTGAGCCGTGCGAGGACGGCACAATCTGCGCACGCCCTGAGACATCGCGAATGACGAAGGCGGCGCTTTGGATCGCAACCATATTAATATTGCTTGCGCTCACCATCGATTATTGGGCCCCGCTGTTTTATTTAAAGGAAACCATCATGAAGAAAACACTATTGCTAGCTGCAGCCATTGCAGCGACAGCGATTGGCGGGCTGGCGCTCGCCACCATGTCACAATCGGCAAATGAAGAAACCGTTGTTGCTTCTGCCGAAGAGACGCAAGCGACGGCGCAATTTGCCATTGAGAAAATGACCTGTGCGACCTGCCCGATTTCGGTGCGCAAAGCGATGAACCGGGTCGACGGCGTAAAATCAGTGGAAGTCGATTTTGAAACCAAGGTTGCGACCGTGGTTTACGATCCGGCATTAACAACTACCGCTGACATTGCAGCGGCGTCAACAAATGTCGGTTATCCCGCGACGGAAATTGAAGCTTAGACAACCGCTTCTGCATTTTTGTTGAAACTTGCGTTGTTGCGAAGAATCGCGCGCGAACACGCTTATCAAAAAGGCCGCTATGATGTCCGAGTGTTGCGCAAATGAAGAACAAGGCTCTTACGATCTTATCGTCATCGGCGCAGGTTCGGCAGGTTTTTCCGCTGCCATTACCGCCGCCGAACAAGGCGCGCGGGTCGCGCTGATCGGTTTTGGAACTATCGGCGGCACTTGCGTCAATGTAGGCTGCGTCCCGTCAAAAACCATGATCCGCGCCGCAGAAGCGCTGCATGGCGCCCGCGCCGCAAGCCGGTTTCAGGGGATTACAGGCGAAGCCCATATCTCGGACTGGAGCGATTTGATTGCTGATAAAGATGAACTCGTCACGACACTGCGCAACAAGAAGTATATCGACCTTTTAAGCGCCTATGAGGCAATCGACTATATCGAAGGCGCTGCCCGCATCACCGATGACGGCGTCATCGTCGGCGACCGGCATATAAGCGCGGATAAAACCATCATCGCTACCGGTTCGAGAGCAGCGATACCTCAAATTTCCGGTATTGACGAGACGCCGTATTTAACAAGCACAACTGCCCTTGAACTACAGCACCTGCCGAAATCCCTGATGGTGGTCGGCGGCGGTTACATCGGCTGCGAGCTGGCGCAAATGTTTGCGCGCGCAGGAACAAAAGTAACGATGGTCACGCGCAGCCGCCTCTTGCCGGAAGCAGAACCCGAAATCTCCGACGCGCTGACCGAATATTTCGAGGCCGAGGGCATCGTGGTCCGACGCGGACTGAACTATGTCCGCAGCGAACAATCTGACGAAGGTGTTTCTCTTACGATTTCTGTAGGCGGCCAAGAAGAGACATTAAATGCGGAGCATCTTCTCTTGACCACCGGTCGCAAGGCAAACTCTGGCTCGCTTGGCCTGGAAGAAGCTGGCATTGAAACGTTGCCCAAAGGCGGCATTGTCGTTGATGAACGCATGCGCACATCAAAGCCCGGCGTTTATGCCGCTGGCGATGTCACGGGCCGCGACCAGTTCGTCTATATGGCAGCTTATGGCGCAAAACTCGCCGCCAAAAACGCGCTCAACAGCAATTCGCATGTCTATGAAAACGCCGCGATGCCGTGGGTTGTATTCTCCGACCCACAAGTTGCTGGAGCTGGCTTAAGCGAGCGCCAAGCAAAAGCTGCGGGCTTTAATGTCAAAACCTCGATTGCGCCGCTTGATCAAGTGCCGCGCGCCCTTGCAGCGCGCGATACGCGCGGTCTTATCAAACTTGTAGCGGATAAAGAAACTGATCGTCTGCTCGGCGCACAAATCCTTGCGCCTGAAGGCGCTGATTCCATCCAGACCATCGTACTAGCGCTCAAATATAACATGACGGCGAAAGAGCTTGGCGAGACTATCTTTCCTTATCTAACAACCGTCGAAGGATTGAAACTTGCGGCGCAGGGCTTTGGCAAGGATGTGACAAAACTATCTTGTTGCGCGGGATAAATTTGACGGAGCACATTAATGGCAACGACCGATCTCAAACTGGAACAACCCGGAAGCCTGCCAGAGCCAGGTCCGATTGGTCGAACGGTTCGTTTGGCGTTTGGCGTCGCCTCACTTTACTACGGCTTTGGACTTTGGAGCGTTCGCGGTGATTTGATCGTCGATGGCGGATCGATCCGGCCGCTAATCTGGAACGGTATTTTGCCGACGCTGTTTCTGATCAGCTATATCATCAATATCGGTTTCTCACGCGCATGGAAAAAATGGCCGACGATTGTGAGCGTCTCCGCCATGCTCATAGCGGCGGGTATTGGCTTCCTTCAATCTGGTGCGCTCCAATCGCTTTTACTCGCACTGACGATTTGGGCCTTCGAACTTTATCTATTTGCGCACTTGGGCGTGTGTTTTCTGCTGGCGGCGTTGCTCACAACGCCCGGCTGCGAAATG
>JAJFGC010000266.1 GCA_021776345.1 Hyphococcus sp. | reverse complement strand
ATTTGTCTATAGACGCGGCCTTCGCGGCGGCGCGCCGCGTGATTGACGGCGTTTTCCGACGCTGCGGCTGATCCGTCAGCCAGCGTCCTTTTAGGTTTCGGAAATCGTGTTTTTGTGTCCGTCTATCCGGATCCTGCGCCGCTATAGGTAAACCTCGGCTCAATCGTCCGTGGGAGTGAAAGCCCTCGGAAAGACCGTCGGACAAACCGGCTGGCACTTTAGCTGAACATTTTGGAGACTTTGACACACGTGTCTGTAACAGAAACCCTTAACCCAACCCGCGATGATTTCGCGCAAATGCTAGAAGCCTCTCTCGTTGACCGTCAGGATTTTGAAGAAACGGTCGTTAAAGGCATAATCACCGCCATCGAAAAAGACGTTGCGGTAATTGACGTTGGCCTCAAAACCGAAGGCCGCGTTCCCCTTAAAGAATTTTCACAACCCGGCAAGCCCGCTGATTTGAGCGTTGGCGATACTGTCGAGGTTTATGTTGAGCGCGTTGAAAATGCGCAAGGCGAAGCGGTCATCAGCCGCGAAAAAGCGCGCCGGGAAGAAGCCTGGGATCGTCTCGAAACGGTATTCGCTGATGGCGAACGCGTTGAAGGTGAGATCTTTAACCGCGTTAAAGGCGGTTTTACTGTTGATCTTGGCGGCGCCGTTGCTTTCTTGCCGGGCAGCCAGGTCGATATTCGCCCTGTCCGTGATGCCGGACCGCTGATGAACATTCCGCAGCCATTCCGCATTTTGAAAATGGACAAGCGCCGCGGCAACATTGTTGTTTCCCGCCGTTCCATTCTCGAAGAGGATCGCGCGGAACATCGTCAGGAAGTTGTTAAAGAACTGACTGAGGGAGATGAGCGTGATGGCGTCGTCAAGAACATCACCGACTACGGCGCATTCGTAGAGCTTGCGCCTGGTGTCGATGGTCTTCTTCACGTCACTGACATGTCCTGGAGCCGTGTCAATCACCCCACCGAAGTTCTCAATGTCAATGATACGATCCGCGTCAAGATCATAAAGATCAACCCGGAGACCAACCGTATTTCTCTCGGCATCAAGCAATTGTCGCCAGATCCTTGGGAAGGTGTCGCCGCGAAATATCCGCTCAGCGCGAAATTCTCCGGCAAGGTGACCAACATTACTGATTACGGCGCATTTGTTGAGCTGGAAGACGGTATTGAAGGCCTCGTCCACGTTTCAGAAATGAGCTGGGTCAAGAAGAACGTCCACCCTGGCAAGATCGTATCGACCTCTCAGCAAGTCGATGTGATGGTGCTTGAAGTTGATGAATCCAAGCGCCGTATTTCGCTTGGCCTCAAGCAATGTGCTGACAATCCTTGGGAACGCTTTGCAGAAGAGCACCCCATCGGGTCCGTCCTCGAAGGCGAAATCAAAAACATCACCGAGTTCGGTCTGTTTGTTGGTCTCAACGAGGAAATGGACGGCATGGTTCACTTGTCTGATCTCGACTGGAACCGTTCCGGCGAGGATGCGATCAAGGATTATGAAAAAGGCCAGATGGTCAAAGCCAAGGTCCTTGATGTTGATCCGGAAAAAGAGCGCATTTCGCTTGGCGTTAAACAAGTCGGTTCCGATCCGATGGAAGCCATGGGCGATCTTTCCCGCGGCGCCGATGTTACATGTACGGTGACGGCGATCGAAAATGGCGGTATCGAGGTTCAGATTTCCGGCGATGATGGCCCCAAAGCCTTCATCCGCAAGTCTGATTTGTCGAAAGAGCGGTCGGAGCAACGTCCTGACCGGTTTGCCGTTGGCGACAAGATTGATGCACGGGTGACGTCAATTGACGCCAAAACCCGCCGTATCAATGTTTCGATCAAGGCGCGCGAAGTTGCCGAAGAAAAAAATGCGGTAGAGCAGTTCGGCTCCGCAGATAGCGGCGCTTCCCTCGGCGACATTCTTGGCGCTGCACTTAAAGGCAAAGACAAAGATAAAGATAAAGAATAAATCTTTCGCTTTTGTCGTACTGATTAACCCCCGGCTTAGCCGGGGGTTTTTTGTTTCAGCCTTTACGCTCTTTTTTACATGCCTCGACAATAACCGCCCAATCCTCATCGGAGATCGGTGAGACGCCGCCTGCTTTCGCGCGCGCCCTTGCTCGCTCAATGCGGTCATCCGTGTCCGGGTGACTGCTGAGCCAGGCCGGAACTTTTCGGTCACTTTCCTCGTCATTGCCGCCATAACTTTGTAACGCTTCAAAAGCGCGGGCGAGCGCCTCGGGGTTCATGTTGGCTTTCAAGAGGGTTCCTGCGGCAGTCTCGTCTGCCCGCATTTCCTGCCGTCGGTTATACCGGAGTTGGCGAAGCTGCCCGCCGACCAGCACCAATTGCTGGGCGACGCCGGAGCCGCCGGTAATGATTTCAAGAATGACGCCGAGGCCTGCGTTTCGGTAAAACGCCTGCATACCGTCGCGCGCTTTCACATGCCCGAGCTCGTGGGCGATGACAGCGACAAAAGCGTCTGGATCTTCGCCCAATAGATTGACCAAGCCGCTGGTTGCGACGACCTGACCGCCAGGTAAGGCGAAGGCGTTGGGCGCGCTCATATGCACAAACCGGAAGGTGACGGGAAAGCCTGCGTCCCCGGTGTCTGCTAGCTCGTCAATAATCGGCTGTAGTGTTGTGACCGCTTGTGCAGAGCCCCGGCACGGGCGAAAAATTGTTGTTATTTGTGCAGCGAGGTTTTTGCCCATGCGCAGTTCAAAATCTTTGGGTGTCGCGCGGGCGAGGGGCTCCGATGCGGCGGGTACGCCGATAAATAACGCTGCGCTGATAAGGCCGGTAACAATGATCAAGCCAACGACAAGCACACCCATGCGGTTGCGTTCTCGCGATCCGTCGAAAATTCCCGGAGCGACTGAATGAAGTGCTGTCTCTGCCTCGGCGCCAAGGACGAGGATTGCGTCTTTGTCGCGCCTATGGGTTAATCTCAGGCCATCGCCGGCGCCCGGAATGCGCGTTAGGAATTTATAGGCCCAAACCTCGCGGCGCTCGCCAACTTCAATGATCAGTTGAGCGGCTTCCAAAAAAACGGCCGCCTCATGCGCTGTGGCGGTTTCTCCGTCATAAAATCGCGCGGGGAAACTATTCGGCGTCATCGTCAGAAATTTGAGATCAGATCGAGGCCGTCAGCGAGCCCTTCGCCCTGGCTTGGCGCCTCGACATCACTTTGTTTGATAGCGTTGAAGTCGATTTCCCCTTCCACAGACATCCGGTTGGCAATGCGTTTCCACAAACGCATCTGCGCCGCCATGAACCCGAAACCGAGCGTGAAGACAATCAGGAGCGTATTGGTGATCGACAGCTCGAGAATATCCCACAAGCTGATCCGCGATGATAGCCTGGCGCCATTAACGCGCAGGCTCTTAACAATACGCCGGATCATGACGGCTTCATGCCAGCTGACAAAAATTGCGATGAGAAAAACGAACGGAATGAGCGATCCGTAAATATACCCAATTGTTGCCGGATCGATCTCTTCGCCGGTTGGCAACCCTTCGACGCCGAGACCGGCAAATACGACACCGATCCAGGCGATATAAGCGATCAGCGTACCGACCCAGGCAACTGCGAAGCTTGCATAAACCGGTTCGGCTGTTGCTTCGGCCGTGTCTTCAAAATGAAAAGGCTCACTGCCAAAATACGCTTTACGCCACATTTTGCGCGACAGGCGTATGCGTGCTTCAGGTCCGAACCAGCCGAGTGTGATGCCTGTCAAAATGCCATAACCAAACATGGCGATCCCATAGCCGATCGCTGAGCCGGTCTGGGCAAAGCGAATGCCGCGCAGGCGTGTGCGCGACAGGTGGTAGCGACGGGCGAGGAAGATCGCGACACCAATGAGGATGAAGAGAACCAGGTAAAGCAGGAGAGGGACCACAGCGAGAAACAGCGTATCGGGCCCTAAAAAGAACTGCACCGCTATGAGAATGCTTGTGAAGGGCAGCATCAGGGTGAAAATCGCGATGAAAAAGCCAATAAAAAGTTCGAGCCCGCGGCCTGTGTAATGCAGCGGCTCGCCGCCAACGCTGGTGTCAGACCACAATCGTCGCCGGAAATGGGTTCGCCCCCAAAACCGGAAAATCGTCAATGTCACCAGGTTGAGGAGGATCGTGTAAAAGCCGATCCAAAGCATTGAACCAATATTCGAGGTATTCTTGATCTCAAGGCTTTCGGCTTGCCCCACGCCGCCGGTTTCGCTCATTGCCGCCCCTTTTTATTGCCGCTCGAGGGTAGTTTGTGTTGAGTATTAGTCAAATGGGCGCTTGGGTGCGTATTGCCCGGAAAAACAAGGCCCTGGAGTGTTGTTGTCAGCTTTTTCGCGTAAAGGAATGAGCGTTGCCGGAACTGCCTGAGGTTGAAACGGTCCGCCGCGGTCTCGCCCCGGTGATGGTAGGTGCGCAAATCCTGCGGGTTGAGGCTCACCGCAAGGATTTACGGTATGCGCTGCCAAACCGGTTCACAAAGCGCCTGGAGGGCCAGATTGTCGATAGCCTGGGGCGACGGGGAAAATACCTGATCGCAGAACTTTCAGGCGGGGAAAGTTTGATCATGCATCTCGGCATGTCGGGACGGTTTACCATTCAGGCAGGCGACGCGACACGCCCTGGCGTTTTCGCCCAGGCGCAGGACTGCAACCCGAAACACGATCATATCCTGATGGAGATCGCCGGCGGCCCTGGCGTCCGCATCACCTATAATGATCCCCGCCGGTTTGGCTTCATGGACCTCGTTAAGTCGGCAGCAATTGAAGAATGCCGTCATTTCAAGGCGATGGGTCCGGAACCCCTCGGTAACCAGTTTTCCGCTGACGCTCTCAACGCTGCTTTGAAAGGTAAAGCGGCGTCGATCAAAGCGGCGCTATTGGACCAGCGTGTCGTCGCTGGACTTGGTAATATTTATGTCTGCGAGGCCCTCTATCGCGCCCGTATATCGCCGCGCCGGCGCGCTGCATCTGTCGCAGGCGTCCGGGGTGAGCGGCTCCACCGGGAAATTATTGAGGTTTTACGTGACGCCATTGAGGCTGGCGGTTCTTCTTTGCGTGATTTTGCCAGTGCTGATGGAGAGCTTGGGTATTTCCAGCACCGATTTGATGTCTATGATCGGGAAGGCTTGCCCTGCCGATCTTGCGGCGCGGGGATCCGGCGACTTGTCCAAAGCGCCCGGTCGACTTTTTACTGTCCCTGCTGTCAACGCTAGAGTGGCTGAAATTTAAGTAAAATAAGGGCTGAATCCCATGTTGACGGGGATAAGTCGCACCGGTATATACCCCCGCTCGCGCCGCATCCGGCGGCAAGTTTATTGAGTGATCATACGCATGGCTAACACATCTTCCGCTAAGAAAATGGTGCGCAAAATTGAACGTCGCACGGCAGTCAATAAGGCTCGGCGCTCGCGTGTCAGAACCTATTTGCGCAAAGTGGAAGAAGCGATCGCATCCGGTGACAAAGGCGCTGCAAACGCAGCGTTCAAAGTGGCGCAGCCCGAAATGCATCGCGCAATCACTAGGGGCGTTTTTCACAAAGCTACCGTTGCACGAAAACTTTCTCGGTTGTCATCGCGTATTAAAGCGCTTTCTGCGTAAGCGGCTTTACAGACTTTATTAATTTTGATGCACTGCATGATGCGCTTCGACGCAGTCATTTAAACTTGCTTTGAAATTGTTGAGTAAACCCAAAAACGCACTCTTTGCACCGCGCAAAGCTTGCGCCTTTATTGTCTGGATACGTTGCGCCGCTTAAGGTTATGTTTTTGAACAACTGCAAAAAAAACTTTTAAAAAAAACGTCACGGTTGGCGAATCACCCTTGACCATGCGCGTTAAAGTTAACTACACTCATAAACGTCAAGAATATGACGGATGCGGATGAATTTCGCAAATTCAAGTTCAGTTTTGTTTTGCGTAAAAACTCGGTTGTCGACGACACATCAGACAATCGGCGTTCTTTTTTTTATTGTCTAAAGTTGAGGGAAAAGGGGTCTTCGGAATGGTCAGCGGCAGTTTCGATAAATTAACGTTTATACAAATTATTGCCGTTGATGCCGATATTTACCTGCTTTAGGCTGGTTCCTGAATTGTTGGCGCTCAGGCGCTGAATTAGATCAAAATATTTGGATGAGAATTCTTGCGCGCGAACACATACGCGCCAGCGGTATATTTGCGCCGAAAAATCATCCTCTCAAGGATTTGGACGGATTAATGATGACAATAACAGAGGGTTTCCAGGGCGGTCCCGAAAAAGCGGCGTTTGACCGTTATTTAAAAGCATTGCGAGGCCGTGTTGGGGAAGCAAAATATAAGTCCTGGTTCGGCGACCTGGGTCTTGCTGAGATGTCTGATGGCAGTGTGACCCTATCAACGGGATCGCAGGCGAAGCGCGACATGCTTGACGACCGTTTCCTGCCGGTGCTGGTTGATACCTGGCGCCAGGAAGTCGGCCCGGTCGATCGCCTGCGCCTGACGGTGCGCAAAACATTAAGTGCGCATGCAGCGAAAATCGCCGAGCAAGAACAAAAGCGCGCGTACAAAGACACCAGCAGTTTTGATTTTACGACAGGCAAAATAGCGCCGTCGCACAAAGGCGCAAGCCATTCCTCGAGGCCATCGCATTCGGGTAATTTCGACAATGTCGCGGCGCCGCTGGATCCGCGCCGGACATTTGAAAATTTTGCTGTTGGCGATTCAAACCGAATTGCCTTTGCCGCGGCGAGGCAGGCGCTGCAAAGCTGCGCCCAGCGCGAGTTGATCTATTTCTACGGTGATAGCGGTCTCGGCAAGACCCATCTTCTTCATGCGGTTTGCCATGAGTGGGTCAAGGGTGAGCGCGGCGCTCATGCGTATGTCACTTATCGTAATCTGATCAACAATTGCGTTGCCGCAGTTTTATCGAACTCAACGCAAGGGTTGCATGCTGCGTTTCTCGAAAACGATTTGCTTGCCTTTGACGACATTCATTTTCTGGACGGAAAAGACCGTACGCAAGAGGAGCTATTAATTGTGATTGATGCAGCGCTCGACAGTGGGAAACAGGTAGTAATTGCCGGGGACTTGCCGCCCGCAAAACTCGCAGAGGCCGGGATCAATAAGCGACTGGCCGATCGTCTTGCGGGCGGTCTTTGCGCGCCCGTCTATCCCGCCGACGAAACGCTTCGCCTCGACATTCTCAAAAAGCGTCTTCGCCACGGTTCGGCCAAATGCCTGATTGGCGACGATGTCCTCGAATTTATTGCCCGTAATTTCACTCACTCCACCCGTGAGACCATCGGCGCCCTCAATCAGCTTCTGTTGATGTTTGGCGAAGAGGTCCGTGCGATCGATCTCGATGAGGCGAAAACCATTTTGAAGTCTCGCCTAGAGGACAGGCGTAAAGTCGTCACGCTTGACGACGCCATCGCCGCCGGAGCGGAGGCCTTTGGTCTCAGGCTTGAAGATATGACTGGCCGGGCGCAGCCGCAGCGTATTGTCCGGGCCCGTCATGCGATGGTTTGGTGCGCTCGGGAAGTCCTCAAGGAATCCTTCCCCCGGATCGGTAAGGCGCTCAAACGCGACCACACAACGGTGATGTCCAGCTACCGCCGTGCACAAGCTTTGCTGGAGCGCGACAAGGCCTTTCAGGACGGTGTGCAGCGGATTCGCGAGGCGCTTGAGAATTAATTTTAGGCCGCTCGAAAAGAGGCCTGAAAACAGCAGGATAAGGTGCAGCGCCGGCGGCGGAAATCCGCGCCGGCGCTAGCTTTTTGAGCCGCCTTTCGGCTATACTGTGATCGTTATTCACGACGGCGATTCTCTCTCGCCGGTGTCGTCAAAACGAAGGCGCCGGGCGAGAGTTTTTACGAATTGCACCAGGATTTCGAGAGAGCATTTTTGCATGAAAGTTACGATTGAACGGTCCGCCCTGTCGAAGGCGCTTGGCCACGTGCAGAGCGTTGTTGAACGCCGGAACACCATTCCTATTTTGTCCAATGTACTGCTTCAGGCGGATGGCGGCGCGCTGACCCTGACGGCAACCGATCTTGATATCGAAGTCTCGGAGGAGGCGCCGGCGGATGTCGCCGCAGCGGGGGCGTCCACGGTTTCGGCGTTGACGTTGTTTGAGATCGTCAAGCGCTTGCCCGATGGTGCGCAGGTGCGTCTTGAGCTGTCACCGGAGGAGGGGCGCTTGCAGGTGTCCGCTGGGCGTTCGCAATTTGCATTGGCGGTTTTGCCGGCGGATGATTTTCCGAGCCTTGTCGGTGATGATCTCGACACAAAATTTTCCATGCCGACCGACGATCTTCGCCGGTTGCTCAACAAAACCCGTTTCGCGATGTCGCAGGAAGAAACCCGTTACTATCTCAACGGCGTTTATTTTCACGCTCATACCGATGATGACGCGCCCTTGTTGCGCGCGGCGGCGACGGATGGTCATCGGCTGGCGCGCCTTGATGCGCCGCTTCCTGATGGTGCGGGCTCAATGCCCGGCGTGATTGTTCCGCGCAAGGCGATTGCGGAACTCTCGCGGTTGCTTGAAGACGCGGAAGACAATGTCGAAATTGCTGTGTCACCGGCGAAAATCCGTTTTGGTTTTGGCCCGGGCCGGCTCACGTCAAAATTGATTGATGGCTCATTCCCGGACTATGAGCGGGTGATCCCGAAAGATAACACCAATATTTTGCGGGTTGAGACCAAGGATTTTGCACAAGCCGTGGACCGGGTTTCAACGGTCTCTACGGACCGCACCCGGTCGGTAAAGCTTGCGCTTGAGGCCGATAATCTGCGGTTGACGGTCAACAACCCCGAAGCCGGCTCCGCTCTTGAAGAGTTATCGGTCGATTATGGCGGTGATGGAATCGAGATCGGTTTTAACGCTCGCTACCTGCTCGATGTTGCGCAGCAGGTTGATGGGGAGACGGCGACGTTCCGTCTCGCTGATCCTTCGTCGCCGACGGTGATTGTCGAAGAAGAAGATGCGCGCGCGCTTTATGTCTTGATGCCGCTTCGTGTTTAATTTGAGGACTTAATGTCTTGAGCCAGACGGCGATCAGACAAGATGATGTGTCGATGCAAAGCTCGGCGCTGGACGATGTGTCGGTTGACGCATCGCGCGCAGATGCGCGCATCACCCGGCTGACGCTCACCGATTTTCGGTCTTATGACCGTGCCGAAATTGTTTTGGATGGACGTCCCGTCGCGATTGCGGGCGCCAATGGCGCCGGCAAGACAAATCTTCTCGAAGCAATTTCGCTGATCGGGCCGGGACGGGGTTTGCGCCGGGCGCGCCTTAATGAGCTGCCGCGCCTCGGCGGCGACGGCGGCTGGGCTGTTTCTGCCCGGGTTGATGATGGCGAGGATGAGCGCCGCTTTGGCGTCGGCGCCGTCGCCTCAAAACCCGAACGACGGGTTTGCAGAATTGATGATGCAGCCGCGTCAGGGCCTGGCGCCTTTGCCGCGCATTTGCGGTTTTTGTGGCTGACGCCGGCGCAGGATAGATTGTTTATGGAAGGCGCCGGTGAGCGCCGCCGCTTTCTCGATCGGATGACGCTGGCCCATGACCCGGCCCACGGCAAGGCATCTTCCGCATACGAACAGGCAATGCGCCAGCGCCAGAAGCTTCTGGATCAGGGCGGCGCTGATGATCGGTGGCTGACCGCCCTTGAAATTCAGATGGCGGAATCGGGCGTCGCGATCGCTGCCGCCCGGCGCGATGTTGCGACAATGTTGGCGGCTGCCGATGTCGCGGGCGAGGGCGGGTGTTTCCCCGCGGCTGATATTGCGCTTGAGGGCGAGCTCGAGACCGCGCTTGCAACTGAAAAGGCTGTGGACGCAGAGGAAAGTTTCGCCGATAAGCTGCGCACTCGTCGCCGACTGGATGCTGATGCGGGGAGAGCGCTTTTAGGGCCGCACCGCAGCGATCTGCTGGTTAGCCACCGCGAGAAGATCCAGCCCGCGCGGCTTTGCTCAACCGGTGAGCAAAAGGCTTTGTTGATTGGTCTTGTACTCGCTAATGCGCGTGCGCTTAGCCGCCGTCCTGGCGGCGCGCCGTTGGTCCTTTTGTTGGATGAAATCGCCGCCCATCTCGATCCGGACCGGCGGGAGGGCCTATTTACAATTTTAAACGATCTCGGCTTTCAGGTCTTTATGACGGGGACGGACGAAAACCTGTTCACGGCATGGGAAGATCGGGCTCAATATTTCGAAGCGCGCGATGGCGGGCTTCATGAATCACGACTGACATAAAAGAAAGAAATATCATGGCGAATACCGCCGCGCCCCAAGAAGATTATGGCGCAGACTCCATTAAAGTATTGAAGGGTCTTGACGCTGTCAGGAAACGGCCCGGCATGTATATCGGCGACACTGATGATGGGTCGGGTCTCCACCACATGGTCTATGAAGTCGTCGATAACGCGATTGACGAAGCCCTCGCCGGCTATTGCGACACGGTTGAGGTGATCCTTAACGAAGACGGATCGGTAACCGTTACGGATAATGGCCGCGGTATCCCGACCGAGATACACTCCGAAGAGGGTGTTTCAGCCGCGCAAGTGATCATGACCCAGCTACACGCTGGCGGTAAGTTTGATCAGAACTCCTACAAAGTTTCTGGCGGGCTGCACGGTGTCGGCGTTTCTGTCGTCAACGCGCTGTCTGAATACCTTGATCTGCGCATTCGCCGCCGCGGCAAAGAGCACTATATGCGGTTCCGGCTAGGCGAGCCTGAAGCTGATCTCGTGGTAGTTGGCGACGCCGTCCAAACGGGAACGGAAGTGACATTCCTGCCCTCGGATACAATTTTTACCGGAACCGAATATGATTTCGATACGCTGGAGCACCGTTTGCGCGAGCTCGCGTTTTTGAATTCAGGCGTCAAAATTCGGCTTGTCGATAAACGCCACGTGGAAATCCGCGAAGAGGAAATGCTCTATGATGGCGGGCTTGAGGCCTATGTGCATTATCTCGACTCGGCAAAGAATGCGCTCCTTAGTAAGCCGGTATCTTTTATATCAGAAAAAGACGGCGTCACCGTCGAGGTCGCAATGTGGTGGAACGACGCCTATCACGAGAAAGTCCTGTGCTTTACCAATAACATTCCGCAGCGCGATGGCGGCACGCACCTGGCGGGCTTTCGCGCAGCGCTCACCCGCGTCATCAACAGCTACGCCCAAAGCTCAGGCATCGCTAAAAAAGAAAAAGTCTCGATCACCGGCGATGATGCCCGCGAAGGCTTGACATGCGTTTTATCTATCAAAGTCCCGGACCCGAAATTTTCATCCCAGACCAAAGACAAACTGGTTTCGTCGGAGGTGCGCCCCGTTGTTGAGAGCGCGGTAAACGAAAAGCTCGGCGAGTGGTTTGAAGAAAGCCCGGCTGACGCGAAACGCATCGTCCAAAAGATTGTTGAAGCCGCTGCCGCGCGCGAGGCGGCGCGCAAGGCGAGGGAGTTGACCCGACGTAAATCGGCGCTCGATGTTGCATCTTTGCCTGGCAAGCTTGCTGACTGTCAGGAGCGCGATCCGGCAAAGTCTGAAATCTTTATTGTCGAGGGTGACTCCGCTGGCGGGTCAGCGAAACAGGCGCGCAACCGTGAAAACCAGGCGGTGCTGCCTTTACGCGGTAAAATTTTGAATGTAGAGCGAGCCCGGTTCGACAAGATGCTGGGAAGCCAGGAGATCGGGACGATGATCACCGCGCTCGGAACCGGCATTGGCCGCGATGATTTTAATCCTGACAAGCTGCGTTACCACAAGATCATTATCATGACCGACGCTGATGTCGACGGCGCCCATATCAGAACGCTTCTGCTGACGTTTTTCTTCCGTCAGATGCCGGAGCTGATCAAGCGCGGCCATCTCTATATCGCACAGCCGCCACTATATAAGGTGTCGAGAGGCAAGTCCGAGCAGTACCTCCTCGACGATAGGGCGCTTGAAGATTATCTTTATAGAGAAGGGCAATCGGACGGCGCGCTTGTTCTGGAAAATGGCGAGACGATTACCGGCGCCGATCTTGGCGATGTTCTGGTTAAGGCGCGCAAGGTTTCCGAAGCGATTGCTGATTTTCCCGCGCGTATTTCTCGTGATGTGATTGTCCAGGCGGCCCTGGCCGGCGCACTGAAGGAAGTGGGCGATGACGCGGAAGTCGCAGCGTCCAATGTCGCAGAGCGATTGAATATGATTTCTGAGGAATATGAACGCGGCTGGACCGGTGTGCTCGATGGAGAAGACGGGTTTGTTTTTGAGCGCGAAGTGCGTGGGGTGATGGACCGCCGCGCGCTTGGGCGCGATGTTTTGATGAGCGCAGACGCTCGACGCGTTCAAACGGTCATGGAAGATTTGATTGCGTTGTTCGACAAGCCGGCAAGATGGACACGTAAAGAGCAAACAGAGATTCTTTATGGTCCCGAAGGACTTCTTGCGGCGGTGCGCGCCGCTGGCGCGAAAGGCATTGATATTCAACGCTATAAGGGTCTTGGCGAAATGAACCCCGACCAGCTTTGGGAGACAACGCTGGACGCTAATGCCCGCGTTCTGTTGCAAGTGAAGGTAAAAGAAGCCGACGACGCCGACGATATTTTCTCAAGACTGATGGGCGATATCGTCGAGCCGCGCCGTGAGTTCATTCAGGCTAATGCATTGACAGCAGAGCTCGATGTTTAGGCGTTAGTTGTTTTCCATCGCTTTGAGTAAATCGCCAACTTCGTCTGTCTCAGCTGCTTTGGCGGGCGTGTTATCGTTTGCTGCGTCACTATTTGCAGCGCTTGGCGCATCCAGGCCGTAACGGCTGACTTCAAATCCTTGGGCGGCGAGAAGCGCCGGTAGCGAATACTCGCCGCCGACCAGATGTCCGGCGCCAACGGCGACCAGAGCGTTGCCGCCGCTATTTTTGATGTCGGCGGTAAGCCGTTTTGCCCACGCATTGTTGCGTTCAACAATTAGCTTTTCGAAGACTTGCGGCGCCTCGTCCCGCATTGTCTCGTTCATTGACTGATCGATGAAATCTGCATCGCCGGTCCGCCAGGCGTTAAATAGAGTGTCGAAGGCTGCGGCTTGTGCGTCCCAATCACGAATCGTCAATACTAAAAGCGCCTTTTCGATCTCGGGGGGGAGTTCTGTGAAAAATCCCAATTGCTCTTCCAGCGTTTCGAAATAATGAGTGTCTTTGCCCAGCGTGCGAGCTTCTTTTGATAATACGGTGTCAACACCGGCGCCCGGGTCAAAACCTTGTTTGATAATAAACTTAACACTGAACGTTAGGAACGCTTGCCAGGGCCGCATTGGGTCAATCGCCGCGAACGGCAATCCGAGATCTCGAGCAATCTCTCGCATTTTTTGCGTATCGCTCGAATCTAGCATGTCGCTGAGCATTGTGCCCGGCGGATTAAAGCCTTCCGTCATCATGACCCGCACGGTGGTCGATTGTGCGGTCGGTGTGTCTGTTTCAACTTCGAAATAGACCGCGTCCGCCTTTTTGAAGGCGTCATTAAAAGCGTTAGTGCGCCACTCAAGACCAGGCGGCAGAATATGAAAGGTGCCGATGAGAATGAATTCAGAATCCGCATCCGCGACACGCCACATGGCGGGCGCCGTCGGCGCCGTATCTTCGGCGCCTGTTGTTTGCGCGCTGGCCGGCCCAACGAAGCTTGCGGCAATGACGCCCGTCGCCAAAAGCTTTGCCCATTTTGAAATCATGACTGCTCCCGAAAAAACACTACGACACTAACCTACCCCGTTTGGCGGAGGTTTATAGCATCGAGACCGGTCTTGGCCGACGCAAAACGGTTAATAAATTGAAATTATTGCGAAAATATGGCGGCGCAATGCTGCGAAAACACGTTGCTGACGCCGGCCAAAGCCCTGCCGGCCAGACGCGATCGCGTACACCCGTAGCTCAGCTGGATAGAGCGCTGCCTTCTGAAACAGAGGTCAGGTGAGTTTCTAGTTTCAGAAATGCTGGATTTCCTGATAAAAATCAGGCGCTTGAAAAGGTTAAAGCCTTCACGAGGAAAGGCCAAAATCTTTTTTGGCGCACTCTTGGCGCACATCGCAAATGGAAAGCGTGTCCGATGACGACCATTCGCGAAGAAGAGCCATACCAATGGCAGCTTCAAATCCGTCGCAAAGGTTGGCCGATGCAAAAAGCCACCTTGCGAACAAAGAAGAGGCGCAAGCCTGGGCGCATAAAATTGAATATGAAATGAACCATTGGCTTGCTTGTCGATCAAACCGCTGGACGTGAAACAACGTTTTATTCGGGAAGAACCGGCGTTGTATCGTCATGCGTGACGAACCTGACGCCGCAAGCAAAAGTACTGTCGAAATGGCACGGAGCTTCTATGAGATTAGCGGTCCCGACGATGACCAGCTTACGCGCTTTAGGGGTGGCAATGACCGAAAACCCTTGGACATTGCGCCCATTATACGGCAATACACGGCCTTTCCAGCCGGTCCCGTAGCTCAGTTGGATAGAGCACCAGATTCCGAATCTGGGGGTCGGAGGTTCGAATCCTCTCGGGACCGCCACTTTCTCACCGAGACAAATTATGCTCGGGACATGTGCCCGAATTTCTCAGGTTGGATGGATCTGCGGCAGTTGATATTTCAGAGTCAATTCAAAGGATTGGCGCTCGACGCGAGAAGTGTAGACGATTCTGTGTGTACCTGTTTCCCACTCTGAACGGTTGCTCAAACTTCTCGCCTCGTTGACCGAGTGGGTGAGCTACGATTCAAGCTGATCTAAGCTCAAATTTGCAACGTAAAATGCTGTGACACGCTAACGCGAAGTAAGCTCAATTGGTCGATAATCGGTGAAGCCATATCTACAGATCTTAGATGAAATTCTTACCCGCGGCGTCGATAAGGACGATCGAACTGGGGTCGGAACGAAGAGTATATTTGGGTAGAGCTAGGCTCTCGACTTAAACGACGGTTTCCCATTGCTTGCGTGCGCTCTTACAAGTCCCTGAATTGGCGGAGTCTCGGAAAGGAACATTGCATTGCGGCGGGCGTTTTCCGTAATATCCTTCAGATACTGCGCCTCCCGTTCGACCAGCGTCATCAGTTGTTCTTGTCGCTTCGCCAGGTGATCTTTTGTGAAGTCGTTATACTGAATCGCACCAATGGTCGCCGCAGTACACAAAACTAACGCTACAGACGTTATGACGATACGGCTGGCGATGCTGTTCATTGAAGCCGACCCTTCTGAAACTACAAGTAGGTATCGGTGGTTAATTTGTTTTAAACCATCGGCTGCCACTTTATGAGATTACACATGGCTCAGTGGGCCGTTGCCGCAAGGATTGCGGCCAAGTTTGTACGCCAAAGGCTGTGAGCGATGTCAGAACTAATGAAAATAGTGTGCGTTGAAGACGATCCAGACATTCGCGCCATTATCAAGCTTGCTCTAAGTGATCTTGGCGGTTTCGACATTGCATTATACGCAAGCGGATTGGAGGCGTTGGAACAAGTCGAGCAGTTTCAACCCCAGCTTATCATGCTCGACGTCATGATGCCGGGTATTGACGGTGTCGAAACGCTGAAACAATTGCGTGCGCGAACATTGACCGAGAAGACGCCTGCGATTTTTATGACCGCGAAAGCGCAGCCAAACGAAGTACAGCAATACATTCAAGCCGGCGCGATCGGCGTTATCATAAAGCCTTTCGATCCGATTTCGCTCGCCGATCAGGTGAAGGAATTGTGGTTCGAAGCCGCATAACTGCTTAGCGCAGATTGGAACTGTTCCGTGGACCGGGCTTGTCATCTATTGCTCATTGGCGACGTCGCGGTAACGGACGCTGAATTGAGCAGTGCGTTTGCGGAGGCAGGTGATTCTTTCATCACCACGCGAGTGAATTATGTTGGCGAAGCGCTTCGAACGCTGGAGACCGGCGAATATCATGCGTGCGTGATCAATTCTCACGCAGGGCTCGACAACGGTCTCCAGATTATTAACTCCGCTGTCAAACAAGGTTGGCGCGGTCCGGTTACTTTCCTTATCCACAGCGGCGGTATGGACGATTGTTTGCCGAAACCAGATATCCCCTATGTCGACTTCATTGCGCTTGAACAAGTTACGCCCGAACTTTTGGCTCGCTCCCTTCTGTCCGGCTTGGCTCACCAAAAAATCCACACCTTGATGCAAGAAAAAAGGGATCAGCTGGAGGAGTTCGAGAATCACATATCATTATTGAATGCAAATGTTGGCGGCTACGTCAGCATGTTAGCGCATGACCTCCGGTCCCCGCTCTCCGTCATCAAGCAGTTCGCTTCCATAATGCAGAGCGGTCTGACCGGGGATGTCAATGCAGAGCAGCAAGAGTATTTGGAAACGATTGTCGCCCGCGCCGACGGCCTGAACGCATTCATCGGTGATCTTCTTGAGGTTTCTGGGCTGGAACTCGCGTCGCGCGGCATGCGGTGTCGCGCGGTTAGTGCTGATGAAATTTCTGGCATGATATCTCGCGCTCTCGACATCAGTCTGGCGCGCGAGGAAATCAACCTCACTGTGGATGTCGGCGTATCTGTGCCACGCATGTATTGTGATCCGAACAAGCTGGTCAAAGCGGTTGCAACAATTGCGCTTTATAGCTGTCGTTTGACCAAGGCGGGCGGAAACATCTCCATTCGCGTCCATGAAGATCTCGCCAGAAAATCTGTTATTTTCGACGTCATCAATGACGGACACCAAATCCCCCTCGAACGCCTGCTTCAATTTAATCAGGGACTCAACTGCGATGTGCGCAGCGGAGTGGGCGGCCAGTCGAGTCTGGGCCTCAGCCTTTACATTGCCAAAGAGTTGGTGCGGTTCAATCTTGGCGATATTGAAGTACGTAATGAGGCGGCGTTCGGGAGCACATTCTCAGTCGCATCGCCGGTGTATGATCCGACTTTCGTACTGGAACTCTACAAAAAGAGATTGCCGCAGTTTGATCGGGCGCTGGATCATGTCGCGATCATTCGTGTTGATGTTGAAAATGCTATCGGACGAAAACATCTTGACCTCATCGACAGCGCGCTACATGGCGCAATCCGCACCACAGATCTTGTTTTTCGGACGACGTCGCAACGCTGGTTGATTGTTCTCGCAATGCAGGGCGCTTCTACCGAAGTGGTTTCAATGCAGTTGCACGACGTGTTGCTGAAAGCACTACGAACACAAGATCGCGCCGCTAGCACGATGCCCGAAATCAACCTCTGCGGCGTATGGCATATAGAGACTGGTTATGTCGAGTTTGCCGCAGCATTCAATACTGAATTCGAACATGAAGAGCTCGCGACAGAATTGGCCAGCTAACCAGATTCCGCGAGAAATTGTTTCTAATACGTTAACGGCCGGCGCAGATATCGCGTTATCCATAACCGACAATTAACGTGTGCCTAGCTATTATTGGAGGAATTCGCGAAGTTTCCGAGCTCCTCTATGAACCCAAAAAAGAAAATACTGATCGCGGACGACGATCCATTGCTGCTCAAAGCGCTTAAGCGTCGATGTGAGGCGATGGACCTTGAAGTGCGTACCGTGGTTGACGGGATCGACGCGGTCACGAGTATTTATAGCGACCCGCCTGACCTAATTGTGTTGGATATTGATATGCCGGCTGCGAACGGGTTCACTGTCTTCAAGAAAATCCAAGCCCATGAACAATATCGACATATACCGATGTTGTTTTTGACGGGGATGGCTGACGAAAGAGTCGCTTCTCGTTGCGCCGCACTTGGCGCAGGGTACGTGTTAAAAGACGCAAAAACCTGGGAAAACTTGAGTGAGGCGGTCAAGTCCTTGTTGAAACTGGACACGCAGGCTCAAACTACTGCGGCGCCGCGCAGGATTCGGGCCGAAGCACGCCAGAGTGACGCCAGTCAGGCTACACTGCTTGCGGTGGACGACGATGCTGACATTTTGAATGCACTGAAAATCCAATGCGAAGCCGTTGGTCTGCGCTTCATCAGCGCCGGCGGATCGCAGGATGGTTTTGCAAAAGCACTGCAAGAGAAACCAGACGTCATTATTTCAGACTACATGATGCCTGACGGCTCCGGGTTGTATTTTATTCAACGCCTGAGAAATTCATTTGCAACAAAGGAGATTCCGGTGATCGTTCTCACTGGTAAAACCTTAGAGGGTTCGCTCGAAGACAATGATCTAGTGATGAGGATTCGCAGACAGGAAGGCGTTATCGCCTATTTACATAAGCCGCTGGAATTTGAAACTCTGTATGATGTGCTGAAAAAAGCTGCGAGAATTCCATTGGGCCCGATGACCATGCAAACGCGGAGAGCGGCCAAGCGAAGGACGCAATCTAAAAAACTTTTCGGCAGCTGAGCAAGCTGACGCAAAAGCGCCAGAACTGCCATCTGCAGATCACGATAAACACCTGTGACATGGTTCAATTCGCCGTCGATGAACACATCCTCATGCGCTGCAGTTAATCACTAATTACCTGTCACCGGATATAATATTTCGCCTGGTTAGAGGCCGAACAATCTTGCGACGGATGAAGCTCCATGACTCATGAAAAAGCCGATCCGGCGGACGGAACAACTATGGCTGCACTGAGCGGCATACGCGGCAATGCGCTTTATTTGGTTTCGGCTGTTTTTATCGTGGTGGATGTTATTCAAACATTCTTCATGCAGGGCTCCGCTCCGGGTATGACCGCGGCAAGAATTGGCGGCATCGTCGCGCTTGTTTTCTTTATCGCGTCGCCCGTTGTCTATCGCTTGACCGGAAAGCGTCAGTTCGCGTCGACCATTTTTCTCATTGCGACGTACGTGGTCATCGTATTTTCTGCGTTGAAAAACGGAGGAACGCCGGCGCCGACAATGTCTTTTCTGACGCTTTTGCCTCTGGCTGCGATGATTCTGATCGGCAGGACGGCAGGTATAATTTCGGCGATCGCCGTCGGTTCAGCTTTGGCGTTTCTATACCTATCAACGACGAATGGGATGGCGGGAAATTCACCACATTCGGCCGAGCAATTGCGTGCCCTGTTCACATCTTCAGTCTTTCTGACCGCCATTGCCATCATGTTCATTGCAATGTCCTACGAAAAACTGGTGCAGTCTTCGCTTTCACAACTCAGCCAGGCGCGAGACAAACTTCTCGAACAATCAGCCATACAACAGAGCCACAGCGCGAAACTTCAGTTGCTAAAGCGCCAGCACGACACGGCGCTTGCAAGCGCTGGCGTGGGCGTGTGGGAGTACTCTATCGGCTCTCAAACACTCTCTTGGTCTGGGATCATTCACGATATCCTTAGAACCCAGAATGATTCCGGCGAAACAGAGGGCGCGTTCGTTGAGAGTCGTATCCATCCCGATGATGTGAAAAGCGTCAAGTCTGCGATGGAGAAGTCTGCCCTTGAAGGCACGCCGTTTTCTATCGTATTTCGAATGCTTGCTGCTTCTGGGGAGTATGTTTTTATCGAATCAAGAGGCGATGTTTTGTGTGACTCGGAAGGTGTTCCGCTGTCACTAACCGGTACATATTTTGATGTTACAGAGGAATCAAAAGCTGAAAAACTTCGGCTCGTCATCTGGGATACGCTGTTGGATCAGAGCAATGATGCAGCAGCTAAGTTTGAATCGGTTCTCACAATGCTGGCCGATTATTTCGGGCTTGAGTTCGGATTGATAAGCCGAATTCAACAGGACGACTATTATGTCGAGCACGTTCTGGCTCGGAACAATGAAGTGAAAGCTGGCGACCATTTCGATTATAGCCACACCTACTGCTCCCACGTGTATTTCGCCGATGGCCCACGTGGCTTCCATTGCGTCGGTGAAAGCGAAATAAACACGCACCCCTGCTATTCCAAGTTCAAATTAGAGGCCTATATCGGTGCACCAATTTTTGTCGAAGGTGAACGGTACGGCACGTTGAATTTTTCATCGGCCAGTCCGCGCGCAAAATCATTTTCAAAAGTGGAGTACAAACTGATCGAACTAGTCGCGCAATGGATCGGTTATGAGATCGGGCGCGATCGAAACATGCAGTCCTTACGTCAGAGCGAAGTGCGGTTCGCGCTCGCCGCGCAGGGTTCAAGCGTCGGCATTTGGGACTGGCACGACGTAGGAAAAGAAAAACAGTACTGGTCAGACCACTTCTACGAATTGCTCGGCTATGCTCCACAGGAGTTCGAACCAAGCCTTACACAATTCACCAATTTGTTACACCCGGACGATCACGCGAACACTTTTGCCGCAGTGGATGCGCATTTGGCTAAAGAAAGTCGCTTTCGTGTGGAGTACCGGCTGCGTTGCAAAAATGAGGAATATCGGTGGTTCCTGGGCACCGGTCAGGCCGTTTGGGATGAAGCTGGCGTTCCAATGCGAATGATCGGCTCTATCATGGACATTCATGAACGGAAAAAGGCCGAGTCGCTTAAAAGTGAATTCATATCAACCGTATCACATGAGTTGCGAACGCCAATGACGTCCATCATTGGCGCGCTGGAATTGGTGCGCTCCAACAAATTTGGCGAGATGTCGCCAAAAGCGGGTGAACTACTAGGTATCGCGACGTCCAATGGCCGAAGGCTTGTGCGCCTCATCAATGACATTCTTGATATTGAAAAACTGGAGGCTGAAAAACTGAAACTTGTAATGAGACCAGTTCAGGTTAGCGAGACAATCCATGAAGCCATTCGGCAAAACGACAGTTTTGTGCGTATCCAAAATGCAGAAATATCGTTCGTCGATGAAACGGAATTGATTGTCACGAATGGTGATTCGGATCGGATTATCCAGGTGCTTACCAACCTGATTTCAAATGCGGCGAAATTTACGCAAGACGATGGAAAAATCAAAGTTCGATCATGGGCCGATGCTGAGCATGTTTATATCGGCGTGAGCGACAATGGTCCCGGAATTCCAACGGATAAGCTCGGGAATGTATTTGAAAAATTTGTACAGCTCGATGGCGCGTCTAACCGCGCCAAAGACGGCACGGGTTTGGGATTGTCCATATCAAATGCAATTGTTCGCGCGCATGACGGAACGCTAGAGGTTGAGAGTAAAGTTGGTCACGGCACAACTTTCACAGTCGTTCTAAAAAGGCTGCATGGAGGTGAATGCAGGAAAGTTGAGACTGATGATTCCAAATCTAACGCTGTAAGCGGAGCATTATCTTGGCGCATCTTGCATGTCGAAGATGATGCGGACAGCGCGGCTATATTTCAGCATATTCTGAGCGATGTTGCTGAAGTCGAAGTCGTGCAAACAGTTACGGCTGCCACGGCGCGCCTTAAAGAAGTTGCATTTGATTTGGCTGTAGTTGACTTAATTCTTGGATCTCAAAACGGCGCGGATGTGATCGAATATATTTCCAAACGAGAAGGTAAGCCGCCGGTCATCATTTATTCTATCGAGGATGTGTCGGGAGATGTATATCCTGACTGTGTGGTTGGAAGGTATCTAAAATCCCGTATTTCCAACATAGATTTGCGAGAGGCAATTGTTTCAGCACTGAGCTGTGAAAATCCCGATGGCCTAACCCGGCAACAGAAGCGCTCTGTCTAGTACGTCTATCCACAATTTGCCGAAACATGGGTGAAGGAGGCCGATAGTGAAGTGATCGGTTTCATTGCGCTCATCGAAAATGAGGTTGGCGCAATTTTTCTTTCGCCCGACCATTATGGCAAAGGCATTGGCCGGGAACTTATGGACTTCGCGGTTCGGGAGAAGGGCTCAGTCACGCTGGAAGTCTTCAAGGAAAATTCTATCGGACGTAAATTCTATGACAGGTACGGATTTCGCCCTATAAAAGAGGCCTTACACAAGACCTCCGGACATATGACCGTCAAAATGGCATTTGATGCAAACGGTAAACCAAAATTCCAGGGTCACCGTTGCGGAGACAATACCAACATATAAGCGTACTTGTCGCCCTACACAGCGCTGTGGACATTTTTTTAAGTCAAGTACGCAATTGTTGGACCGACCCAAACGAGACATTCGATCAGTCTGCGCCAAAAGTTCATCTAAGGTAGACGTCAATCTTCTGCGTGAGTAGTGTCTTTTGTCGGCGAATAATGGACGATCATACCGGCTTAAGTTTAGCCAATCCGAGCAACGAAAGCGGTATTCCAACTCTCTCACTACCGACCAGTACTGTTTTTCACCCGCTTCGGCGCGCCTTTCCTGTCAAAAAACTGAGGTGGATACACGCCATCATGCCGGCAGAGGCCGTCGACATAGGGTGCCCAACTAGTCCAAGCTCAAATTTAAAAAAAAGAGCGCTCGTCGTGTTGCCACGCGGCGCTCTTCACAAGTTTAATTAGGATTATGTCGGTTTATTCGACTTTCAAATTTCCGGCTGATGATTTACCGCGTTGTTCAACGATTTCGTATGAAACTCGCTGACCTTCGTTTAGTCCCTGCAGGCCGGCTGCCTGGACCGCAGTGACGTGTACAAAGACATCGTTGCCGCCTTCGTCGGGCTCAATAAAACCGAACCCTTTGGTTGCATTAAACCACTTCACTGTACCTGATGCCATTATTCAAGATCTCCTATGATGGCTATAGACGACGCGTAGGGGCGCCGCGGAAGGCAACCATGTCTTGGGATCTTCAAGTGGCTGGCCGCAGGCAAGTCTCGTCAAGGTCGGCCAAAACAAAGTCGCGCCCTTGGCAATAAAGCGGGCAATGATGGTGTCGTCAAGCGCTGTCAGCCCATAAGATTTTAATGAAATTGTCGCAATCGACTAGGCTTTTACTTGATTCAGATTACGGAATTGCAAGTTTGCCGCGACCTTGATTGACAATGACATTGCCGTTGATTTCAGGCGCTAGCGGCGCGTCTTTTCGCAGCAAGGCGCCGTTCGCGTGATAGTTGATAATATGGTTATTGACGATCTTCAGCCCGGCAGGGTCGCCGCCCCGGCTTAAGTCATAATTGATGATTGTCGCGTTGTCGCCGTCGACGGACTGAATGATAGTGTTGTCGCTGATGATGACGTCGCCGCCTTTGGAAACATCAACGGCATAGCTTGAACGCCCGGCGGCATCATCCAGAACAGATAACCGGATCTCGGTTTTTTCGGTCAGCGATTTAATATGATGACCGATTTTTGTGCCGGTAAATCTGCTGGCGAAAACTTCCAGCGATGCCCCGCGCACCGCATAAATCCCATGGGAGTACCCATCGCCATGGCCATTATTGACAAAGTTAGACCCGTGAACGCCGATCTTGCCGGTGTCGCTTCCAGTTGAAAGGATACCGTTTTCATTGCCGATAAAATTACAGCCGATGACGGTCAAATGCGCGCCGTCATGGCGAATGCCGGCGCCGTTGAGGTCGGGGGAGCGGGCGCCTTTCAGGGTGATGTTTTCTATACGCATCGAAACGCCCGGCAGCGGATTAAGCAGGCCTTTCTCAACATCGCCAGATGAATAGAAGACAACTTCGCCAGCGCCGATGATGGTCAGACTGCGGCGGATTTTGATCTCACCTATATCATATTCGCCGGCGCTGATGACGACGAGATCATCGCCTTTTTGCGCGCCCAGCGCGCGGCGAATTTCGCTCGCACTGTCCACGCTGTCGCCAGCGATCAGTTCTGCCGGGGCGGAGGCGGCGACAATAAACAGGACAAAGAGAAAAATGCGAGCCATCCAGCTATTATAGCCATCCGTCTTGTTATTTTCCTAAGATTTTATGCCGCTTGCGCCGCCTGTTTCAGCGCGTCCGCCATACGTATGGGCGGCATAGCGCCGGAAAACCCCGTGCGTTCATTGACGATATAGGTCGGCACGCCATTGACGCCTGCCTGACGAAAGGCGGAGGCTTCCGCAAGCACCTCATTGGCGCTTTTGGGGTTAGCGAGATCGGCTTTGGCGTTGGTCGGATCGAGCCCGCCCTCTTCGGCAATGGCAATAAGTACATCCTCATCGCCAATGTCTGCGCCATGATCCCAATAGGCGCTATAGAGTTTTTCCGCGACGCGTTCCTGTGCGCCATCGAAATGCGCAAGGCGAATAAGTTGATGGGCTTTGCGGGTGTTGGGGAGGTGCTTTGGCAGAAGCGGGTCGAATTTAAAACCGGCGCCGGCGGCGGCGGCTTTGAGCGCCATAATCATTTGCTCGCGTTGGGCTTCATCGGGAAACTTTTTGGCGTAATAGGCTTCGCGATCGACGCCGCCTTGCGGCGTGTCGGGATTGAGTTGATAGGCGCGGATGCGCGGCAATACCTGAAACTCATTGCTGATGCGATCGCGTGCATGCTGAAACGCTTTGAGCCCAACATAACACCACGGGCAAACCGGGTCGGAAACGATATCGACGATTAGGCGTGGCCGGGCGTCTGGTTCTGTGTTGCTCACTTGCCAAATCCTTCAAGGCGCGCTTTCGTATCGGTAATCTCAGGATAGTCGCGTGCGACCTCTTCATCGAGCGCCTCTTCGAGGGCGCGGCTCTCCTCATGCAAACGATAAAGGTCTTTGTAAGCAGCGAGCGCGCCTCGGCTGCCAGCAGCGATCGCTTTCGCACGCGCAAGCGTTTGCGCATCAAGAGCCGCCTTGTCGGCAAAGGCGGCGTTTGCAAGACCCCACGCTGTCGCATCGACGCCGTCAAAGCTTGCGGCAGTAAAGGATAGCTCCCGTGCGCGCCTCACGCCCACTGCGCGGGCAAGGTTTTGGCTCATTCCCCAGCTGGGGCGAAGGCCCCATTTCGCATGAGTGTCGCCGAACTTCGTATCTCTTGTCGTCAAAATAAAATCGCAATGGAGGGCGATTTCAAGCGCGCCGGTAAAACAAAAGCCGTGCACTTTGGCGATCACAGGAAGGGGACAAAGACGTAGTTTGTCAGCCGCAGCAAATGCGGTATCGCCGAAAATATTATCGACTTTACCGGCAGAAAACGTCGCCGATTGCAGGAGCTTTAAGTCGACACCGGCGGAAAAAGCACGGCCCGCACCTTCCAGGATAATACAGCCGCATGTCTTATCCGTACTCGCAGCGTCAATCACAGCAATCAGACCCGTGAGAAGCTCTGGAGTGAAAGCATTAAGCGCATCGGGGCGATTGAGTGTCACTGTTTCGACGCCATCGACGCGGGTGGTCATGATGAGTTGGTCGTTCATGTACGTCACCTCATTAAAATGTAAAACGTGAGGTTGAATGTGTTTACAAGGCTATGCGTTAGCAATGTTTGAGGCGCGTCAAAAGCCTACAACCCAGGCGGCGTTCGCCGGAGTTTTCGCCGCCAGCACATCGCGATAGGCGGTTTCGACCGCTTCCGCGCCGGCGGCTGATTTGATGTTCATCCATGTCCGGCTTTTCAGCGCTGCCTGATGCCAGAACATTGTCGCGCGCTTTTCAAACTCGCCTGGGCCCCAGTCTGTGGTGCGTTTTTGAATGTGACTCGGCGCAAAAAACATGGCGCTGCGCTCTCGAATAAAATCTGGCCCCATGCCGTTAGCGTCAAAATGGGTGACGCCGACATTTGACGTATATTTCATGTTGTCGCCGAGATGTTTGTGCAGGCGCCCGAGCACATCGCCATTGCCGGACATATCGACGATAACGGCGGGCGTACCCGCGTCAATCGTTTCGAGCGCATCGTAGGTGTAAACCTCGTCATATAATGCGAGCGCGTCGACGTCGCTTTTGTTGCGCTGTGAGGTGACGCCAACGACCTTGGGCGCCGCCTCATCGTCTTTGATGGCGTAGGCAGTGCCGATCGCGGTTTTGCTCGAGGCCGAGAGAATAATCACCTGAGCAGCGCCAAACCAATCATTGTCTTTGAGGAAATCATAAATGCAGAAGGACGTCGCATACAGCGGGTAGAGCACCATGCGGTCATCGTCCATCTCACTGTCATAAGCGGTCTCATGATTGACACGCTGGTAGCTGTTATAGACAGGCGGCAGTTCCGCCCGCCTGGGCGCCACGTCCATCAGGCGTCCTTGTTTGATTTTGCCCGGCGCCATGATGAGATGGCTCGCCATCGGCCAATAACCGTAAAGGCGTTCACCAACGGCAATATCGGCATGGTTGGATTCGACAACATCCGCGAACCCCCAGACCGGAATGATCCCCCATCCTTCGTCCTCGACTGGAAAGAATTTCCAATAGCCAATGCGTTCGCCGACAACACCGTAGGTGACGTTATTGGCCGTAAAAGCAAACCGATCGACTTTGGCGGTAACCTCGCCATCGCCGAGCGGCGGCGCCTTGCGCTCTTCAAGGTGTGTTTCCTCGAGATTGTCCTTATGGACCTGAAATTCGGTGATAACCGTCATGGGCGGGCTTTCAGTTGTGAAGTTGAGCCTCAATCTAGATCGCAGCCAGCGCACACGCAATGCGGGTGTGCAGGCGGCGGGGGCGGGGAGCCGGGGCAGTTGAGCGGCTTTGCGCAAACACAACCCAGAGAGGGTATCCTTCAATAAATCCCATATTTGGTCGAAGGTTATCGACCACCCGTCCGGCGGCCTTATCATCCCTCAAGTTCGGCATCCAACAAGGCGAAGGAAGGGTTGATCTAAGATGGCGAGGGCATCGGTTGAAATAGACAATAGAAGGCTGTGGGCGTCGGCGTGCGATAGCATGACCGCCAGCCCCAGGCGGTCATGCTATGGTGACGCCGGGCCGGCCGGTAAATTTATCAATCGCCAGGGAAAGGCGCACGGACTTAACTTCGGCGTTGCGCCCGCGCGAGAAAATCATCGTCGTTTCCCCCGTGTCGCGAAAGCCGAGATTTTCAAGAACACGCGCAGACGCCGGGTTGTCAAAAAAATACCCGGCAGTGACCTGGCTCGCGCGCAGGTGGCGGATGGAAAACTGCGTAATCGCGTCAGCAGCCTCGCTGGCGACACCTTGCCCGCGATAGTCGGCGCCGACCCAATAGCCGATTTCCCATGTCCCATCACCGGTGTTCATTGTCCCGGCGCAAGCGATAATTTCGCCATCAAGGCAGACAGCGAAGGCGAATTCGTTTTCGTCCAGCCGTCCTTTGATCAAGTGATTGACGAACAGATCGGCGTCCTCACATGTATAAGGGTGAGGGATGCGCGCCGTGCCCCGTGCGATATCGATATCGCGGCAAAGAACGGCAAACCGCGAGGCGTCGCTTTTTTCAATCGGCCGCAACACGAGGCGTTTGGTTGTGATGATGGTCATCTGACGCTCCTGACGGTTCGAAATATTGACCCCGGTTCAAAAGAAAAGGGAAGGCGAGACGCCTTCCCTTTTCAAACTGTTTTGTGGCAGGCGCGAAGCGCGCCGCAATGTTCGGCGCTATTAGTCGTTTTCTGGAAGAATAGAAACGAAATTGCGGCCGCCGCGTTTGGTTGCAAACTGAACCCGTCCGGCGGATTTGGCGAACAGCGTATGATCCTTGCCCATGCCGATATTGTCGCCGGGGTGAAACTTCGTGCCGCGCTGGCGCACGATAATGTTGCCAGGGATGACGAGTTCGCCGCCATATTTTTTTACGCCGAGGCGTCGGCCTGCGGAATCGCGGCCGTTACGGGACGAGCCGCCTGCTTTTTTATGCGCCATCTCTTACTCCTTCTCGCCTTTGGCGAGTTCTTTCGCTTGGTCTACCCAGCCTTCGCGTTCGATCCGGCCTTTAAACGACAATTTCTCGTCGAATTCTTCGATATCTTTAGCTTTCCACTTAGCGATCTGGGCGAAAGACGTGACGCCGGCGTCGATAAGCTTCTGCTCAAGGACAGGACCGATGCCGGAAAGCAATTTCAGGTCGTCGGCTTTAACGGCGGCTTTTTTCGGCGCAGCCTTTGCTTCAGCCTTGGCTGCTTTAGCTGGGGCTGCCTCAGCTTTCGGCTCTTCTTTCTTCGGCGCAGCTTTCTTCACCGCTTTTTTCGGCTTGGCGCCGTCAGTCAGAATGTCAGTGACTTTCAGCATTGTGAAATGCTGACGATGGCCCTTTTTCCGGCGATAATTCTGCCGGCGGCGCTTCTTGAAGATGATGATCTTGCGGGCGCGGCCCTGTTCAACGATTTCGGCGGCCACAGAGGCGCCGGAAATGGTCGGCTCGCCGACCTGAACATTGCCGCCATCGCCGATCATCAGAACCTCGGGCAGCGTCACAATATCGCCCGCATCGCCCTCAAGGCGCTCAACGTGCATAATATCGTCTTTGGAAACGCGGTATTGCTTACCGCCAGTCTTCACGACTGCGTACATGTTCGACCTCATCAGGCGCTATTTCGCGCCCATACGTCCTTTTTTGCCCCGGCTTCGTGCGTCCGGTTTTTTATAGGAAGCGGGTCTCTAGCCCGCGAAAGGCCTGTCGTCAAGCGGCTTCAGGCAATCCTAACCGGCGGCTTTGAGGTCCTCTCCGTCAGCCTGAGGCGCTTTGGCCTTTTCCGCCGCCAAGGTCTTTGGCCAGGTAAAGAAAAAGGCAGCCCCCCGTCGCGCTTCGGGGCTGGATACCACCCTGATTTCACCGCCATGGGCGTTAATGACCTTTTTGACCGTCGACAAGCCCATGCCGCTGCCGGCGACCTCATCCTGGGACTGGAGTTTGGTAAACATCTCAAACACGCGATCTTTGTGAATTTCCGGAATACCGGGCCCGTCATCTTCAATTTTAAATTCGAACAAATTGCCGAGGTCCCGGACGCCCACGGTGATTTCACCGGCCTCTCGATCATGATGTTTGACGGCGTTTTCGAAGAGATTGCGGAAGACCAACTCAAGCGGCGCGTGCTCGGTGTTAAACACCGGCAGGTCCTGATCGAGATTGAGCTGAAATCCACTTTGCGTGACCAGCTCAAAAGCGTCGCCGGCCAGTTGGACGATATCAACTTCTTTGATGTCGCCGGCCGTGTCGATGCGCGCGTAGGCCAAAAGATCGTCAAGAAGTTGTTCAAGCCGGTCGATACGGCTTTTCATCAGCTGCAGATTTTCGCTGGACTGCTCATCAATGACGTTTTCGAGGTCTTGCTCCAGCCAGTCTGCGACATTGCGGATGCCGCGCAAAGGCGCTTTCATGTCGTGAGACGCAATGCGCGCAAATTGTTCAAGTTCCTTGTTCGACTGTTGAAGCGCTTCGGCCTTCGCCTCGAGCGCTTCCTCGGCGAGTTTTTTGTCATGAATATCCATGGTCGATCCGATCATGCGATGGGCGATGCCATCTTCATCCCAGATCGCCTGCCCCGTGCCGAGAAACCAGCGATAGCCCCCTGTTTTGTGTTGTAGGCGGTATTCTATGTGGAAGGGTATTTTTCCTTTGAGATGTGCGTCGATCGCTTCCAACGTCGGCGCGACATCATCCGCATGGAGCAATGTCTCAAATGATTTGAGGCTTACCGGGAACTCCTGGTCATCATACCCAAGCATTTCATATTGGCGCGGCGTCCAGTATGCGACGTCTTCCACGATATCCCAGTCCCATATGCCAACACTGGAGCCCTTGGCTGCTGTAGCGAAGCGCAACTCGCTTTTTTTGAGCGCTTGTTCCGCCTCAATGCGAGGGGTGACATCGATCGCGGAAACGATGACAAACTTCTCGCCGGTTTTGGGGTCAACAAATGGCGCCTTATCGGTGCGCGACCACCCAGTTTCGCCGGTGATAGGCGTGTATTTCTCAATAATCCCAAGCCTAGGAGCGCCGGTTTCGATAACATCAAGATCGTCTCGAAGATATTTTTCCGCCATTTCCGGAAAAATATCGGCGGTGTTAACGCCTTCAGCGTCTTCAATGCTGAGGCCCATAGAGCTGGCTGCAGCACTATTCAGCCGCACGATCGTATTCTTATCGTCCTTGAGCCACATCCTTGCCGGGAAATTTTCAAATAGAAGGTCATATTCATGAGATTTTGCCGCAATGACATTTTCAGATATTTTACGATGCGCGATTTCCCCTTCTAGCAAGGCAACAGTTTTCGCTGTGATTTTACTATGGCCAAGAGTGATCGCGGTTACACAAATCACCGCAACCAGTAACCCGGAAAACCGCATATACATCAACTGGGTGCCTGAGTGCGGTGAAGGCGTCGCGGAACCGTTGATGGTTTGGAGCAACAAATAGGTTAGTGCTGCCGCAACTAGTCCCGAAACTAGCCAGGCAGCGCGCCTTTCGATAAACAGGCCGGCGGCAATCGGCGCCGCAAGAAGAAATGGGGTCGTTGGCGCCGTCAACCCGCCATTTCGGCAAGACATGAATAATACGACGGCTATGAGAGCGAAAACAAATAGGCTGCCAGAGATGCGAAGGTTTGAAATTTTCTGTTCAACGAAAATCAAACCCGCAAAAATGCACCCCGCGGCGAGACCGGCGATTCGAGCCGTTGTCAGCCCTGGCGCCTCGAGCCAGGTGACGACTGTATAAATAACTGTCGAGCAGATGAGAATAAT
>JAJFGC010000265.1 GCA_021776345.1 Hyphococcus sp. | reverse complement strand
CTCGGCACGGCGGCAGTGATTGTGATGGACAAGTCAACGGATGTTGTCCGTGCGATCAGCCGCATCAGCTATTTCTATAAACATGAAAGCTGCGGTCAGTGCACGCCCTGCCGCGAGGGAACGGGGTGGATGTGGCGCGTGCTTGAGCGAATGGCGGAAGGCAATTCCACAACCGGAGAAATCGACAAACTCCTCGAGGTTTCAACCCAGATCGAGGGGCATACGATTTGCGCCCTTGGCGACGCGGCAGCGTGGCCGGTGCAGGGGCTGATCCGACATTTCCGCGGTGAAATCGAAGAGCGGATCAACACCTATCGCGCTGATCGTGGGGTGGTTTCTATGGCTGGCGTTGCTGCAGAGTAAGTGATTTTCCTTATTGCCGGGATCATTCCCAGTAACTTATTGCTGTTTCGAGGGCATATCTGACCCGGGCCGTGATGGCGATGTTGATCATTGATTAAGCTTTTGATTGCACTTAAGCCCCGAATCTGTTCTGTGCGAACCTTGCGAAAGTGCTTGTGCCGCAGCGATAAGTAAGATTGTTGTTGGCCCCGGGCGTTAAATAAGTCGAATACAACAAAGGACCAATCTGATGGCCGTAAAACGTAACACTGCAAAAAAAGCCCCGGCAAAGAAAAAAGCCCCGGCAAAGAAAAAAGCGCCAGCGAAAAAAGCGCCAGCAAAGAAAGCGCCAGCAAAGAAAAAAGCTGCTACTAAAAAAGCGCTGCCGGATACGCTGACATTGAAGCACCTCGCGGCTGAATTGTCCGAAGCGCATGAAATGCCGAAAAAACAGACCGAAGAAATCCTCAATGATTTCATCGACCGCATGGGCGGCTACCTGAAAAAAGGCAAGCGTCTTCGCATTTCTGGTCTTGGCATTATGGTGGTTCGCAAGCGTGCTGCGCGCTGGGGCCGCAACCCGGCAACAGGCGAGCGCATTCGTATCAAGGCGTCGAAGAAAGTCGCCTTCCGTGTTGCGAAAGACCTTAAAGAGCGCGTTCTTTAAAAAACGCCTGTCTACTGATACCATCAAACGCCCGGCCATTTGTGCGCCGGGCGTTTGTTATTTGTGAGCAAGGCAAAATGGCGGAGAGAGAAGCGACGGTCATTTCAAGATGTGTTGACTTGAGTGATGCTAAGTTATTGTCGGCAGTGGGCTCACGTACTTTTGCTGACACGTTTGGTCATCTCTATCAGCGCCAAGATCTCGAATTGTTTCTGACGCAGAAGCATTCGGTTGATTGTTATCGCACACTTATTGCCAATAAGGACTTTGCGGTATGGCTTGCAACAGACGCGATGAAACAACCGATCGGTTATGCAGTTGCTGGACCGTGCGGATTACCGGCGCCGGAGCTTGAAGATAATGCGGGCGAACTGACACGGCTATATGTGTGCGAGGCTGCTCGTGGCGAGGGTCTCGGAAAACGTCTCCTTGATGGCGCGCTTGTGTGGCTTGAGGAGAATTTCGATGAAATTTACTTGAGTGTTTATGCGCATAACCATGGCGCACAACGGCTCTATCGGCGCTACGGCTTTGAAAAGGTTCACGACTATTTCTTCATGGTCGGCAACCACGCAGACCCTGAATTTATTATGAAGCGAGGCGCCTTAGCGTCTGGCGAAAATATGTAAGGCGTTCCAATTAGTGCGGGCAAAGCGAGTGTTGTCGGCGCCATTATGCTGAAAAACGACAAATTGCGTGTCTTCAATATCGCTCAACTCGCATAGAACAACGTCGCATGGACTGTCGTCACTCTGCGTGGAGATCAGCAATGCATCGTCGCCTGGCGCCACGGGGCGTGCCGGATTGACCCAGGCGACTTCGCCAAGCTTAAACCGCGGTGCCATAATGTTGTTGGGAACATAAAAACCAAAGGCGGAAGGGACGGCCGTCATCATCGGGCTGCGTGGTCGTCTCTCGATAATGCTTTTGCGGTCAAGCCGCCAAGCGCCAGTGGCTGCAATTGTAACTTCAAAAAGGGGGGCTAATGCGGTTTCGTTCTGACCAAATTGGCTGGCATGAATAAAAGCTTCGTGTTCCTCAGCAAAGCCGCCGGGCGGATGAATCCCAAGATAGCTAGCAGCAAGTGTCGCCTCAGAAAATTTGAGCCGCCGCTCACCGCGCAAAAGCCTTGATACGGCTGATTTATCCAGATTTAGGGCAGCCGCCAAGCCGGTTTGGGTCTTCTTCCGGTCTCGGTTCAGCGCGGTTTTAATCCAGGCAATTTCTCGCTCCATAAGGGAAAATTGAAAGGCTGCGGGTTGAAAAGCGATTGATAAAATCACAATAAATTGCGAAAAATGTTGTGAAAAACCCAACCTTAAACGATTAAATGGAAATTTCAAGCAGACGGAGGCGTTGAATGACGGATAAGGGATCATCACTCGATAAAAGACTGGCGCAGCTAGAGGCCAGACAAGCCAAAGCCCTGGCGTTATTGACCACACTCGAAGATCGGTTAGACGTCATCCATCAGGAGTTTCAGCGGACATCGACGATTGTCTATCGGCTGAACATCACCCAGGAAGCAGCTACCTCATCTGATCAACGGCGCGATAGGCTGCTTGAAGAAATGCGCGCGATACTCACCAAGATCGAGGCGCGTGTAGGGACGCCTGCCGCCCAGTAACAGCGGCGGCGATATGACGGGTTGCCCAAAGTGTGAAATGCCGCGCCGGCGACGCTGGAAAGCGGCCCGAAATGGCGCTACACCACGCGCCAAGATCGACCGATCAGACATGGGAAGCATCGACCAATGAGCGACAAACGCGTCATCAAAGTCAACGACCGGGAAATTGAAGTAGCCCCCGAGTTGACCCTGTTACAGGCATGTGAAGCCGCTGGGGAAGAAATCCCGCGGTTTTGCTATCACGAGCGTCTTTCCGTCGCTGGCAATTGCCGCATGTGTCTGATTGAGGTGAAGGGCGGGCCGCCCAAACCCGTTGCCTCCTGTGCTCAGAACGTCAAGGATCTTCGCCCCGGACCGGATGGACAGCCCCCGGAACTTTTCACCAATACGCCAATGGTGAAAAAGGCGCGCGAAGGCGTGATGGAATTTTTGCTGATCAACCATCCGCTCGATTGCCCGATCTGCGATCAGGGCGGCGAGTGCGATCTTCAGGATCAGGCAATGGCCTATGGCCGCGACGGATCGCGTTATCAAGAAAACAAACGCGCTGTTGAAGAAAAATATATGGGCCCATTGATCAAGACGATCATGACCCGGTGCATTCAATGCACGCGCTGTGTCCGTTTTGCGACGGAGATTGCGGGCGTTGACGATTTGGGCCTCGTTAATCGCGGCGAGAATGCGGAGATCACCACCTATCTTGAGAAGGCGGTGGAGTCAGAGCTTACCGGAAATCTCATTGATGTTTGTCCAGTCGGCGCCCTGACATCGAAACCTTATGCGTTTAACGCGCGGCCATGGGAGCTTCGGAAAACTGAAACCATCGACGCAATGGATGCGGTGGGTTCGAACATTCGCGTTGATGCGCGTGGACGCGAAGTCTTGCGGATCCTCCCGGTGCTCCATGAAGGGATCAACGAGGAATGGATCGCTGACAAAACCCGGTTCGTCTGGGATGGTCTGAAAAGTCAGCGGCTTGATCGGCCTTATGTGCGCAAAGACGGCAAGTTGAAATCAGCAAGCTGGGATGAAGCGCTCAGGCTCGCTGGCGAGAAGCTTAAAAATACGCCGAGCAACAAAATCGCTGGTTTGGTTGGCGATCTGGTCCCGACGGAAGCCGTAAAGGCCTTGAAAGACTTGATGGCGGCATTGGGGACGCCGCATATGGATTGCCGTCAGGACGGCGCGAAAATCGGCAAGGGCGATCGGCGCTCTTATTTATTCAATACGGGGATTGCCAATCTTGAACAGGCGGACGCAATCCTCCTGATCGGAACTAATCCGCGCGCTGAAGCGCCAATGGTTAATGCGCGTATTCGCAAGGCGTGGCTCAGTGCGCTCGATATTAAGATCGGCCTGATCGGCGAGCAACTCGATCTTACTTACGATTATGATTATCTCGGCGCCGGACCGGACAGCCTGGCGGCGCTCGCGAACGGCGAGGGCGCATTTTTTGAAACGCTTAAAAACGCCAAGCGGCCAGTCATTATTATTGGCGCCGGCGCACTTGCCCGTGATGACGGCAACGCAGTTCTCTCCGCGGCGGCCAGGCTTGGCGGCGCTATCGGCGCCGTGAGCGATGACTGGAACGGCTTTAACATCCTGCACAATGCGGCATCGCGGGTCGGCGCGCTTGACCTTGGTTTCTTGCCCGGTGAAGGCGGTAAAGATTTTGGCGGCATTCTCAGCGCCTGCGAAAACCGCGAGATTGACGTGGTTTATAATCTTGGGGCCGATGAGTTTGATACGAAGAAGCTGAACGGCGCCTTTGTTATATATCAGGGCCATCATGGC
>JAJFGC010000264.1 GCA_021776345.1 Hyphococcus sp. | reverse complement strand
ACAACGCTGTTGATCTTCGGCAACCCGGCAATCGGCACCCAGCTAATGAACGCTAGCCAATCCATCGGTCTCGATTTGCCGTTGAAAGCGCTGATCTTTGAAGATGAAGAAGGCAAGATTTGCGTAGAATACAATGATATCGCCTATCTTGCGCAGCGCCACGGCATTCCCGCTGACCACCCTGTCATCGGACGTATCGCTAACGGCCTCGAGATGGTAACAAACGTCGCGACATCGCCAGCAGAATAAGGCTGATACGCGCGCAGGGCCAAAGAACCGGTTCTTCTCGTCAAAAGCATGTCATTTGCAAGGCCGCCTTTTCGCTGGCGTTGCGTATTTCGACCATTGATTGTTTCATATCCCTTTCCTTTTCAATTTATGACGAAGAGGGATCATAAGGCGGCGGCTACGCTGTTCGATAACTTTTGAAGTTGGGGCTTCATTTCACACCTCTGGCTCCACGTATCCTTTATAAAGCACACGCTTGAGATGAATTTAATGCGCAAGCAGTCGCCCTTGGCGGGAATGTTGTCGCGTGCGGCGCACCACGAGCCTGAACCCTTCGCGCAGGGAAGGAAGTCATGGTGATCTTTCGCGCCGGCAACCTCCCCCACCCGGTCGACATCGAACAGGCCGCAACTGTTTACTATATTGGCAGCCTTTACGCGACATTAGGAGCCGCGGCGCTTTTTTCAGGCCTTTTATTCGCAATGACGCAAGCACGGGCAAGAAAATCTGCATCTGAAGGAACCAAAACACTCGCCGCGACATTATCATAGTGGATGGTCGATACTTGATTGGGGGATTTGATCTACCGATTATCCGCGAATGGCGGCGGATCTTATGCCCCCTGCCCTAGGCCCGCCGCCATTCAATTATTTTGGTCAGTCCCAGTGAGGGATTGAGGCCACACCCTGCCCTAATTACCCGCCGAAAGCCCCCAAATCATTGACATTAGGCTCAAAGGGTCCTACTTCGCCGCCAAGTAATGTTGCAGCGCAGCGCGCGCTACCGGCCTGTTTTGGGCCCCATGATAAGACGCCAGCGCTTTATTGCCGCGTAAATCATTGCTTTTGAGGACGCATCGCTTCCAACGGCGGAAGGGCGGGGCGTTACAAAAATTATCCCGCCGAAGCGATACGCCGGACATTACTGCCTTTTAAGGCCCGGCAAAAAACCACACACGGAGCACGAATGTCGTTTGCTGATCTCGGCCTTGAGCCGAAACTTCTCGAAGCTATTGCAGCATCAGGATACGAGACCCCCACCCCCATCCAAATAGAAGCTATTCCGCCGGCGTTGAGAGGCGAAGACGTTTTGGGCATTGCTCAAACTGGCACCGGGAAAACAGCTTCATTTACCCTGCCGATGATCCAACGCCTTGCGAAAGGCCGCGCCAAAGCGCGCATGCCGCGCAGCCTTGTGCTGGCGCCAACGCGCGAGCTTGCGGCACAGGTCTCGGAGAATTTCGAAAAATACGGCGCCAACCACAAGCTTTCCATGGCGCTTTTAATCGGCGGCGTTTCTTTTGGCGATCAAAACGCAAAACTGACACGCGGCGTCGATGTCCTGATTGCAACGCCCGGCCGGTTGCTCGATCATTTTGAACGCGGCCGGCTATTACTCACCGGCATCGAAATGATGGTGGTCGATGAGGCCGACCGCATGCTCGATATGGGTTTCATTCCTGACATTGAGAAAATCTTCAAGCTGACGCCAATGACCCGTCAGACCCTCTTTTTCTCAGCGACCATGCCGCCAGAAATTCAGCGCATCACCGACCAGTTCCTGCACACGCCCGTACGCATCGAAGTCGCCAAGCCAGCCACCACCGCAGAATTAATCACCCAGCGCATCGTCCGCATGCCAGGCAAGGACGACAAAGCCAAACGCGCCGCGCTGCGCGAGATTTTGAACCATAAAGACGTCAAGAACGGCATCATCTTTTGCAACCGTAAATCAACCGTCGATGTTGTCGCCAAGTCGCTGCAAAAGCACGGGTTCAACGCACGCCCGATCCATGGCGATCTGGCGCAGGCGTTCCGTACGGAGACGCTCGACAAATTCCGCAATGATGAAATTCAGTTTCTTGTGGCGTCCGACGTCGCCGCCCGCGGTCTCGATATTCCTGATGTGAGTCACGTTTTCAATTATGATGTGCCGATCCATGCAGATGACTATGTCCACCGTATTGGCCGGACCGGCCGCGCCGGCAAAAAAGGCGCTGCCCTTATGCTGGTCTCCCCTGCAGACGGCAAGCACTATGATGCGATTTTGAAAACAACGGGTGCAGAAGAAATCAAAGCCCTCGACCTCTCCGCCTTTTTTGAAAAGAACCCGACATCCGGCGGCCCAAACCGTCGCAGCAGACCAGCCAAAGCAGACGATCGCGAAAAGCGACCGCGTCGGCGTGAAAAGCCAAAACCGAAAACCGATGAAACGATAGCAGTCGATGCTTCAGTTGAAACGCCGGATGAAACGCCAGTCGAAACGTCAACAGACGCTCCGCCCGCGCGGAGAAAGCGCGCCCCTTCCAAATCACCAAAACGCGAGAATGGCGATCCGGTCGTTGGCATGGGCGACCATGTGCCGGACTTCATTATGCGCGCGATCGCTGGTTAAGCTTTCGTTAACACGCGGCCCGAAATAGACGGCGCCTTCGTTTCCTATTTAGCTATTCTTTACGCCCGCCCCCTAGTCTACGCCGATCATTCACGTCTGTTGTCGCAGATGATGCGCTGGGGAAGAATTCATGGCGTCTGGTGTAGAACCAACACATCGTATTGCCGAGCTTGCGCTTGGCGCATTAAAGAAAATCGGCTTGGCCGCGATTCCGAGAAACTTTGAAGTCTGGTACGCGCATGCGGAAGGCAAAAACCCTGCCCTTTCGCGCGATATCCAGCTTGCGACAGACGCCTTCGGCAAGGTGACGCAGGACGCCGCCGACCAGCTTTTTAAAGAACACATCCAACACGCCGATCTGTCGCGCGATGTCATCGACCTTGTGACGCGGTTCCGCGCAGAAGTTTCTGACGTTTATGATGTGATCGAACAATCGGGCGAAAACGCCAACGATCACACCGAAACCCTGACAGGTCTTTCCGATCAGTTGCGCCAGACAACAGAAGAGTATCCAGCCGTCGGCAAACTTCTCGAAAGCGTTATCACCGTCGCCAAGGATATGCGCTCGGAAAACGAAGTCCTCGAAAATCGTCTGGCCGACTCGGTGAGCGAAATTAACTCGCTTCAGCGCAATGTCGAAGACATCCAGGCCGAGGCGATGAAGGACTCGCTGACGGGCATCCCCAACCGGTCGATGTTTGACAAGGCGCTGCAACAGCAAATGGCCGAAGCCGTCGCCGGCGACGAACCGCTGGCGCTGGTGCTGGCTGATATCGACAAATTCAAGAGTTTCAACGACAAATGGGGCCACCAAACCGGCGACCAGGTGTTGCGCCTGGTGGCGGAAGTTATGAACGCAAATGTCAAAGGACAAGATGTGCTGGCGCGCTATGGCGGCGAAGAGTTCGCTATTGTTCTGCCTGGTACGTCACTTGACAATGCACATATGCTTGCCGACCGCATTCGCCTCGCCGTTGAATCAAGGCGGCTAAAAAAACGTCGGACCGACGAAGATCTCGGCGTGATCACGATGTCCATGGGCATCAGCATTCATCGCAAGGGCGACACGATGGAAACGATCATCGAACGCGCCGATGAATGCCTCTATGCGGCCAAAGACGCCGGGCGTAACCTGGTGATCAACGAAGCCGGCCTCAAGGACATGAAATCCGAAAACCGCAGCGGCGCCGCCTAAACAGCTGTTGATTTTGCTTTTTCAACGAGCAAGTCAAAGCGATCATGACCCCAATATTTTGAATCGCCCATCACACCGAAGGGCACGCCGAAAACGCCGTCCTCTTTTATCAGCGCGCGATGCTGCTTCATTTTTTTACCAACCGAAATGGCGCTTTGGGCCTTTTCAACCGCGCCTGCGTCCCAGCCAATATTTTCGGCGCATTCTTTCAGCACATCGATCTCAGAGATATTCTTGCCGTCGCCCCAGCGCGCATCCGAGACCGCCAGCGCATAGGCCATTCCGTGTCCATCGGCATCCGCCGCGATCGCCGCCTTATAGGATGGCGTCAGGTCAACATCGAACGGGTTAGGCGGCATAATCGGCAGCCCCATGCGCATCGTCATGCGACCCACATCCAGCCGAGAATAAGCAAGCTTCAGCTTGTTCGCGGTCGGATCGTTGAAGGCGACGTCATCCGGCGGGCCAGTAAAGGGGATCAACTCAACCTCGAGCCCGGCGCGCTCAACAACATGCAAGCCAAGGCGTGAATACGGACTGCGAAAAGAATAATAGATACGGATGTCAGCCATGGTGCTTCCTTCTTTTGCCTTGCGGCCCGAACTTTTGGCGACGCGCGCCAAAATGTCCAGTCAGGAAAACGTGAAGTCTTTTAAGTTTTCTTGGACTTCTTTTTAGCTGGTTTCTTCTTTGGCTTTTTTGCGCGGGCAGCGGCGCCAAGCGCCAATGTGGTCCAGCGGGTCAGCTCATCGGCGTCATCGTAAATATCATCGGGCGGCTTGTAATAGGACATCGTCCCTTTCTTGCCGTTCATCTCGACTTCGAAGGGGTGAAGCCCCGCCGTCTCAAACTCATCGCGGGTGACATCATCGACTTTCAGCCAGACATCATCGTCGTCGCTGATCGCAAAAATCTGCCCGTCGCAATAAACCCCCGCCCCGCCGAACATTTTTCGGATCGTGACCTCGCCAAAGGGCGAGAACAGGTCTTTGAGGTAGTCGAGGTGGGAGGAAGTTGGAGACATTATCGTGCTAGGTGTCATTGCCGGACTTGTTCCGGCAATCCAGCATCATGTTAGTGGGCATGAATCTGCGCCTCTGGATCATCGGGACAAGCCCGATGATGACAAGTTTGGACTTACTCACGCATCCATCTTCTGCGGAATAATGGTTACGCTTTCGCCGCAGCCGCAGGCGTCTGTCTGGTTTGGATTGTTGAAGACAAAGCGCTGGGACAATTTCTCCGTCACGAAATCGATCTCGGTGCCGATCAGGAACAGGATCGCCTTTGGATCTATGATCACCTTGATGCCGTTTTCCTCGACCACTTCGTCGATGGGCCCGGCTTCTGTTGCGTAATCCATCGTATATTCCATGCCGGCGCAGCCGCCGTTTTTGACGCCGATCTTAACGCCGATAAAGTTCTCATCGGCGCCGGTCATAATCTCGCTCATCCGCGCCGCGGCGACATCAGTCAACGTTACAACTTTTGGTCTTGGTCTCGCCATCATAGCCATCCTAATTCCAGTTTCGCCTCGTCAGACATGCGCTCCGGCGTCCAGGGCGGCTCGAATACCATGTTGACCTTAACATCTTCGACGCCCTCGACGCCGCGCACGGCGCCTTCAACCCAGCCGGGCATTTCGCCCGCAACCGGGCAACCTGGCGCCGTTAACGTCATATCGACGGTCAGCAGCCGATCATCATCCAGATCAACCTTATAGATGAGGCCCAGCTCATAAATATCAACCGGAATTTCCGGGTCATAGACCGTCTTTAAAGAGCGGATGATTTCCGCCGTGATCTGCTCAAGCTCCGCCTCAGGGATCGCGGACGAGCCGGATGTTTCGGCCTGAGGCGTCTCAACCACCGGTTCGCTCGTTTTTACGTCAATTATATCGCGTTGATTATCCATGGGCCTACTCAGCTAAGCATTGAATGGGTTTTGTGAAGCCCTGAAATCAGAGCTTCTACATCGTCATGTGTGTTATAGGCGGCAAAAGAAGCGCGCGCCGTCGCGTCAACGCCAAGGCGCTTCATCAACGGCTGGGCGCAGTGATGTCCTGCGCGCACGGCAACGCCGGTGCGGTCAAGGATTGCGGAAATATCGTGCGGGTGCGCGCCGTCAACAGTAAAGGCGATGATGGGCGCTTTACCCGGTGCCCGTCCGTAAACCCGAACGAAGTTCAACTTCGCCAACTCTTCAAGCGCATGATCCTTTAATCGCGCTTCGTGAGCAGCAATGGCGTCAACGCCCTTCTCTTTCATCCAGGTGAGCGCGGCGCCAAGGCCGATCGCCTCGAGGATTGGCGGCGTGCCCGCCTCAAACCGGTGCGGTGGATCATTATAAGTGACAGCTTCTGTCGTGACGACATGAATCATTTCACCGCCGCCCTTAAAAGGCGGCATTCCTTCAAGCACGGACTTTTTGCCATAAAGCACGCCAATACCCGTAGGCCCATAAAGCTTGTGCCCGGTCATCACATAGAAGTCGCAGTCAATATCGCGAACATCGACAGCGCCGTGCACGCCCGCCTGACACCCGTCAAACAAGATCTTTGCGCCATGCTCATGAGCGATGCTGGCAAGCTCTTTCGCCGGCGTCGGCGCCCCCAGCACATTCGACATATGCGAGATGGCGACCAGCTTGGTTTTGCTGGTGAAGAGCGCACGATAGACGTCAAGATCAATTTCGCCGTCATCGGAAATATCGAGCCATTTGATCACGGCGCCCTTGCGCTCGCGCAGCAAATGCCATGGCACAATATTGGAGTGGTGCTCCGCCAGTGACAGAATGATTTCATCGCCCTCGCCGATCTCGTTCACGCCAAGCGCGTAAGACACAAGATTGAAGGCGTCCGTACCGCCGGTGGTGAAGACGATCTCGTCAGGCGATGCCGCATTGATAAAAGCGGCAGCGGTTTTCCGGGCCTCTTCAAAAGCCGCCGTCGCTTCGTTGGAAAGGAGATGCAAGCCCCGATGCACATTCGCATAAGAATGCTCCATCGCATGGCTCATCGCATCGATCACCGCGCGCGGTTTTTGCGCAGAGGCGGCGCTGTCGAGATAAACAAGACGCTTGCCATAAGCGTCGCGCGAAAGGATCGGGAATTCCGCGCGCAGGGCGCCGACATCAAGCGTCATAATGGGAGATCCGTCGCTCATACCGCCTCCAGCCAATCCAGCGTTTTAGCTCGTAGAACATTGCGCACGCCATCATCTTCGACTTCATCAATCACCGCGCCGACAAACGCTTCAATCAACAAAGTCCGCGCCTGCTTTTCCGAAAGGCCGCGCTGGCGCAGATAAAACAGCGCATCCTTATCAAGTGCGCCGGAGGTGCTGCCATGGGCGCATTCGACATCGTCAGCATATATCTCAAGCTCGGGCTTGTGGTTCGCTTCCGCCATGTCTGACAGGAGCAGCGCATTCGCGGTCATCTTCGCGTCTGTCTTCTGCGCGGCGCGTTCAACCTCAAACTTGCCCTGAAACACATTGCGCCCACGATCTGTGGCGACACCCTTGTGCAATTGGCGTGTCTCACAGCCGCGCTCTTTATGCAGGACATGCGTGGTAAAATCATTATGACACGCACCGCCCAAAAGCGCTGCAGAATTGATTTTTGCCGTCGATCCGGGCGACCAGAAATGAAGAATGGTTTCATGGCGCGACAGCCGCGATCCAGTGGAGAGACTGGTCTGTTCGAACCGCGCCGCCTCATCAATTTTCGCCGCACAAATCGAATGAACGATATTCTCCGTGCCGGTTTCGTGCAGCACTGTCCGATTAAACGTCGCGCCGTCCCGGACCACCATATGAAAGAGGTGCGAATAAAACCCGGCGCCCTCGCCTTCATACGTTTCGATCAGCTTCGCTTTTGCATTGGATGATACGCGCATCATGGTCTGCGCGAATGAGAAGCCAGCCGCTGAATTGATATGGCGGATCAAGATCGGCCGCTCCGGCGCTGCATCTTCGAGAATTTCGATGCCAAGCGCTTTGCGCGTGATGGCGACATTCAACGTGGCGATGCCATGGGTTTCAAGTTCGGTGATCGTCGCCACCGGATCGATGACGCCGTAGCGCATGCCATCAGGCATTTCTTCTTCAGGTAATTGAATGCGCCCATCGACGATACGAAACTCGATGGGGTTAAGCGCAGAAAAATCCGTGGGCGATATCGCAATGGCGCCAGGGTCTTCGTTGATCGGCGTGAAGTTTCGCAACGCCGCGTTGAAGTCAGACCATTTCCAACCTTCAATGCGCCGATGCGGCAGGCGCAGTTTCGCAAAGCGTTGAAAAGCCGCCGCTTGGGCCTCGCTTGGCTCTGACCGGGCCTCAAAGGCGGCCTCAACGCCAGCCTCAAGCGCAGATGGATTTATGAATAACTTTGTCGACACTTACGCCGCCTCGACAAACTGTTCGTAGCCTGACTTTTCAAGCTCCGCCGCAAGACCGGGACCGCCGGATTTAACGATCCTGCCGCCTGCCAGCACATGCACATGATCGGGTTTGATATATTCAAGCAACCGCTGATAATGCGTGATGATAAGAAACCCGCGAGATGGCCCGCGCAGGGCGTTTACGACCTCACCGACCATTTTCAGCGCATCAATATCGAGACCTGAATCCGTCTCATCCATGATGGCAAAATGCGGCTCGAACATCGCCATTTGCAGCATTTCCATGCGCTTCTTCTCGCCGCCGGAAAAGCCGACATTGAACGGGCGTTTCAGTTTCGCGTCGTCAAGACCCACGAGCTTTGCTTTCTCGCGGATCAGCTTGATGAAATCAGCCGCCGAAATTTCGTCTTCTCCGCGCGCTTTGCGTTGAGCGTTGAGCGCCGTGCGGATGAAATTCATCGTCTGCACACCGGGAATTTCCATCGGGTGCTGGAACGAAAGAAACAGCCCCTTGGCCGCTCGTTCATTAGGATCGAGATCGAGAATGCTCTCACCATCAAGCGTGACGGCGCCATCCGTAGCCTCATAGCCGTCGCGTCCGGCGATCGTATAAGATAGCGTCGACTTGCCGGAACCATTCGGCCCCATAATCGCGTGCACTTCGCCGGGTTTCACCGCGAGCGAAAGCCCTCTCAAAATATTGTTGCCGCCAAGGGTAACGTGGAGATTATCGATATTCAGCATTACTCTTCTTTCGCAATTTTTGGTTCAATGATCACATAAACTGTGGTGGTGTCACCGATATTCAACGCTTCGTGCCATGCAACACCATCAGACCACCAGTTGGCGCCGGCGGGCGTTTTCTGTTCGCGCGTTCCATCCTTGTCGGTGATCTGCATAACGCCGCCTTCGACGATGTAGCCCCAATGCGGCAGGTGATAGTGACGTTCATGACCGATACCCGGCGCAAACATGCAGCGCGCGGCGCGCAACTCTGCGTTCTCAAACAACGGCTCGCAAACTTTCTCGCCGTTCCAACCTGCGTCCATCGCGCTGGGGAGCGCGTTGTCGCTATCAGACGTCTCTTGCGGCGTCGCGAACTTAATGGCGCCGCCGGCCGGCGGTATCGGGTTTTCTGGCTGCGGCACAAGTTGCGCAATCAGAACAACAGGCAGCAAAGAAGAAAAAATGGCCATCACCCAACACTCCCTTCAAGACTGACGGAGACAAGCTTTTGCGCTTCAACAGCAAATTCCATTGGCAGTTCCTGCAAGACTTCCTTGCAGAAACCATTGACGAGAAGCGCGACGGCCTCTTCTTCGGAAAGCCCCCGTTGCTGGCAATAGAAGAGTTGATCTTCTGAAAGCCGCGAGGTTGTCGCCTCATGCTCCAGGATCGCGGATGGATTTTTTGTTTCCACATAGGGCACGGTGTGGGCACCGCAATTATTGCCGATCAGCAGCGAGTCGCATTGGGTAAAGTTGCGAACGTTGTCCGCCTTACGGTGCACGGAAACGAGTCCGCGATAGGTAGAGTTGGATTTGCCCGCAGAGATGCCTTTGGCGATAATCCGCGAGCGGGTGTTCTTGCCGAGATGGATCATCTTGGTGCCGGTGTCGGCCTGCTGGTGATTGTTGGTGATCGCGATCGAGTAAAATTCGCCCTGGCTGCCGTCGCCTTTCAAGATGCAGGACGGGTATTTCCAGGTCACTGCCGAGCCGGTCTCGACCTGCGTCCACGAGACTTTGGAATTCACACCGCGACAGTCGGCGCGCTTCGTCACAAAATTATAAATGCCGCCCTTGCCGTCCTTGTCGCCGGGATACCAGTTCTGCACCGTCGAATATTTGATCTCGGCATTGTCTTCGGTGACGAGTTCAACCACCGCAGCATGAAGCTGATTTTCATCGCGCATCGGCGCGGTGCAGCCTTCAAGGTAGGAGACATATGAACCGGGCGCTGCAATGATAAGCGTGCGTTCAAACTGGCCAGTGTTTGCCTCATTGATGCGGAAATAGGTCGAGAGCTCCATCGGGCATCTGACGCCCTCAGGCACATAAACGAAGGTGCCATCAGAAAAGACCGCGGAATTAAGCGTCGCAAAGTAATTGTCCGACGTCGGCACAACCGTGCCGAGATATTTGCGCACGAGATCCGGATGCTCGCGCACGGCTTCGGAAATCGACATGAAGATGACACCGGCTTTTTTCAGCTCGTTTTGAAATGTCGTCGCGACCGAAATGGAATCGAACACCGCATCGACGGCGACCTTTGGCTTGTCGCCATCCGGATGCGTGCGCGCCTCGCCGGGGCTTTGGCCTGCCCCTTCTACGCCGAGAAGCACTTCGGCCTCGCGCAAAGGGATGCCGAGCTTTTCAAAGTCCGCGAGAATCTCCGGCGGCACATCGTCAATCGACTCATATTTCGCGCCGCTTGCAGGTTCGGAATAATAATAGGCGTCCTGATAATCGATCTTGGGATAGTCGACCATCGCCCATGTCGGCTCTTCCATGGTCAACCAGCGGCGAAACGCCTCGAGGCGCCATTCGAGCAACCATTCGGGCTCTTCTTTCTTGGCGGAGATAAAACGAACGGTATCTTCGTTAAGGCCTTTCGGCGCCTTTGACGATTCGATATCGGTCGTGAACCCATATTTATAGGTCTCGAGCGACTTCGCCGTCTCGACAGTTTCCTTACTGATTGATTCTTTTACTTCAGACATTACTGAGAAGCCTCAATTCCATTTACCAGGATGATCGTTGCATCAGCGCCAGCAATGCGATGCTTCGCGATTGCTTGATATGCATCCGAGGTTGACCATTCGAGAAAAGCTCGCTTGTCGGGAAACTCAACGATAACAAACCGATCGCCATGCCATTCGCCTTCAAAGGCTTTCGCCTTAAAGTCAGCCGCCAGCAATTTGCCTTTAAATTTGTTGAGGACATCCAAAAATTTCGACGCATAGAGATCGTACTCTTCAGCATTTTTGATCTTGATCTGTCCTACTGCATAAACTGTCATGCCGCCCTCACTTTGATACGGTTGTAGGCTGCCGGCCATTCGCGGATGAAGGCGTCTGCGTCTTCTTCGGTTGAATTCCAGCCGAGCGACACACGGATTGAGGTTGTCGCTTCCTCTTCGCTGGCGCCCATCGCGACGAGCACGTGGCTCGGTTTTGATTTGCCGGAAGAACAAGCCGAGCCCGCGGAAACAGCCAGCCCTGCCAGATCCATATTCATCAGTTGTGTCGCCGCTGGAAACCCGAGCGCCGACAGGCAAAGCGTTCCGGGCAACCGCTCGACATCAGCGCTCCAGACTATCGCACCAACTTCCAATACCGCCGCCTGTATCCTGTCGCGAAGCGCCGCGATCTCGCCAGCGCGCGCAAGACTTTCCCGCGCCAGTTCGCAAGCTTTGCCGAGGCCGGCAAGGCCGGGCGTGTTCGTCGTGCTCGCCCGGCGGTTCATCTCCTGACCGCCGCCGCGCAACACCGGCGCCAGCGGTAAGTTCGGCCCGGCGACCACCGCGCCAACGCCCAGGGGTCCGCCGAATTTGTGGCCGGTAAAACTCATCATATCAGCGCCGGACATAACAAAATTGACCGGAATTTTGCCGACCGCCTGCGCCGCATCGGAAAACAAAAGCCCCTCAAACTCGTGAGTGATCGCAGCGGCTTCCGCGACGGGCTGGATGGCGCCGGTTTCATTATTGGCGACCATCAAACAGACAAGAAAGGCGCCGCCGCCATTGTCTTTGTATTGGCGCAATTGCGCGCGGAGACGTTCAAGGTCGATAAGACCGTTACTGGTGACCGGCACAGTCTCGGTTTCAACGCCGGTGGTTTGCGCATTCGCGGCTACTGCCGGGTGCTCAATCGCGCTGATGAATATGCGTTCAAGCTTGTGTGCATCAGCAGCGCCGTGCAGCACATAGTGGATGGACTCCGTGCCGCTCGAGGTAAAGACAACACCGTTCACCGGCGCATTGACGAGCGCGCGCACTTGCTCGCGCGCATCCTCAAGCCGCTTATGCATATAGCGGCCTTCTTCGTGTACGGATAATGGATTGCCATCCTGCGCCATTGCAGCAGCGACAACATCAATCACCTCAGGGCGCACGGGCGCAGTGGCGTTATGGTCGAGATAATGCCTGGTCATTCCGCAGCCACGATCCGTGTCGATTGAGGCGGGTTGACCGACGCCATGCCCAAAACGCGCTTGGCGAGAATGTCTTCAAGCGTCACGGCGTTCAGGAAAATTTCGATCTGGCGTCCAAGCTCGTCCCACAGATCATGGGTCAGGCACCGGGCCGTTGTTCCCTGACATCCAATGTTAGAGCCACTCGCGCAGGCGGTTGTTTTTATTTCCTCATCAACGGCGGCGATAATGTCGGCGATGCGAATATCCGCAGGCGCGCTCGCAAGCGCATAGCCGCCGTTGGCGCCGCGGGCGCTCGTGACGAGTTCGGCACGTTTCAGCTTGGCAAAGAGTTGCTCAAGGTAAGACAGCGAAATCCCCTGACGCAGCGCCACATCTGAAAGCGCGACCGGGCCTTCGCCGTCAAAGGCGGCAAGGTCGGCCATCGCCGAGACCGCATATCTGCCTTTGGTCGTGAGTTTCACTTCAAATCCTTTTTACGCACTAGAAACACTGGGCTTCAAGCTGGCGCCGCCTCGAAAACATGCTATAGGCGCCTGCTGGGCGGTTCTTTATGCATCGGAAATAGGTAATCCTACTAATTTAGTCAACATTAATCCCAGTCATTTTTTGACGGAATTGCTAGGTTTTTCGGTAATTTTCGCGCGATTACCAACCACCGTGCAGGGATATCAAAAAGCCGCTTAAAAGCGGTCATAAGGAAGACAATGCCAGAAGTCATTTTTACCGGCCCGGAAGGGCGTCTTGAAGGTCGCTACCAAAAGGGAAAAGGCGAAAATCCGCCGGTCGCCCTCGTTCTCCATCCCCACCCCCTCTTTGGCGGGACCATGAACAACCGCGCGACTTATGAGATGTATCAAATGTTCGTGCGCCGCGGGTTTTCGACCATGCGGTTTAACTTCCGCGGCATTGGTCGCAGCCAGGGCGAATATGACCAGGGCCAGGGCGAGCTTGCCGATGCGGCAACCGCACTTGATTACATGCAGCAGATGAACCCAAACGCCCCATTTGCCTGGGTTGCGGGCTTTTCCTTCGGGTCCTGGATCGCCATGCAGCTCTTAATGCGGCGCCCGGAAATTGTCGGCTTTATCTGTGGGTCAACGCCCGCCAATCTTTATGATTTTTCATTTCTGGCGCCTTGCCCTTCATCGGGCGTCATTATTCATGGCGAGCTCGACAAAATCTGTGCGCCAGAAGAAACCAAAAGCATGGTCGAGCGCACCCGCACCCAAAAGGGCCGAAAAGTCGAGTTTCAGGTATCCCCGGGAGCGGACCATTTCTTTGAATCACATATGGAAGACTTCTTAGGGCTAGCCGAAGGCTATCTTGATGCTCGCCTCGCCAATGATCGCCCTGAAGGCGATTATCATGGGGAAAAATAGCCTTTTCTCTCTATATTAAGTGAGTTGTTGGACGCCGCCGCCAATGCATATTTTGAGAGCATTAATCATTTGCCGCCAATATTCATGAGCTAGTTTCATGACTGAGCAGCAAATGGGCGGGGGGGCAGATGGTAAATGTTACTTTTTCTCTGGGGCGAAAAAACCAACGGTTGAATGCGATCCTTCATGGCGTGAGCGGTTTTACCGGTCGCGGCAGCATTGCCTTTCACGCGTGGCGGAGCGGTGCCAAAAAGCTGAACGTTCGCTTGAGAGGTGTTGCTGGTAAGTCGGCCGAAATCTTTCTGAACGGTCAAAAATTTACGCAATTCGCGCTAAAGGATGGAAATTGCGATTTCTCCATGATTACATCGTGCGGCGGCGACATTCCTGATCTCGTAGACGGGGCGAATGTTGAAATCCGCCAGAATGATCAGGCAATATTATCCGGCGCCCTAACCACTGGAAAACCAGCCTTGCTGGATTTGCCGCGAGCGGTGTTTTATAATTTTCACCAGCAATAAAAAGGCGGCGTTCGACGTCGCCGAAACCGATGGGTTTGAGTAACCAACGATGACGGAAGAATTCGAAGAACCCGCCCAAAGCGATGACTTGGACCAGAACAAAAAGCCGGCGACCAGCCGGCTGGCGTTTCTGTCATTGATCGCCGGGGTTATTACGCTGATCGTCTTATTATATTTCGCGTACTGATCGGTCGGCGACGGCTTTACGACAAACCGGTTCGCCCAATCGCCATAAATTTTTCGCGCCGCTGTTTGCGCAACTCTTCGGGCGACAAAACTTCCAGCTCGCGTATCGCCGTTTCCACCGCATCGCCAAGCCGTTCGATCGTTGCGTCAGGATCGCGGTGAGCGCCGCCAATAGGTTCGGAAATAATGGTATCAATAACGCCGAGATCTTTAAGATCCTGGGCGGATATTTTCATCGCTTCCGCTGCGTCAGGCGCTTTGTTGTCGCCCTTCCCAGCCGCGTCTTTCCAGAGGATTGAGGCGCAGCCCTCCGGCGAAATTACTGAATAAACCGAATGCTCCAGCATGAAGACGCGGTTTGCCGCAGCAAGCGCTACGGCGCCGCCGGAACCGCCCTCGCCAACAACAATCGAAATTAGCGGCGAGCCGAGCGCCAGACATTTCGCCGTGCAACTCGCAATCGCTTCCGCCTGTCCGCGCTCTTCGGCGCCGCGCCCGGGATAGGCGCCTGGCGTATCGACGAGGGTCACGACGGGCAGCTTAAACCGTTCAGCCAGCTCCATAAGACGCATCGCCTTGCGATAGCCCTCCGGCCGCGCCATGCCGAAATTATGCTTCACACGCGCCGCCGTATCCGACCCCTTCTCATGTCCGATCAAAACAATTGAGCGCCCACGGAAACGCGCAGGCCCGCCGATAATTGCCTGGTCTTCGCCAAACGCACGATCGCCGGCAAGCGGCGTAAAATCATCAACCAACCGCACCACATAATCTGAAAAATGCGGCCGCGCCGCATGGCGCGCAACGAGTGTTTTCTGCCAGCGTGTCAGCTTGCCATAAGCGTCGGATAAAAGCTGATCGGCCTTACCCTGGAGCTTTTGAATTTCTTCATCGACATTGATGTCGGCGGACCCGTCCATCTGCCGCAGATCTTCAATCCGTCCTTCAAGCTCGGCAATCGGTTTTTCAAAATCGAGATAAGTGCGCATGGGTCCAACTTACTGTAACGAAGGGGCAAATCTAATGATCGCCGGGACAAATTTCAAATTTATCCTAGCGCTATTTTTCCTGCTTTTTTGCTAATGGATGCTTGGAAAACACCAGATCCCGGAGGCGATCCTGGGCCACATGGGTATAGATCTCGGTGGTTGTGATATCTGCATGACCCAGCATTTGCTGAACGCTCCTTAGATCAGCCCCGCCCTCAAGCAGATGAGTTGCAAATGCATGGCGCAAAACATGAGGCGAGACCCGCGCCACGGGCAGCCCAGCGATAACCGCAAGATCTTTCAGCATTTGGGCAAAGCGCGCAGCGGTAAGATGTCCGGTCTTGCCGCGAGAGGCAAACAGCCAGGGCGAGGAACCGGCGCTGGCTTTTTGCTTTGGCAGAAATTCGTTGCGCACGCCGATATACGCATCGACGGCGTCGATGGCGCGCTGGGTTAAGGGCGCCATGCGCTCTTTATCGCCCTTGCCGCGCACAATAATCATCCGTTCGCCTTTGCGGATAGCCGCAATCGGCAAGCTCACCAGTTCAGAAACACGCAATCCAGCGGCATATAAAATTTCAAGCATGGCGATAAGGCGGGTCCCCGCTGCGCCCTCCATTGCCGAAGCTGCCTGAAAAAGCGCATCGACTTCCGTTGCTGATAATATCTTGGGCAACGGTCGTTTGGTTTTCGGCCGATCAATGGCTGCGCTCGGATTATCGCCGCGATGGCCTTCCGTATACAGAAATTGAAAAAATTGACGCAGCGCAGACACTTTGAGCGCCGCCGTTGAGGCGGCAAGGCCATCTGCCTCGAGCGTTTCCAACCATGCGGCGATGTCTTCCGCGCCTGCCGTTTCCAGCGTTTCGTTGCGCGTGCGTGTGAACCCGGCAAATCGTTCCAGATCGCGACCATAATTTTTTAAGGTGCTCGGCGCCGCCGCGCGCTCAACCGCCATCATCTCCAAAAAGGCTTCGATGAGGCGGGCACTAGTCGCCGATGACGTATTTTCTGAAGATTTCTGCGCTGTCATTGCCCGCGGGGTGGTTTCAACCTAGGACCAAAACCGCGAGCTGCATCAGCCGATGACGCAGCGCCAGTGCCGCCGCCTGATCCAACATCAAATTTTGAGGCCCAGGCGCGTTCAAACTCATAGCGGCGTTGTAATTCGCCAAGCCCGGCGGCTCGCAGTGACTGGCTCGTCACCACGGTCTCGATCTGACCATCCGGCGCGGCTCCAGTTGATGCTGCCAGCGCAGCCAGGCTCGCCTGACCTTCTTTACTTCCAAGCGCTGCATCAAACGCAGCTTTCAGAATTTCCGCTGTTGTTGCCGGATCGGCATGCGCACCCGCCGTGACGGACGCCGCTTGGCTGCCGTTCAATAATGAGACATCAGCGGCGCCGGCAATACGTGCCGCGGTTTGCGGATCAAGAACGGCCAGCAGGTTTACCTGATCAATAAATTTCATTGCCTGAGCTTCTGGCAATGCCGCAACGGAACTATTGGCGCCAATCATCGCCGACAACCATCGACCGGCGCCGACGCTGTCACCCACCGCCATCCGCGCAAGTGCAAAGCTCGACGCTTCATCGGGAGAAAGGACTGCCCCTTCGAGCGCGGCAATTTCATCCGCATAAAGCAGCGACAAGGCGTAGGCGCGATAAAAGCTGTCGCTAAGACTGAGCGCCAAGGCAATGCGCTGTGCTTTATCACGTAAAAATTCCGGCGCGCTCATGCTGGCGACAGACTGAAAGAGAACAGCATCCGTTATTGGGTCACTGGCGCGATCACGAGCGCGGTCAGCGGCAGTTGCGATTTCTGCCACATCAAGAGCGATTGATGAAACCAATCCAGCCAAGACAGCGGGCTCGAGCACCCCAAGCCCGACCGCCCGCTGGGCGGCGGAAATGCGCGTCGCAGCGTCAATCGATTGATTTCGCGCAATCGACGTAAGAACGCCGCCATCAGCTTTTTCCAGCAGTCCGGGCGCCAAAGGAAGATCGAGCTTTCTGGCAATCGCATATTGCAGCGCTGTCTCTGCGGCCGGCGGAATTTTTGGCGCTACGCCCGTCGCCGCCGCGCTCAAAAAGGCGTCATCGCCGCTAGAAAGAGCGCCCTGTTCGCGCAAAACGCCGAGTGTCAAGTCAGCTGCATCGCCTTCGCCCGCTTGCGCATAGCACAGCACTCTCAGCTTAACCCAAAAGAGCTCATCGCGGCCCGTTGATAAGCCAGCATTTCGTCTGCATGCGGCAGAAATATCGCCGTCCAGAAGATCAGCAACGGCGCGCGCCTGCCCTGACCAGGGATCGTCCCGGCCTGCGGTGGAGATACTCGCCACAGTGCGCGCTTCTTCGACAAAGCCAGCGCGTGCAAGCGCCAGCAGTTTTTTCCCGCCCAGAGATGGCGCGGCTTCGCGCGGCGCAGTGCCCGGTGAGAGCAAGGTGCGCTTGAGGGCCTCGCCGAGGCTTGGCGCGGATGGACGCGCCGGCAATTTTGTTAGGAGATATTCGAGCGTTTGCGCATCAGACCCTTGCCAAAGGCTGGCGGGCAGCGCGCCGGTTGTCCGGTCGAGGGTGCCGGTTGAAAACGCGTCTTTGGCAAGCGGCGCCGTTTCAACGGCGTCCGGGATTGCGACTTGCGCAACCGCGGCGCCTGTCACCACAAGCCCCACTGTTGCGAGGGCAATCCGAAGAGATGATCTACTCACCATTTATTATCGCCTCCTGCGTGATGGTCCGTGTATCCGGCTCAAGCATTTGCCCATAGACAAATAGGCCCGCCATGGCCGCCAACAACAAAAGCACAAGAATAAATATGAACCGCACTAACCTTCTCCATCGCCGCCCGGAAATTGCCCCAGCCGGCAAGCGCCCCGTCTAGCGCTTGCCGCCGCACTCGCCTACACCTAGCGATCATGGACCATACCGTTAAATATCCTGATTTCCAGTGCCGCCAAACGATCGTTCTTGTGGGCATGATGGGCGCCGGCAAGACCACGGTGGGCCGCCGGCTTGCGCCGCGGATCGGTCTGCCCTTTTTTGATGCGGATAGCGAAATTGAGGCCGCGGCAGGTATGTCAGTTTCCGAGCTTTTTCAACGACATGGAGAGAAAAGCTTCCGCGATGGCGAAGCGCGGGTCATCACCCGATTGCTTGACGGCCCGCCCCATGTCCTGGCTACCGGCGGCGGCGCCCTGACCCAAGAGGAGACCCGCGAGCGGATTGCCAAGGACGCGATCAGCGTCTGGCTCAAAGCTGACACCCAGACCCTGACCCGCCGGGCGACCCGGCGCGGCGTCCGCCCCCTCCTCAAGGAAGGCGATCCGGCAGAAACGCTGACCCGCCTGATGGAACAGCGCGAGGCCTTTTATGCGCAAGCGTCCATTCACATTGAAAGCCAGCCTGGCCCGCATATGCAGACGGTCAATCTTATTGTTGAATCGCTCGCAGAACATCTCGGCGTGGCCCTAAAGACCCGGACTGGTTCGACATGAGCAATCAACTTGTGTCGGTTGCCTTGGGCGAGCGCCGCTATGATATTCACATCGGACCAAAGCTGCTTGAGCAAGCTGGCGACTTGTTGACGCCGCATCTTTCTCGATCACGTGTAACCGTTGTCACCGATGAAAATGTTCTGGCCGCACAAGGCGAAAGACTAAAAGCCGGGTTGCAAAAAGCCGGGATCGACGCCGCGTTTATTTCCTTGGCGCCCGGCGAAGCGACAAAATCATTCGGCGAGCTTGAACGATTGACCGGGCAGCTGCTCGATCTGGGGGTCGAACGCGGTGACTTGATTGTCGCTTTTGGCGGCGGTGTGATTGGCGACCTTACCGGATTTGCCGCTGCGATCTTGAGACGCGGCTGCCGCTTTGCACAAATGCCAACAAGCCTGCTGGCGCAAGTCGATAGCGCCGTCGGCGGTAAAACCGCGATCAACACAGCGCAGGGTAAAAACCTGGTCGGCGCATTTCATCAGCCAGCGATTGTCCTTGCCGACACTTCAACGTTAAACACTCTTTCCAAGCGGGAAATGCGCGCTGGCTATGCGGAGGTCATCAAATACGGCCTTATTTCCGATGCGGCATTCTTCACATGGCTCGAAGCCAATGGCAAAGCGCTCCTCGCCGGCGGAGAAGCAGAACGCCAGCATGCAATTAAAACATCATGTAAGGCGAAAGCTGACATTGTCGCCGCTGATGAGCGCGAACATGGCGCGCGGGCGCTCTTAAATCTTGGACATACATTTGGCCACGCATTTGAGGCGGCTTATGGCTATTCAGGCGCGCTCCTTCATGGTGAGGCCGTAGCCCTCGGCATGGCGCTCGCTTTTGACTATTCCGCAGAACAGGGCTTGTGCCCGCCCGATGACGCCGCCCGCGCCAAAGCACACATCGCCGCGGCAGGCTTACCGTCACAATTTTCGGATTTACCGGATAACCAAGCGGTCACAGTAGACAACCTGGTTACTTCGATGATGCAGGACAAAAAGGTCGAGCGCGGCAAACTTACTCTCATCCTGGCAAATGGCGTTGGGAAAGCTTCCACCGTCAAAGATGCATCGCTAGAAGATGTTCAATCATTTCTAAGAAAGAAAGTTGCCCGATAAGGGCCAAGAGGCGAACCTATGAGCGCGATTGATCCGGCGTTATCTATCCCTATCGGGATAATATTATTCCTCCTGTTTATATCCGCCTTCTTTTCCGGTTCGGAAACGGCGTTGACGGCGGTTTCAAGCGCCCGAATGCACAAGGCGGAATCGGACGGCGATGCACGCGCCGTCCGCGTGAATTTTCTTATCCGCGATCGGGAGCGCCTCATTGGCGCGATCCTGTTAGGCAATAATCTCGTCAACATTCTCGCGACATCACTGGCGACGAGCGTGTTTATTTCCATCTTCGGCACAACCGGCCTCGCAAACGCCATTGCAACAGCGACGATGACCGTGCTGGTGCTGGTCTTTGCTGAGGTTGCGCCAAAGACTGCTGCGATTGCGCGCCCTGATTCTTTTGCGATGCTTGTCGCGCCGCTGATGCGGGTCGTTGTGTTTGTCTTCGCGCCGGTGACCCATGTCGTGCAGCTTTTTGTGCGCGCCTTACTCCATTTATTCGGGCTTGACGTATCAAAAGACAGCGCTGTTTTCTCCGCTCATGAAGAACTGCGCGGCGCAATTGACCTCCATCACTCGGAAGGGCGCGTCGACAAAGAAGCGCGAGATCTAATCCGCGGCGCGCTCGAGCTGGATGAGCTGCGCGTTGAAGAAATTATGATGCATCGCAAGTCGATCGAGATGATCGATCTTGACCTGCCAAACGATGAAATTATACGGCTGGCGCTGGAAAGCGCCTATACGCGTCTGCCTCTATTTCGCGGTGACCCGGACAATATCATCGGCATCCTCCACGCAAAAGATTTAATGCGCGCCTTTTGGGACGCCGACGGCAAGCCTGACGGCATTAATTTCGAAACCATCGCGCGCCAGCCCTATTTTGTGCCGGAGACCACAACCCTTCAAGAGCAGCTGGGTGCGTTTAAGTTGAAGCAGGAGCATTTCGCGCTCGTGGTTGATGAATATGGCGCGATCATGGGCCTTGTCACGATGGAAGATATTCTTGAAGAAATCGTCGGTGAAATCGAAGATGAATATGACAGTCCGGTACAAGGCGTCAGACCACAGGGCGACGGTACGCTTAATGTCGATGGCGACGTCACCATTCGTGATCTCAATCGCGCCATGGACTGGAACCTGCCCGATGACGAAGCCGTGACCGTCGCCGGCCTTGTCATTCACGAAGGTCAGTGTATCCCCGAAGTTGGCCAGACCTTTTCTTTTCACGGATTTCGCTTCAGCATTTTAAGAAGGCGGCGAAACCAGATCACCGCCATAAAAATCTCGCCCATCGTGCAGCCGGCCGCTTGAAACGCAGCATTCGTAATAGAAGGTACATTCATGGCGACATCGCCCGGCCGGTTTGCCCTTGTCTTTATTTTCATCACCGTCATGCTCAACATGATCGGTCTCGGCGTCATCATGCCGGTGATGCCGCAGCTGATTATGGATGTTACCGGAGAAGGCCTCGCCAAAGCGGCGCAATGGGGCGGCTATCTCACTTTTGTTTATGCGCTGATGCAATTCATCATGATGCCGATTATCGGCGGCCTCTCGGATCGGTTTGGCCGCCGTCCGGTTTTATTAACATCGCTCGCCGCTTATTCTTTCGACTTTTTGATGATGGCAATTGCACCGGTGATAAGCGTCATCGTCATCGCCCGGCTTCTCGCTGGCGCATTCGCGGCGACGTTTTCAACGGCAAACGCTTATATCGCCGATATTACGCCGCCGGAAAAGCGTGCGGCTAATTTCGGTATGATGGGCGCCGCCTTTGGTCTCGGGTTTATTATCGGCCCCGGTATTGGCGGACTTTTAGGGGCCGAGTTCGGTCCGCGAGCGCCCTTCTTTTTTGTCGCCGCGCTTGGCGCCACCAATTTAACCTTCGGGTTCTTCGCCCTCCCCGAAACCCTGCCGAAAGAAAACCGGCGCCCGTTCGAGTGGAAACGCGCGAACGCCTTTGGCAATTTAAAGCAGTTCCGCCATTACCCGATTATGCTGCCCGTTGCCGTCGCTATTTTTCTTTTCCAACTGGCCCATTGGACGTTTCCGTCGGTCTGGTCTTACTACGCAGAAGAGAAATTTTCCTGGTCACCGAGCATGATCGGCGTGTCCTTGATGTTTGTCGGGTTGATGGCTGCGATTGTTCAGGGCGGGTTGACGCGCGTCGTTATTCCAAAAATCGGAGAACGCAAGGCGGCGCTGGCCGGGACTTTAATCGCCGCCGTTTCCTATATGGCTTATGCCTTTGCCTACGAAGAATGGATGATCTACGCGTTGATCGCGATCTCATCGCTGTCCGGCGTGACCGGGCCAGCGCTGCAAGGTATTATGTCCCGCACCATTCCATCCAACGCGCAAGGTGAGCTCCAGGGCGCCATCTCGGCGATTGCAAGCCTGTCGATGATTATAAGCCCGCCATTGATGACGCAAACTTTTGCCGCGTTCTCCTCGCCGGGAACGCCTTTCACCATTGGCGGCCTCGTTATAGTTGAAAATGGCGCCAGTGTTTATTTTCCGGGGGCGCCGTTTATCGTCGCCTGTTTCCTGACGATGCTCGCCTTCATTCCACTGATGATCGCATCTAATCGCATCAAAAGGCCGCGCGAGGAAGCAGCGACAGCCTAATTATTCGCGGTTGACGCCAGCGAGGCGAAGCTGTCCGGCCGCATCGAAAAGAAACGCCGCAGAAAGACCGAACAACAAAAACCCGTTTGCCGCCGTCGCGCCCGCGAGCAGACGCCAGGCCTCCGGCAATAGTACATCGCCAAAGCCAAGCGTTGTGTAACTTGCGGATGAAAAATAAAACGCCGTTTCGAAGTTTTCAAAAAGCTCATAGCGACGATAGGTGAAAGCCCACATCGCCATTTCGAGGATATGGGCGATCATCAACCATAATATCAGTAACACTAAGACGACCGAGTCACGGAAAAACCGAAAAACACCGTAGACGCGACCGCGCGTTGTTCGCAAGATGGCTGCCGCCGCCGCAACGAAGACGCCGTGCACAAATGTTGTCGATGCAACCAGCACAGCCGAAATTATCAGTTGCTGATAAAGTTGTGTGTGATCCATCACCCAGCCCCTACTGACAATTGTAAATTGTCGCCGTCGTTCGCGCACTGATCAAGCCTTGCGGCTTGCCCGCCGAGCTACTCAGCTGCTTTATTAGTCGTTTGAAGAATCGCTTTTCATTGACTTCATCACCAGTTTGAGCCGGCCATTAGCGCGCTTGATCGCGTCATCCAATGCACTGAGCGCACTATCCAAATCCTCACGGTCTTCCGCCTCCGCCTCGAGCATGGCTTTGGCATTTTCGAGTTCTTTTTCGAAGGCGGCGAGTTTCTCCGGCGATGGCGGTGTTCCTGGCGACGATAAGACTTCCACGTCAGTTTCCGCGGCGGCCGCGTTAACCTTCGACCGGCGCCAAAGCAACCAGCCGGTGCCCAGCCCGAGCACGTAGACAATCCCGAAAAAGATCCAACCCGACAACGACATGACCGTTAACCAGCCCTCACCCGTTTACCCATAAGCGGCGCCATCATGGCACAGCCAAACGCCCTAACGCCATCTGTCCGCCGTTTCTTCATGGTAAAGCAAATCACACGCCATCAAAAAACCGCCTCAAGCGGGGTGCGCGAGGCGGTTTTCAAAGGATTAGATAGTGAGGTTAAGTCAGGCCTAGCGCGGCGCCATCACCATCATGATCTGACGGCCTTCTTTTTTCGGAAATTGCTCAACCTTGGCGATTTCTTCAAAGTCATCCTGCACACGCTGCAACAGATCTGACCCGCGATCCTGGTGCGCCATCTCCCGGCCTCGGAACCTCAAGGTGACTTTCACCTTATCGCCGTCATCAAAAAATCTTTTCATCGCTTTGACCTTCACGTCATAGTCGTGGTCATCGATGTTTGGGCGCATCTTGATCTCTTTGATCTCAACGACCTTCTGTTTTTTCTTGGCCTCAGCTTTTTTCTTCTGCTGCTGATACTTGTATTTCCCGTAGTCGAGAATTTTGCACACTGGCGGCTGCGTGTTCGGCGAGACCTCGACCAGATCAAGACCCACGCCTGATGCGATTGCTATGGCCTCTTCTGTTTTTACAACGCCTCTTTTCTCACCTTCGTGGTCAATTAAGAGGACTTGCGGAACGCCGATTTCTTCATTCACGCGCGGGCCGGTGCTTTTCGGTGCGACGGGTGCGAAAGGTTTACGTGCTATGGACTTCTCTCCTCGAGTTGCTAACGGGTTAATCTCTGCCCGAATTGCCTCGAAAAACCATTAATGGTGATCGGGCATCGGCCAGAGACGGCGATATATAAGGGTTTTACGTCACTTATCAACGGGCTGAAGCGGTCATTGGCGCATCATTGTCAGTATCAAGAAGCCCCATATTGGTCAAAGTGCGCCAGACGAAATCCGGATCGACAGATCCAAGCTCACCATTGGCTTTGAGCGACACCACGTGACGCCCAGCCGGCGCCGGGTTTGGGGTTTTGGCGCTGGTGATCAAAACGCCCTCGCACCCGACACTCACTGCAAGGTGCACTTCTTCGGCATCGTCACTGACAAAAAAAGCAGCCGCATGGGCCAGCGCCGCTAACTGCAAATGATCAGTTTTGCCAGTCAGATCGACAAGCTGCGGCGATTGATCCGCAATTTCATCGCCGAAATGATGAAGCTCTTTGGGCCCGGCAAGCACCGGCATCAGTCCCGACCGAGCCATAATCGAGGCGAGCCCGGCATAGCCTGCCGCCGACCAACGTTTTTCTTCGCCAAGTCCAGGGAGCAACAGACCAAAGCCGCCGGAAATCCCATACCATGATGGTTTCATATTGGCTGAATCGCGCCGCGCCGATAAAGCCCAACCGAGATCAGGCAGTCGAGCGGCGCCCTCTAAACCCGCCTCCAACAACATTTTGTCGACATCAGGCAACGTGTTGAAGGACGTTTGGTCGTTTTTCTTTTTCCGCGGCGCCGGTGTTGCGGAATGCCATTTAGGCCTGAACGGTCCCATTGCACCATACAGCTTTTTACCAGCGTCATCACAGGCGAGGTCATAGACCTTTTCAAACTTTGTCGCTTTCAGCTGTTTAATAAATTCCTTGCGGGCATCTCCATCGCGAAAATTCGGAATGCCCGCCACCTGATCAAAATATGGCGATGCGCGCGCAACACGCTGTAAAGGCGGAATGGTCAGCAGGCTGATTTTCGCATTCGGGTGCGCCTGACGGATTGCATCAAACGCAGGCTCAGCAGCGACAAATCCAGCAAGATTGTCCGTCTTAATTATCAAAATGTTTTCGTTTTTACGCCCGAACATTAATTGCTCTCATCACTCGCCCGCCAGAAGGTCTTTGTACGTGCGGAGTGTTGCCTCGCACATGGCCGACGCAGAATAAAGGCTGACCGCACGCGCCCTGCCATTCTCACCAAATGTCTTACGCTCTTGCGCGGACATTGTTTGCAAACGCTCGATCGCCTGCGCCAATCCCTCGGCGTCGCCAGGGCGAAATAAAATCCCGGATGCGCCATCTATGATGGTTTCAAGCGACCCGCCATGCGCTGTTGCCACAATCGGTTTGCCCATGGCGCCGGCTTCGACCGCAACCCGGCCAAACGCTTCTGGCCGCGTCGACGGCGCAATAACAATATCTGACCATGCATAAGCAGCCGGCATATCAATGCAATCGCCGACCATATGTACCATCCCGCGAACCCCACGCTCGACTATTTTAGCGCGCAAAACATCCTCATAATCAGAATTGCCCAGTGCGCCCCCACAAAAAACTAGCGTCAATTTCCGGTGATTGCCATAGGTTGACGAGGATTTAACCATTTCCGCCGCCTCAATAGCGGTTTGGTGCCCCTTCCAGTCAGTCAAGCGCGCCGGCAAGAGGACCCGAAATGTATTGTTTTCCACAGGCAGGCCCCAGGCATCGCGAAGTTGGTTAACGCGGGCTTCCTCCACTTTTGCCGGATCAAACCAGTCCGTATCGACGCCGCTCGGGATAATGCGCAACCGCTCGATTGGTAAGCCATAAGCGGATATAATTGTTTCAGCGGTGAACTGGGAATTTGCTATTACCATGTCGCTTCGGATGAGAGCGGAATTGTACCACCGTTTTATCATGCCGCTGGTCTTATGGGCGCCGTGATAGGTCGTGACATATTTAACGCCAGTTCGGCGTGCCGCAAGCAGCGCGCTCCAGGCCGGCGCCCGAGATCGGGCGTGGATGAGATCGACCTTGCGCTCGCGAATAAGCCGAGCGATCGAGCGGGCATTAAGCCAAATCTGACCTGGATTTTTTGAATGCACCGGCATTTCGATAATCTCACCGCCAGCCTGGACAATATCCTCTGCAAACCGGCCTCCTGAGGTCGCCACCAGCGCTTTGCCGCCGGCATTCACAATGGCGCTGGCGATTTCGACCGTGGTGCGTTCAGCCCCGCCCGTATCAAGGCGCGGCACGACTTGGAGGATGACACGATTGAGCTGGCTCATGGTGCGACGACGCCAGAGGAGAGGAATAAGCACTCGGAAAGTTTTTGACGTTTCCGCGCGGTTTCGCTGGTATTAGATTCGAATAAACCCATTGAGTTATTCTAAGCATGAAACGGGTGCGCGCAGCATGAAAAATCAACCCTCAGCCACAATAGACGGCCCCAATGGCCGCATCGCCTATCGCCAGCGAGCCGGTGCGGGACCTGGTATTGTGTGGCTTGGCGGTTTTCGATCTGACATGCTTGGCACGAAAGCTTCTTTTATTGACGATTGGGCGACGCGTGAGGCCCGCGCTTTTTTGCGCTTTGACTATTCCGGCCATGGCGAATCAGATGGCGCTTTCGAAGATGGCTCTATTAGCGAGTGGGCGAGCGATGCGCTGAAGGCATTTGATACGCTGACGGATGGCCCGCAGATTCTCGTCGGTTCTTCCATGGGCGCGTGGATTGCGACACTTCTTGCGAAACATCGCCCCGACCATATTTCTGCAATCATCTTCATTGCACCAGCGCCGGATTTTACCGAACGGCTGATGATGCCCGCCTTCTCGGACGAACAGCGGCGTCAAATTTTCGAAAATGGCCGCCTTGAACAGCCTTCTGATTACTCCGACGAGCCTGAGATCATTACCAAAAAACTGATCGATGATGGCAAAAATAACCTTGTTATGAACGAGCCTGTTCCCGTTGATTGCCCAGTGAGAATTCTGCAGGGCATGAAAGACATATCCGTGCCGTGGCGTCATGCGCTCGATTTCGCCGAGTGTATCGTTTCGGATGATGTCGAAATTACCCTCACAAAAACCGGCGACCACAGCCTATCAACGCCGGCGGATCTAGCCCGCCTCGCCGCTACGCTGTCCGCCATCTGATCACCGGAACGGGCGTTTGAGGCATGCATCCCCGAATATCGCATATTTCGGTCGGTTCGCCGCAGACAGCCTATTATTAGAGTAAAATCTTGCTACAGGTGTCGCATTAGTATAGGGTTGTGACACCTGTAACACGGGGTTGTGACGCCCCGATGCTTAATAAGGCTGGATGATCCCATGGGCGAGCGAACTTCCGACAATCCGACAAAACCGGAACTGGCAATCTTGAAGCTCTTGTGGCGCGACAAGGAAATGAGCGCCCGCGAGATTCATACCGAAATCGCTGATGTCTTCAGCTGGTCCTATTCGACCGTTAGAACGGTGTTGGAGCGAATGGCCGACAAGGGGCTTGTTTCGAAAAACCCAATCGACGGTGTCAATATTTATGAGGCAGAAGTTGGCAAGGTCGCCCTACTCGGCAGGATGATCGCCGATTTCTCCAAACGCGTCCTTGAACTGGACGGCGCGCCCGCGGCGGCTTTTTTTGCTGATTCAAAATTGCTTTCGGACAACGAGCTTGAAGAACTCGAAGAGATGCTCGGCAAATGGGAGGATGAGTGATGCAAGTGATTATAGAGCCTTTCTTTTATTGCCTCCTCGCCTCGATGATCTGGGCGCCGATTGTTTTTCTCATCTCGTCAAAGCTTAACAAACAAGATACGCCCGCATTGGCTGACAAGCTGTGGCCATCGGCATTGCTGATCGCCGCTCTGCCAGCGTTGTTTGCGCCAGTCGCCGCGGCGCTTGGTTTATCTTTGCGCAACCCAGCGCCCCTGCCGCCAATGGGGGCGCCAACGGCAATAACCGATTACGCACCCGTCGCGATATCTACGCCGCGCGTCACCGCTGAACCGGCGATGGGCCTTGCCGATATTTTGACCACGGCGGCCGGGCTTTATTTTTACGGGTTTATCTTGTTTTTGATGCTCGGCATCGTCCGCATGGTATGGTTTTCATACCGGGTTGGGTTTTCTTACGACCTTGATGAGCCGCGCCTTGAAGCTGGTTTCGAAGAATGGCGCACGCGTATCGGCATTAAACGGCCGCCGCGTTATGCGTTTACCTATGCAGTGTCCTCCGTCTGTGTGCACGGGTTTTTCCGCCCCGTTATTTTATTACCGATGAGCCTGCTTGATCGGGTCTCGGTCAATGATGCGATTTTGATGGGCGCTCATGAGATGGCGCATATTAAACGTGGGGATACGTGGCTGTTTGCTTTTATTACCGCCGTCAAGGCGGTCTTCTGGTTTAACCCTTTTGTTCATCGCATCGCCGCACGGGCAAATCTTGCAGCCGAGCAGGCGGCAGATGCGCTGGTTATTACGAGCGGCGCGAGTCGGCGACAATATGCACAATGTTTCGTTGAGGGGCTGAGGTTTGCCGTAGGCTCACCAAGGGCTGATCATGCGCTGGTCCCCTCATTCACGCCATTCGACAAGCGCTCGCGCCGCGAACGTCTGGATGCGATTTTATCAAGGGCTGGCGGATCGCCAATGTTGAGCGTGCCCAACAAGATCGGCATGACACTGAGCATTGTCGCCGCCGCTGGTCTTGCTTTTGCCCAAGCCGCCCTCGCTGTGGCGCCGAAGCCGCCTGGTGAAGCTCTCCCACAGTCGCCAGTTGAAGGCGAAGTGACATTTGGCTTTGGAAAGAAGAGCAAAGCGCTCGGCGCTGAACGTCCCCAAACCCATGAAGGGATCGACCTAAGAGCGCCAAAAGGAACCACCGTGCGCGCTGCTGGAGACGGAAAGATCGTCGCCGCAACGAATAGATATAAAGGTCAACCAGCCTGGGGGAATGTCGTTGTTATTGACCATGGTCACGGCCTCATCACCCGCTATGCGCATCTTGACAGATATGTCGTTAAAAAAGGCGACTACGTAAAAGCCGGCAAAGCAATCGGCGCCGTCGGCTCCACCGGTAAATCTTCGGGCCCGCATCTTCATTTCGAAGTCATTCAGGATGGCATTCACATTGATCCGGCGCCAGTAATTGCCGCCGAGCCGATGCCGGCGCCGCGCCCAATGATGAAACCGGCGCGCGCGATAACGATTACGCCTGCGCCGGCTATCGCCATCGCGCCGATGCCGCCGACCATCAGATCCGATTATCATCCTGAAGAAGACGCCGGTCTCGATCCAGAATTTGACGAAAAGTTGGAAAAACGGCTGGCCGGCAAGTTTCGCAAACTCGACAAACAACTGCGCGAACAATTTAATAATTTCGACGCGTTTGTCGATATGAATGATTTCGAATTTGATTTCGACGACGCAGAAATCATTGAAGAAATAACCGAGCAAATGAACGAAATGAATTTCGATTTTGGAGAACTGAACGACTTCCAATTGGAAATGCCGGAAATTGCCTCCATGGGCGAGATGCTCAAATGGTCCGACGAAGACCGGGCGGAGGTGAGGCGCGTACAGGAAGAAGCACAACGCGAAGTCAAGCGCGCGATGAAAGAAGTAAAACGCGAGCTAAAGCACGCTGAGCGTGAGCGCGAAACTGCAAAGCGCGAACGCGAGTACGAAAGACGTTATGATCGGGAAGAGTCTGAACGCGAGCGCGAGGAAGCGCTTGAAGAAGCGCGCATGCATCAAATAGAGATGTTGGATCTGCGCGAAGAAGCGTTACGTGAAGCGGAACGCGATTTGAAAAGAGAGCGCGCAGAACTCGATCGTATGCGCGCGGAACTCGAGCGTGAAAAACGCAAAGGCAAGAACAAGTAAACCGCTTGTTTTAACCGTTTTGCAAAACGCCGTTCGCCGCATCTAAAAACCAACTCACCGCAATTCGGATGCGCCTCGCCCATAAATGCGCGATGCTAAACTGGCATGAGTCTGCCTGATGCTGGGAGGAATGTTTCATGGGTCTGACGCGGCTTTGCCTAAAAAACCCTGCTGCCGCTGGTGTTGTTCTGGCGCTGATCACTTTGCTCGGCGCCATGTCAATTATCCGACTGCCAGTGCAATTATTCCCGGCAATTGAGCGCCCACAAATTGGCATCTGGACGGGATGGCGCGCATCATCGCCGCGCGAAGTAGAAAGTGAAATTGTCGAGCCAATCGAACGCGAGTTGCGCGGCATACCAGGCATGACGACCTTGCAATCCTGGTCCAATGCGGGCGGCGGCTGGATCTCTGTCGAATTCGCTCTCGGCACCGATATGGATCAGGCTTTCACAGAGGTAAATGCAAGGCTGCAGCGCGTGCGCGGCCTGCCAGCGGAAGCCGATAGGCCGCGCATTAATAGCGGCGGCGGCGATTCCGGCGACACGCTGATCTTCCTGTTTCTTCAGCGCCTCCCCGGCAATGACAACAAAAATGTAAAATTGAGCGACTTTGCCGAGCAACGCATCGCCCCGGATCTGGAAGCAGTGCCCGGCGTCGGCGGCGTTGACATCAATTCCGACGACGGCGAACAGATCGTCAGTATCGAGTTTGATCCCTTCCTTGCTGCACAACTTGGTATTACGCTTGATGAAATCAGCCAAAACGTAAACCGCTCATCGGACGTCACCGGCGGCTCCATCGAAGTCGGCCGGCGCAACTACACCATGCGTTTTGAAGGCCGGTTTACCGCGGACCAACTCAACGAAACGATCCTGGCATGGCGCGATGGCGCCCCGGTTACCCTTGGCGATATCGCAGAGGTCAAAGTGGCCGCTGATAGCCGCCGCGGCGTTGTATACCAAAACGGCAATCCGGCGATCGGCATGCGGGTTGTGCGCGAGCCCGGCGCTAATACGCTGGAAGCAATTGATGCGCTGACGGACGTTCTTGATGAGCTGAATGCTGGTCCGCTCGCCGAGATGGGGTACGCTATTCACAAGAGCTTTGACCCATCCGTCTTTATCAAGCGCGCAATCTCCCTTCTCACCAACAATTTGATGATCGGCATCATCCTCGCGGTTGGCGCGCTGTGGCTGTTCTTACGTCGCGCTGTGCCAACGCTGATCATCGCGGCGGCTATCCCTATCTGCCTGATGGCGACCATTGTCGCTCTCAGCCTCTTCGGGCGAACGATAAACGTGATTTCACTGGCAGGCCTCGCCTTTGCCACCGGCATGGTGCTCGATGCAGCAATTGTCGTACTCGAAAACTTTGTGCGACTGCGCGAGGAAGGACGTTCCTCGTTTCAGGCGGCGGAAGCAGCGGTCGGTCAAGTCTTTGGTGCGCTTTTTGCTTCAACCGTGACGACGATTGCGATCTTCATTCCGATCATGTTTTTCGAAGATGTTGAGGGGCAACTCTTTGCCGACCTCGCCCTCACTATTGCAATCGCTGTTTCCTTCAGTCTCGTTGTCGCGGTCACTTTATTGCCGACCGGTGCGCATCTATTCATGAAACAAGAGCCGAATTCCAAAGCAGCAAAACGACCCGCTTTCGTCTCGCGGCTTGCGGAATTGATCATGCGGGCGACCTCAACCAATCCGCGCCGTCTTTCAATTGTCGGCGCCCTTACCGTCGTGCCGATCGCCGTTGGTTTTCTCCTCTGGCCGCAACTTAACTATCTGCCGGAAGTCAAACGCGACGCCGTCGATGCGTTTATCGGATTTCCTTCGGGCGCCAGCGCCGACATGATCCGCGAAGAGTTTGCCGAGGTCGTCGTCGAACGTCTGGAGCCGTATATGAGCGGCGAAAAGGAACCGGCGCTGAAAAATTACTATCTCTATTCCGGAGAATGGGGCGGCAATACCGGCATCCGAGTACTCGACCAATCTCGCGTCGAAGAGATGGTCGATATCGTCAATGATGAAATTCTCGCGGGTTTTCCCGATACGCGCGTCTTTGCAAGTCAGGGAAATCTTTTTGGTAATTGGGGCGCCGCCGGCTCCATCAACCTGGAATTGCAAGCTGCAGACTTTGAAGCGCTTGGCGCATCAGTGCCAGCCGCCATAGACATCATTCAGGAGGCGCTGCCCGGCGCGCAAGTCTGGCCAAACCCAGATCCACAAATCGTGACGCCGGAGTTGCGGCTGGTCCCGAATGATCGCCGCATCGCAGAGGTTGGGATGACGCGCGATAGCGTCGCCAGGGCCGTGCGGGCGCTTGGCGATGGCCAATGGCTTGGTGAGTTCTTTCATCAGGATGGACGCATCGACATCTTCTTGCGTGCAAAAGAATGGACCGAACCGGAGTTTTTAGAAACGGCGCCGATCGCCACTCCTTCTGGCGCTGTTGTTCCACTCGGCGAACTGGTCACGGTCGGCCGCGGCGTCGGTCCGCAACGCATTCGGCGCATAGACGGACGTCGGACGATTTCACTCGGTATTTCCGCGCCTGATGGAATGGCTCTTGGCCCAGCTGTCGAAACCCTGAAGGAAAATGCTCAGGAACGACTCTATGAGGCCCTGCCGCAAGGCGCCTCGCTCAAGTGGGGCGGCGATGCAGACAGCCTCGCGCGGGCTATCAAAAACCTTGGCGGCAATTTTTTCCTCGCGATTGCCATTCTCTTTTTAATAATGGCGGCGCTATTCAAATCCGTGAAAGATTCCGCGCTTGTTATCATCACCCTGCCGATGGCGACCGTCGGCGGCATTCTTGCCATTCGCGGATTTGATCTGATTAACCCCCTCCCTCTCGATCTTCTGGGTATGATCGGCTTCATCATCCTTCTTGGCCTAGTTGTCAATAACGCCATCCTGCTCGTGGCGCAGACCCGCGCCTCTGAGCAGGCCGGAAAATCCCGCCCTGAGGCTGTGCATGAAGCACTCTTGCTTCGTATACGGCCAATTTTCATGTCTACATCAACATCGCTGATGGGCATGTTGCCGCTAGTGCTGTCGCCCGGCGCCGGTAGTTTGATCTACCGCGGACTTGCGACGGTGATCGTTGGCGGCATGGCTGTCTCAACAATCTTCACCCTGCTTCTCTTGCCCGCGCTCCTGCAATTAGGCGCAGCGCCGGCGCTGGCACGTGCGCCACGCGGCATTGAGCCTGTCCCCGCAGAATAAGAAGGATCGGCATCGTCATGAACCGTAAACTCCAAATCGCCGGCGCAGCTGGGGCGTTTCTTGTCGTTGCCGGCAGCGTCGCCTTTTTCTACGGCAGCAATGTCGGAGCGGACGCCGCAGAAACAGGCGGCGAAGAAGCGCAAAACGGTCCGCCGCCAGCGCCGGTCACCATTGCCGAAGCGGAGCAACGCTCCCTCGCGCCGCATTCGGAAACGCCGGGTTCCGTCGTCTCGACGCGAGACAGTCTTGTCGCCGCGGCGACTTCGGGCAAGATCGAATGGGTGGCGGAGGTTGGCGCCGAGGTTGAAAAAGACGCCGTGATCGCCCGCATTGATCCTGCCGATGCGCGACTGACGCGCGACAACACAGCAGCGGAGGTCAACCGACTGACCGCGCGCGCGAACTATCTTGACAGTTTTTATAAAAGATTTGTTGGCCTTGGCGAAGACGCCGGCGAGTCTGAGGCCTCGCTTGACGAAATGCGTTCTAACCGCGACGAAGCGCTGCAAGCGGTCAAACAGGCTGAAGTAGCGTTGCGCCGCGCTGGGATTAATCTCGCGCGGACCGAGGTGAAGGCGCCGTTTGCCGGTCGTGTCGTTAGTCAGGAAACGCAAGTTGGCGAATATGCAAATCCCGGCACGCAGCTTATCCGCCTGGTTGATACGCGCCGGCTGGAAGTCACTGCACGCGCGCCGGCAAATCTTGCGCGCAACATCGCAGCTGGTGACACCATCAAAGTTACCAGCGGCGCACAAAGTGCTGACGCGACCATCCGGGCGATTGTGCCGGTTGGCGACGCCCTCTCCCGCATGCTTGAGCTGCGCCTCGAATTACCGGAAGCTGATTGGTATATTGGCTCGGCTGTTCGCGTCCGTCTGCCGGCGGCGGTGGCGAAAACTGTCACCGCTGTCCCCCGCGACGCACTGATATTGCGGGCGGATCGGGTCAGCGTTTTTGTCATCGGAGAAGACAATACCGCCAAGCGCATCGACGTCGAGCTGGGCACCGCCGAAGGTCAGTTCATCGAAGTCATCGGCGAGGTTTCGCCCGGAGATAAGGTTGTTATCCGAGGCGGTGAAAGACTTCGTGATGGGCAGTCTGTGACGATCGGAACGACAACGCCAGAGCCTTCTGCATAAAGACTTATTCACTCTCGCCAAATCGGTCTTCAATCAACTTAACGAGCGCAGCCACAGCCTCTGCGGCTTGCGGTCCCGTTGCCGATATTTCAAGCGGCGTGCCGTAACTGGCTAACAGCATCAGAAGGTCGAGTTGAGAATCAGCTGCGGCCGTTCGCTCCTGGTTGCGAACAGTCACGGTCGCATCCCAGGAATTTGCTAGAGAGGAAAACTGTCGCGAAGGGCGGATATGCAAGCCAAGCTTATTGCCGATTTTGACGGTTGCAGTTACAGTTTCGCCGCTCACCGTATATCGCCTTTATTCGGTTGTATCACCCGAAAGAACCCAGGAAGCGACATTAATATATTTGCGTCCGGCTTCGTGGGCCGCTTTGACCGCCTCATTCAAATCCCCATCCGCCCGCGCCGTCGCTAGCTTGATTAACATCGGCAGGTTGACCCCAGCCACTACTTCCGCATTGGCTTTTTCCATAACCGCGATCGCAAGATTGGATGGCGTACCGCCGAACATGTCCGTCAAAATAATAACGCCTTCCCCGCAATCAACTTCTTTGGCGGCGTCGAGAATATCCTGACGTCGTTTTTCCATGTCATCGTCGGGGCCAATGGAAACGGCTTTCACCTTTTCCTGGGGGCCGACGACATGCTCCGCCGCGGAAAGAAACTCTTCCGCAAGACGTCCATGGGTGACAACAACTAAACCGATCATCTGTAATCTCGAATCAAATCTACACCGCTTATCGTGTGCTGGAAAAATTACATATGTCCACTAAAAAGCGCTGTTCAATCCGCAGGAAGCTCAATGACGAATCGGGCGCCCAGCCGCTCGCCATCTGTATCACTTGCATATTTCAGGCGGTTTTCAACAAATATCCGGCCGCCATGAGAGTTTATGATCTGGCGTGAGATGGCAAGGCCAAGACCCGAATTATTGCCAAAAGCGGCGCCTTTGGGCCGCTTTGTGTAGAACCGCTTAAAGATGGACTCCAGGTTATCGGGTGGGATTCCCGGGCCGTCATCTTCGACCAGAATGCGAACGATATTTTCCCTCTGGGTCGGTGCTTCGAGTGTCACCCGCACTTCCCCACCAGGCGGGCTAAAGGAGCGCGCATTATCGATAAGGTTGCGGATGACCTGCCCCAATGCAGACGGGTTGCCAAGAATATAAACCGCCTGGATGGGGTCGGTGTAGGTAATATGCGGGGCGTCCTCTTTCGCTGCGTCTGCATACATAGCAACGATATCGCCGATCAATCTTGTCAAATCGACTGCTTCCCGGATCTCGCGGGCGAGCTCTGCATCAAGCCTCGATGCATTAGAAATATCCGTAATCAGACGATCCATGCGCGCAACGTCTTTTTGGATGACGCTCATCAGCTTCGCCTGCTGCTCAGGCGTCTTTGCAAATTCCAGCGTTTCGGACGCACTGCGAATTGACGTCAGCGGATTTTTCAGCTCATGCGCAACGTCAGCGGCAAAACTTTCAATCGCATCGATCCGAGCGTAAATCGCCGCCGTCATCGATTTTAGCGACCCGGATAATTCGCCAATTTCGTCTTTACGGCTTGTGAAGTCCGGAATTCGCGCGCGGCCCGCCGCGGCAATCCCTTCGCGAACCTTATCGGCTGCAATCGCCAGCTGTCGGATGGGTTGTGCGATCATTGCCGTCAACAAAAGCGAAGACAGGATCGCGGCGGCAACACCCAATCCGAAAAATGGCAGAATGGCAAAACGCGCCTCTTCAACCAGCGCGTCGATACCGCCGCTTTCCGCTGTCACCATGCCATAGATTGCCTGTACACGCCTGATCGGCACAGTTACCGAAACAACAAGCTCGCCCTCCTCATTCAGCCGCACAGAGGCCGCGCCACGGTCTTCCGCAAAAGGCGACGATGATAACGCTTCGTTCAGCTCCGCTTCAATCGTTCGGCGCCCCGCCTGCGCGCGGTAGTTTCTGGAAAAATAACGCAATACCGTGTAGGTTATTTTCTCCGGACTAAACGACGGCACAGCGCTATCTTGTTCCAACGGCGGCAATGTCTCGGCGACAATTTTATCTTCGCGCAAGACGACATCTTCAATAAGCAAGACATCGGCGCTGGAAACCGGAGGATCGTCAAAGGTCTGTGGCGCATTGAAAATCCGCACCCGTCCTTCAAAGCTATCCCATACCCGATTAAAGACCTCGCGAACATCGGTTTGGCTGAGCGCGAGCGAACACAATGTCGCTTCGGCGCCAAGGCTTGCAATATCGGCCTCATCAACGGGCTGGCAGGAGGATTCATCAATTGCGACTTGCGCCAAAACATCCGCGATGATTTGCGCCTGCGCGCGTACGCCTTCGAGTTTTGCCTGGATCAAACCATCGCGATATTGCGTCAGTGCAAACGAACCGATCAGCAGAATGACCAGTCCAATAAGATTGGCGAGGACGATCGTGACCGTCAGACGCGAAAACGCGACGCGCGCCCGGCGTTTGCGCACCTTGGCACCCTCTTCGGTCATCCCTGACTAGTCTTCCTTATATTTATACCCAACGCCGTATAGCGTTTCGATGGAATCGAATTCCTTATCCACGACGCGAAACTTTTTTCGGACGCGTTTAATGTGGCTGTCGATTGTGCGATCATCGACATAAACCTGATCATCATACGCGGCATCCATCAGTTGATCGCGGCTTTTCACGAAGCCCGGGCGCTGCGCCAGGGAATGCAGGATCAAAAACTCGGTTACGGTCAGCACAACTTGCCGCTCTTTCCACAAACATGAATGGCGCATGGGATCGAGGGTCAGATTACCGCGGCGGAGAATTTTCTTTTCTTCCTCAGCGGATGGTTTTTCATCGGCCTGCGCCCGCCGCAAAAGCGACTTCACACGCTCCAGCAGCAAGCGCTGCGAAAACGGTTTCTTGACATAATCATCGGCGCCCATGGTGAGGCCAAGGACTTCGTCAATTTCTTCGTCTTTGGATGTCAAAAAGATCAACGGCAGATCCGAGTTCTGCCGGATGCGGCGTAACAGTTCCATGCCGTCCATGGTCGGCATTTTGATGTCTGAAACAACAAGGTCCGGCGGCGTCGCATGGATAAATTCAAATGCTGCGGCGCCATCTTCGAAGGTCTTCACCGTATGGCCTTCATTCTCCAGCGCCATAGACACTGAAGTCAGGATATTTTCGTCGTCATCGACAAGTGCGATTGTCGCCATTGTTATTCCCCGTTTGATTTCAGGTTTTTACTATGTCTTCCGCCGGGCGCATAGAAGGCGGGTCCAAGGCGGTTTTGTGGCAGATGATCGTTAAAAGTTTTCCGGTCAGGCGCCATTCGCGGCCCTTTCAATAAAGTCTGCGAGGTGGACATCGCGTATGGACAAGCCTTTCGCGTCATGGGTCGTCAATGTGATCTCTACCTTATTATAGACATTAAACCATTCAGGATGGTGGTCCGCCTTATCAGCGGCGAGCGCCACCCGTGTCATGAATCCGAAGGCTGCATTGAAATCGTCGAACGTGAACGTCTTCTTAGCCGCATCACGACCTTTAACCTGTTCCCAACCGGAATGCGCCTTGAAAAAGTCAGCTCTGTCATCGGCGCTTAGCTTGTCCACCATCGGCAGGATTCTCCATAATACTTACCTTCTGGATGTAACGGCGCCCGCCGCTATTGTCATCGGTCCCGGGAAAAACACCGCCTGCGGCAAAACTGCAATTGACAGTCATTCTCAACATGGCTAGCAATTCTGTGATTGCAAATCATTCGCAAGACGGGGTCGCGCCGTCGGCGCTGGTAGATATCTGGAAGGAAAAAAAGTGATTAGAATTCGCCTCGCAGGCGCGGCGTCTATTGCCGCTCTGATGGCCGCCGCACAATCATCATATGCCGCAGAAAGCGCAAACTCGGCTGAAGCTCGTCAGGTTTTGCTGGCTGCTGGCGTCGTAGACGAGATTATCGTCGAAGGTCGGTTTCTTTCGCTAGATAAGTTGAACGCGGTTAAAACGCCAACGCCGATCATCGACGTTCCCCAAAGTTTGTCCATCGTCGGCAAGGAACAAATCGCCATCCAAGCCTTCACAAATTTTGGCGACGTCCTGCGCTACACGCCGGGACTTTCTACCAGCCAGGGCGAAGGACACAGGGACGCTATCATCATTCGCGGCAACCAGACGACAGCCGATTTCTTTATCGACGGCCTGAGAGATGATGTTCAATATTTCCGTCCTTTCTATAATCTGGAGCAGATCGAAATCCTGCGCGGCTCCAATGCGCTGCTCTTTGGCCGCGGCGGCGGCGGCGGCGTGATCAACCGCGTCACAAAACGCCCTCAGTTCGGCGAACAATTCACCGGGTTCTCAGCCAGCGTCGACACTTTTGGCGCCCATAATGTCGCCGGAGACGTCAACTACGCTGTTGGTGAAGGCGCCGCGTTTCGGCTTAATGCGTATTATGAAGGGTTGAACAACCATCGCGATTTCTTTGACGGCGAACGGTTTGCTGTTAATCCGACCTTCGCGTTCCAGGCGACGCCGAATACGGAAGTCGTTCTTTCTTACGAGTATGTGAATGACGATCGCGTCGTGGATCGAGGCGTCCCGTCACAAAATGTGGACGGCGGGCCCGACATACCGTTGGAAGGCTTTGACAACACTTTTTTTGGATCACCCGATCAAAATTTTACAACGCTCGAAGCTCATATAGTGCGGGCGCGGGTCGACCACACGTTCACTGACGCTTTGCGCGGAAATTTCACGGTGCAATATGCCGATTACGACAAGCTGTACCAGAACCTCTTTCCAAGCGAAGAAGTTGTTGTAACGAACGGGACCTTTCCGCAGGTCGAGCTCGAAGGCTACCAAGATACGACCGACCGGGAAAACCTGATTGTTCAAGGCAACCTGGTTAGCGAAATCGCGACGGGGCCATTTGGACATACATTATTGCTTGGCGCGGAATATGGCGATCAGGAAACGGCCAACGCGCGGAACGACAACGTATTCGCTGCGAATGGCGATGATCAGTTGTTCATTATGTTTTCTGATCCGCTCGTCATTCCGACGTTTTCATTCTCCGACCCGGCGCGTGATAGAGCGTCGGAAGTTGAATTCACATCTGTCTATTTCCAAGACCAAATCGATGTCACAGACTGGCTCAAGCTTGTCGCCGGCGTCCGTTATGACCGGTTTGAGATCGACGTGAACGATATCTTCAGTGGCGAGCAATTCAGCCGTACGGACGACGAGTTCACGCCGCGACTGGGCGCGATCTTGAAGCCGATGGAAAATCTATCGGCCTATTTCAGTTATAGCGAGACATTCTTGCCACGCTCCGGAGATCAGTTCCTTACCTTGAATCTCGACGCAGAAAGCACGCGGCCGCAATTCTTCGAGAACACAGAAATTGGCATTAAGTGGGATATCAAGCCCGATCTCAGCCTGACAGCGGCGGTCTTCGAATTAGATCGCGAAAGCTTCACCTCAATTGATCCAGAGGACGCGGGACAGGTGATCGTAATTGAAGGATCGGAAACGAGAGGCTTCGAAGTTCAACTAACCGGCGGCCTCACGGATCGGTGGTTTGTCACCGCCAGCTACAGCTATCTCGATGGCGAAGTAGAACTCGTCGATGGCGGCGGCAACAATGGAAATCGAACCCGCCAGACGCCTGAAAACATGTTCTCTATCTGGAATAACTTTCAGGTTTCTGAGAGGCTTGGCCTGGGTCTCGGCGCAACTTATCAGGATAGCTTTTTTGTCCGAGAAGATAATTCGGTGGAAGTCCCGGATTTCATACGCGTCGATGCGGCCGTCTACTACGATTTGAATGACGATATTCGCTTGCAGGTCAATCTGGAAAATCTTCTTGATGAGAATTACTTCCCGGATGCTCACAGCAACGATAATATCTCAACAGGCGAACCGATTAATGCACGGTTGACGATCAGCGGCCGTTTCTGACCGGTAATCTATTCGGTCTTCGTTTTCCGACAAAAGAAAAGGGCCGCTCATTCGAGCGGCCCTCAATCCTTAAAAAGGATCGCGATTCCCTTTAGCCTTGGGTCTCAGGATCTTTTCAAAATCCGGCAGTCAGCAATCGCTCAGAGGCTGCTCCGACACGTGTACCTTCCGCAAAGACCTCATAGGCTTCTTGAAATCACTGGACATCGGATCACCTCCTCTCGTTAACTAAAATCTGCAGTCAATTTGAGGGGTGTCGCAACTGAAATCAAGAGGGCTAAAACAAGAGAGCTTGAAAGGCGCGTTAGTCAATGCCGTGAATTTTAAGGCTGACCAACTTGTCGATATCATTTGTTGTCACGCCTTTTGACCGCAAATGTTGAATATAGTTGGGTGTCACATCATGAACGGCCATTGCAATCAGTTGGTCAAAATTCGGGTCCAGACCCATAGCGCGGACCTCCGCGACGAATTCAGGCGTCACGTCATGAACAGTGGCGGCGATAATGTTATCGAGAGTCAGATCGTCGCCAAACTCTTTGCGCATCTTCTTAATATAGGCCGGCGTAATATCATGCACGCGCAAGGCAACGAGCTTTTGTCCCGATACTGAAAATCCCAAATCACGGATCTCTTTTGCAAAGGCCGGCGTCACCTCATGAACGCGGAACGCGACGAGATCATTGATACCGCCGCTAAACCCGGCTGCCTTCATCTCGGCGATGTAAGCGGGCGTCACCTCATGCACAGCCATCGCAACAAACTGGTTGTTGGTCGGAGAAAGACCTGCCTTCTTGATATCGCGAACAAAACTCGGCGTGATGTCATGAACGCGAAAGGCAATCAGTTTATTGGCGCTTTCAAAGGTAATACCGGCTTTGCGCAACTCATCAACAAAGACGAGATCGCCGCCAACGGACCGATAGCCTAAAAGCTTGTCTGCATCGAGGCCCGCGATCGCGCGCTTGGCCATGCCGCGGGCAAAGGACAAGCTGACATCATTGAAGGCGTAGGCCCATTGCTGTTTTTCTTTGACGCCATCGAAGCCGATGCGTTTTAGCTCGGTGAAATAAGCGTTGTTCGGCGTATATGAGAAGACACCCGATCCCGACCCGTCCAAGACGACGCCGTCGCCAGTGATATCGCCGGCATCGCGTTTCATCGTAAAGTTCACATCCTGACGTCCCGGTTTGCTTAGATCGAGCCCCTCGAATTCCGCGACATCAAAATCCCGTCCAACAATCCATGTATTGTGACGACTGGTTGAGCGATTGAACGTTACATTGACCTCACCGGGCGTATCGCTTTTGACGAGCGCCCAGGTGCCTTCAACAGGCGCCGCCGTCACCGCGCTGGCGCCGGCAAGCATGAGAACAATCACAACAAAGAATGCATGTAATTTGCGGGCCATGGTTTCAACTTCCTTCAAACAAAAATGGTTGCGTTAAAAAATATCGGCGGATTTCATGCGCACGAGCTTATCAAGCGTGAGCTCGTCAAAACCGCGGCGGCGCGCTTCTGCAATAAAGTCGGGCGTGATGCCCATGGCGGCGGCGCGGGCATAGCCGTCCGGGTCTTTCTCGGTAATGCCTTCGCCTTGCAGCGAACGGACATAATCGACCGTGACACCCATCGCTGCAAAGCTAATGAGTTGCTGGACGGTCATCTGCTGTAACCCCAGCGCAATAAATTTTTTCCCGTCGGCAGGATCAACGTCCATATGCCGCATCGAAATCAGCTCCTCGATGCTTACGTTATTCCAACCCTCGGCGCGAACCTCAGCAGCAAACTCCGGCGTCACATTGGCGACAGACATCGCAACCAGGTTATCCGGGGTCGGATCAAACCCAAGCTGTTGCGCAGATTTGATCGCAGTAACATCAACATTATGAATCTTGAGCGCGATCAGTTCGTCGGCGGTTAGATCAACAAGCCCCGCCGATGCGAGCCTGTCGATATAAGACGCGCTGGACCCGGCTTCTTTGGTGCGCGGAGACGACGCCACGTTGCTCGAGACGGTAATCGACGCAGAGCTAGCCGCGGAGACCGTCGTCGCGGCCTCATCAAAGGCGACTGACGACACGATAGGCGGCTGCATGCTCCAGGCCGCCGCGCCGCTGATAAGCGCCACGCACGCGATCGCAATGGCGCCGGTACGCTCACGCAATCGGTTCGGTTTATTTTGCGCCAGCGCCGTCATGCGGGTCTTTAAGGGATGGCTTCCTGCCGAGGGCCAGGCGCAGCCGATCGGAATGTCGCCGGATGAAAACTGTGTCTTCAACAAGGCACGCGCATAATCGCCCCGCCCCGCACTCTCACGCGCGAGAACGGTTGCATCGCATGCCATTTCCTGATCCTCGCGCATTCGGACGATGGCAAAGGCAAAGAGAGGATTGAACCAGAAAATGCAGCCCAGGACAGCGGCAAGGCCGTTGATCTGCACATCTCTTCGCGACAAATGCACATGCTCGTGGGCGATCACCAGCGCGCGTTCTTTGGCGTTGAACCGCTGGTCAAAATCCGCCGGAACAACCAGGCGTGGCGCCAGCGCCCCGACCAGCGCCGGCCCAATGTCGGCCGCCCGTGCTTTATAAACTTCAACACCATCACAGAACGATCGCTCAAGCGCGCCAAGGCGCGCCAGAAACCGTTGCTGGCGCCATACTAACAAAGCTAAAGCACCGGCCAGACCGACAGCCCAGGCGACGAACAAAACCGGCTCCCAGCTTATGGCGTCATAAATTAGCAATGGAGCGGCAGGCGTTGCGACGGCATTAAAGTCGTGTATTGCGGCAGGCGCGGACACAGCAGGCGCCGCCATCATGGTCGAATGAGTATTGTTGGGAAGCGCCTCTACAATCCGGCGGGCCGGCGCCAATATCGCCGCTGCCGAAAGAGGCACGATCATCCACAACGCATAAGCGTTGCGAGCGCCCAACCACGAACGAACCGGATGACGTAAAATGAGCACAGCTATGACGGCAACGCTGATCGCAATCGTCATCCGCAAGAGCACGCTTAAAATATCAGCTTCCATCATCCAGCTCCTTGATCAGGCGCTTGAGATCAGCAACATCCTGCGGGGTCAATTTTTTGTTTTCAGAAAAATGCGTCACCAGCGACCCCACCCGGCCGTCAAAGAGGCGATCGATCAGGGTCTGGCTCTGCGCCTGAACATAGTCGCTGCGGTCCAGCAACGGCTCATAGAGATATCGGCGACCATCGCGCTTGGCGCTGATTGCTTGCTTCTTGAGCAACCGGTTGAGGAGTGTCTTTACCGTGACGGCGCGCCAGCCATGTTCATCGGCAATGCGCCCAATAATGTCATCAGCGCTAAGCGGACTTTCGGTCCATAACGCCTCCATCACCGCACTTTCCGCCTCACTGACCGCCATAATGTTTACATCCGTAATTTTTCTTACAATTACAGATGTAAATGATGGAGTCAATACACTATCACGCCAGACGTCATAGGCGTTATTCTCCTGCAGCTTGTTGGTGCTGAGCGGCGAGATCATTGCGAAGCATTTTAAGCGTCTGGCGATCGTGCCAGACGCCATCGGTCATGACCGCCTCAATCGCTTGCATGTTGCGAATGTCCTCCAACGGATTATCCGCAACGAGGATCAAATCAGCTTCATATCCAGGTGCGATGACGCCAAGCCGCGCGTCTGCATCTATATATTTATTAATCAGTTCGCCGCCATTTCGGGTTGCCGCTGCGAGCGATTTTTCAAATGAAAGCCCCGATTTTACGAGCTCACGCATCTCGCTGTGCAATGATCGCCCTGATATAACGCCTCGTTCGGGCGCATCCGTACCAGTGACAATCAGCACGCCTGCCGCGCTTGCCCGTCGCGTCAACTCATGCATCAAATTATATTTGATGCGGTCTCGCAGCATTCTCTTTCCGATCTGGTCCCGTCGCGCTCCGTTGTTTTCTTTCCATGATTCATATGCAATCGCTGGCCAGTACTTGATCTCCGGGTCGGCAAGTACAGCGTCCTCATCATCCCAAAATTTCATGGTTACAAAAGTGAAGGTAAAATCAGGTATCAACGCTACCTCATGCTCGACCATAAGATCGATAACTTCCTGCATTTTGCTAAGATCGGGAATGGCTGAACCATCAAAATCGGCAAGCTGTTGATCGCGCGGCCCACCGAAATAGGCAAAATAAAATTCTTCTGCATGGGCAACAACATCTAGCCCGTGACTAAGCGCGTATTGCACCGGGAAATTGCGCGGTAAATGACCAAAGACTGACAAATCGTTCCGGCGCGCTTCATCGACGACCGCATCAAAAACGGGTTTCGGCGTATTGTTGTAAATTTTAACCAGATCGAATCCATCCGCCTTAAGACTCCTGACATAAGCCCGCGCCTCATCCGGATCTTCGATGTCTATGTGACTGGCGATGGTCTTGCTTGTTGTGTAGATACCGGGTCCGATCTCATCTCCGGCATTGATCGCGTTGCGAAGTGCAAGGAAGCTTTCACCACCGTCACGCTGTCCTAACCCAATGACAGTCGTCACGCCGTTAGCGATATAGTTAAGATATGGGACTGGGTCGTAATGGTGGACGTGAGCGTCGATGAGACCAGGGGTCAAATATCCTCCGCCCCCATCAATGATTATGGCGTCATCGGCAAATTCGGAAGGCGCATCGCGTACGATTGCCTTGATCGCGCCGCCCTCAACGATCACTGCTTTGCCTAGTACGATATTTTCTTCTTCAATCATCGTAACGAGCTGAACATTTCGAATGACGATTTCCTGTGCGGCGAATGCCGGTCCCGCAAGGCTTTTGATCAAAATCACGACGATTGCGATGTTTTCGAACTTCATGAGAAGGCCCCCATTTGTCTTCGGGTAACTATGGAGCGTAAGGCGCCTTTTGCATATAGACGAATCATCGCTTCGCCCTATGTGATTTTCGTTTCACCGAAAAATGTTACTTTCACTGCTGATTGGACCAGCGGTTACATCCGCTATACTGGCGTGCGATGAAAAATGCCGCCCTGCATTGGCCGAGGAACTCTCGTCGTTGTCGGGAAGCTCAAGGGTAGTTTTTTCAGGCTGCGGACAGCAAGATAGGCGAAACACTCCGCCTCAAGATCATCCCCGCGCCAGCCGGCAGCCTCCGCGGCCTTCACAGGCGCCCTCAAATAATCTTCGAGGGCCTTCATCATCGCCGGGTTGTGTCGCCCACCGCCACAGATGATCCACTCACCCACTGGTTCTGGCAATAACTGTTCTGATTTGGCGATGCACGCGGCTGTAAACGCTGTCAGTGTTGCGGCGCCGTCTTCGGGTTTTAGTTTTTTGACGTGATCAATTTTGAAGTCATGGCGATCGAGCGACTTTGGCGGGCGCCGACGCAGATACGGCGCCAGCAACATCATTCTAAGCGCTTCTTCATTGACCGTCCCGGCGTTGGCGAGCGCCCCGTCCTTATCCATCGCCTCGCCAGTTCGAAATTCAACCCATTCATCGATCAGCCCGTTGCCCGGGCCGCAGTCAAAGGCAATGAGGTCAATCCCGCGCGCGCGCGTCGGAACATATGTCATATTAGAAACGCCGCCGAGATTAATCACGCCAACGGCGTGCCCCGGCGCCGGGCTCATCGCACTGACCAAGGCATGATGATAAATCGGCGCGAAGGGCGCGCCCTCGCCGCCGGCTGCGACATCGGCCGTGCGGAAGTCGCTGACGACATCGATCCGGGTTTCTTCGGCCAACACCTGGCCGTTCCCGATCTGCCAGGTTCGGCCAACTGTGCCCGGGTCTCTTGCTGGGCGATGCAGGATCGTCTGGCCGTGGAACCCGATCACATCAATGTCGGTTCGCCTCAAGCCCGCCTTTTCCAGCAGCGCTTCGACGGCGGCGACATGAGCATAGCTAACCTCGCCGGAAGCCTTGCCAATCTCCGCGGCCCCATCACGGCCTTCAAGCGCCGCCTTGATCGCGCGCCGGACCCAGATTTTAAGATCCCGGCTATAGGGCTGATGAAGGACAGCGCCATGTTTCAGGGCGCGCTCGCCATCGGTTTCCAGAATTGCCGCGTCGATCCCGTCAAGCGATGTGCCGCTCATCAAACCAATGGCTGTTAGTGTGTCAGACATGACAAAATCCGATTGCCGCTCAGAGAGAACCTTAACCAGAATCGCCGGACTTGCTGAAGGCTTTCTTAAATCGCGCCTCAAAGCAGCCAATGATTGGTTGGAAAAAAGCCCCGCGCCATGCTAGGTGCGGGCAGGTTGATAACGCCCAAAATACAAAGCCGATCAAATGTCGTTTAAATCTGATTTTCTCCGCATCCTCGATGAACGCGGGTTCATTGCTCAAGGCACCAATCTTGAGGGCCTCGACGAAAAAGCAGCAAGCGGGGTCGTCACCGGCTATATCGGTTTCGACGCGACGGCGAAAAGTCTCCACGCTGGCAGTCTCATCCAGATCATGCTGCTTTACTGGCTGCAGCAGACCGGGCACCGACCGCTGCCGCTGATGGGCGGGGGTACGACCAAGGTCGGCGACCCGACAGGCAAGGACGAACAGCGAAAGCTTCTTACTGACGCCGACATTCAAGGCAATATCGACAGCATCAAGGGCGTTTTTGAGAAATTCCTGCGCTTCGGCGACGGCCCGACCGACGCGATGATGGTCAATAACAACGACTGGCTCTCGGAACTTGGCTATGTGGAGTTCCTGCGAGACTATGGCGTTCACTTCACGATCAACCGTATGCTGACCTTTGACAGCGTCAAGCTGCGTCTTGATCGCGAAAGCCCGATGACGTTTCTGGAATTCAACTACATGCTGATGCAGGCCTATGATTTTCATGAGCTGCTGGCCCGGCATGGCTGCACTCTGCAACTGGGCGGCACGGACCAATGGGGCAATATCGTCAACGGCGTTGAGCTTTGCCGGCGCAAGGATGCAACGGAAGTGTTTGGCCTGACGACACCGCTGCTGACAACGGCGTCCGGCAAAAAGATGGGCAAGACCGAAGACGGCGCCGTCTGGCTCAACGCCGATATGTTTTCGCCCTACGACTATTGGCAATATTGGCGCAACGCCGAAGACGCCGACGTCGCATTGTTGCTGTCGCGCTTTACGACGTTGCCCATGGACGAAGTGCGCCGTCTTGGCGCGCTCGAAGGCGCGGAGATCAATGAAGCCAAGAAAATTCTCGCCAACGAAGCAACAGCGCTGCTCCATGGCGAAGACGCGGCGAAAAGCGCTGAGGCAACCGCGCAGAAAACCTTTGAACAGGGCGGGCTTGGGGGCGATCTGCCAACGGTCGCGCTGAGCGGCGGCGATATCGACGCTGGTGTGGCGCTGATCGACCAGTTCATCGCCGCCGGGCTTTGTGCGTCGAAAGGCGAGGCGCGTCGTCACATCAAAGCCGGCGCGCTCAAGGTCAACGACGCGCCTGTCGCTGAAGAACGCAACATTGCAGCAGGCGATATTGTCGATGGCGCCGTCAAGATCTCCGTCGGCAAGAAGAAGCACGCCATTATTCGGATTGAGTAGCCTCGACCGGGATCGGTTGCGGCGCTGTTTCCGGCAAGGTGTTGGCCGGCTCAAAGAGCTGGCGGAATATGCCGGGCGTCAGCGCCGACAAAGGGTTTACGACAACATTGGGCGAGGCGCGGTCGCCGTTCACCGAGTAAGAGAGCGCAAGAATGCCCTCGCCTTTTCGTCCGACAAGAAAATCGCCGATGATGGGCGTAGCGCCGAGAACCGAGTTTATCTGATAAAGCGGCGCCACCGCGCCGTTCAGCGCGATTGCCCCATCCTGCGCGAGCGAAACGGTTCCTTCCGCCGTCACCCCGACAGACGGACCAGTTGCCCGGAAGTCGCGCAACGACAATGCGCCATCGCCATAATCAAATTCTCCGTAGGCGTATGAAAGGTCGATCCCCTCGCCCTGCATCAGATTGGCCAGACCGTCGAGCGACCCGGCGGAGAATAAACGCGCCAGCAGCGGCGCATTCACGACATGCATTTTGCGCGCCTCGATTTCGCCGGAGAGTCCCGTCGTATCGCCGCCATAATAAAGCGCCATAGAGCCCTGCCCACCATCCATGGACTGCAACCCAAACACGCCCTTCAGGAAGCCGCCAAGGTCGCTGGAGCGAACGTCAATTCGATGCGCCGGGCCGGTTTCATTTCCCGTGTTGGCGAGGTTGACCCGCAATGGCGCGCCGTCTGCGTTCAACGCCGTGAAGTTCAGGGCCTCAAGCGCATCGGCTCCGCGTTTCAGATCGAACGATGCGTCCTGGTAAAGAACCTTTTTTCTGAGTTCCAATCGATCGATCCGCGCGGTGGCGGCGATCCCGGCGCCCCACGGATTTGCGCTATCGCCATTGTCGGCCGAGCGTCCCTGCCCTTTTGTGAACTGCAGCACCGCCGGCCCTGCGTTAAAATAGGCGCCGGTCGCCGTCACATCCAACGCGCCGCTGGCGTTTCGCCTTGCCGCGAGAGAGAGATCAGCAGCGCCCTTCAGATAAAAACTCGGAAATGACGCAGCGCTGAGAACGCCGTCCGCAAACGTTGCAACGCCGTTGATATTGATATCATCGCCCTCAACCATGACGCGCTCAAAGTCCACGCC
>JAJFGC010000263.1 GCA_021776345.1 Hyphococcus sp. | reverse complement strand
ACCGCTTCGCGGCCACTTCCCCCATAAATGGGGGAAGTGGGTGAACACATTTAAGTTCGGGATAAACTTTGAGACAAGCGCTCTCCTCCCCCGTTCACGGGGGAGGTGTCTTCCCCGGATTTAATCCGGGGAAGACGGAGGGGGCTTTTACCTCTGAATGAAGCTATCTTCGATATCCACCATCTCTGCTCTAATCTTCAGCATTTGCGCAACTAGAGCCTCTTCATTCTTCTTTTCAATTTCCTCGTAAGAAATCGAAACGGAGTTAGAATTTTTCTCATAGTAAATCACCGCTTCGAATCCCTCGCGCGACCGATGACTTAAGTCTTGCATGGCAGATGATCGAAGGTAGTTATAATTCTTGCCCTTTTCGGACCAAACTGGATGCCCCGCAATCCATCACGAATCTCTCGAATTTCTTTTAGTCCCTTATCGTCATGGACAGTCCAATTCAAACCAAGCGATTTTGAAATGTTCTCTACCGCATCCTGCAATATTATCATTGCCTGCAAGAAACCAATTCTCTCCAAGTAAGATGGAACACGGTCTAATTCTCTGAATTCACTTAGAGCAGTTGCGATATCATCTATTGTATCTGTTGCACCGTAAAACCTCGCCCAATCTTCATCACTGCGATTTTCAATCGAAAATGCCAAAAGCTTATGAGATAAATCGTGAAGCTCTTGCTTTAGCCCCCAAATAGTTTCGTTTTTCAATCACAACCCCTCATTTGCCTTCTTCACCGCATCGGCTTCGAGATAAAGCTCTGAGCCCATTTCCTTATATTTCTCTGACATCTCAGCCATGCCCTGTTCGTTGAGCTTCTCCAGATCTTTCTTCTCATTATCGCTCAACCCATCCGCGTAATCACGCACGTCCTGCGTAATCTTCATGGAGCAGAATTTCGGCCCGCACATGGAGCAGAAATGCGCGACCTTGTGGGCCTCCTTTGGAAGCGTCTGGTCGTGATAATCCCGCGCGGTTTCCGGGTCTAGCGCGAGGTTGAACTGATCCTCCCAGCGAAAGTCGAACCGCGCGCGGGAGACCGCATCGTCGCGCAGCTGCGCCGCCGGGTGGCCCTTGGCGAGGTCCGCCGCATGGGCGGCGAGCTTGTAGGTGATGACGCCGACTTTGACGTCGTCACGGTCGGGCAGGCCGAGATGCTCCTTCGGCGTTACGTAACACAGCATCGCCGTGCCGAACCAACCGATCATCGCCGCGCCAATACCCGAGGTGATGTGATCGTAACCCGGCGCAATGTCGGTGGTGAGCGGCCCAAGCGTATAGAACGGCGCCTCGCCGCATTCTTTGAGCTGTTTTTCCATGTTGATTTTGATCTTGTGCATGGGGACATGGCCCGGCCCCTCGATCATCACCTGGCAGCCTTTTTTCCACGCGATCTGGGTCAGTTCGCCCAGCGTTTCCAGCTCGGCAAATTGTGCGCGGTCATTGGCGTCCGCAATCGACCCCGGGCGCAAGCCGTCACCCAGCGAGAAGGAGACATCATACATGCGCATGATATCGCAAATCTCGTCAAACTTCGTATAGAGAAAACTTTCACGGTGATGGGCCAGACACCATTTCGCCATGATCGACCCGCCACGGCTGACAATCCCCGTGACGCGGTCGGCGGTGAGGTGAATATAGGGCAGGCGCACGCCGGCATGGATCGTAAAATAGTCAACGCCCTGCTCGGCCTGCTCGATCAGCGTGTCGCGGTAAACCTCCCACGTTAAATCCTCGGCGACACCGTTCACCTTCTCCAGCGCCTGATAAATCGGCACCGTGCCGATGGGGACGGATGAGTTGCGGATGATCCATTCGCGGGTGTTGTGAATATTGCGGCCGGTGGAGAGGTCCATCACATTGTCCGCGCCCCAGCGCGTCGCCCAGACCATCTTGTCGACCTCTTCCTCGACGGATGACGCCACGGCCGAGTTGCCGATATTGGCGTTGATTTTGACGAGAAAATTGCGGCCGATGATCTGCGGCTCAAGCTCTGCATGGTTGATGTTCGACGGAATGATGGCGCGGCCTTTGGCGATCTCCTCACGGACGAATTCCGGCGTGATGAATGGCGGGATCTCGGCGCCGAAGCTCTCACCCAGCGCGACGCGTTCCGCTGCGCCGTCGAGCATTTTCTTGCGACCGAGATTTTCGCGGATGGCGACGAATTCCATCTCGCGGGTGATGACGCCAGCCTTGGCGAATTCATATTGCGTCACCGGACCGGTCCCCAGCCCACGCAATGGCCGGTTTTTGACCGGGAAGGCGCGCGCCAGATGTTTGCCGGAGGCGCCGCCATTATCTTCCGGCTGAACGTCGCGGCCGTCATATTCGACGACGTGGCTGCGCTCTTTCACCCATTCGGTGCGAGGACGCGCCAGGCCGTTTTCAACGTCGATGGTCACATCGGGGTCGGTATAAGGCCCGGACGTGTCATAGACCGGCACGGCGGGCTCATTGGCGGACGGGTGCAAATCAATCTCGCGCACCGGCACACGGATGTCCGGATAGAGATCACCCGCGACATAAACCTTGCGGCTCGACGGCAATGGCCCGGTGGTGACTTCCGGGGTTTTGAATTCGGATTGGGGGATGTGTTTGTTCATGACATTCGCTCCGTCGCGCGCGCGGCGCCTTTCATGTTGCGTATGGAGGAAAACAGTCGCGATGCTCCGTCCCTACGCCGGTTCTAACCGATCAGGTTCAAAGGGTGCCCATGTGACGCTTCCAAACTGGAAAAACACGGTCTCAGCGGGTTCGGCCCGCGCCCCTCGGAATTAATGCAGGATAGATAGCAATCCGCCGGGCCGCCTGCAAGCGGTCAGGCAATCCCGGCGGTTCCGGTGAAGCCGGCGACGAGCAACAACGCACCGAGGATGATGACCGCGATAGCGAATATTTTCATCAGCGCAGGTTTCATCATTGATTGGGCAAGGTTCAGCAATAATGCCGGCGCGGCGATGATGATCAACCCGTCGAGCATCGCGACCCAGCCAAAAAGCGAGATGAACCCAGCCAGCGGGTCCACCCAGATATTGTGCGCCATGATGATCGCCGCGCCGAGGGCATATGCAACAATACCCGCTATATAGGTAAGCGCCGGGCGATCGCGAAACTCATCGAGCACACGCGCCCAACGGTCCTGGCCTGTGAAAAGAGAAAGCCCGCCCGCGATCATATAAGCACCAAACGCTTTGGCGAGGGAGAGGGTTAATACAGTTGACGTTGTTATCATCGATCCTGCTCCGTTTACGCGGCAACATAACCGCCATCGACAAGGTAGTAGCCGCCGGTGCAATAACTCGCCTCGTCACTTGCCAGAAACAGCGCGAGATTGGCGACTTCTTCATTGGTTCCATAGCGCTTAAGGGCTGTCGATTCTTCGACCTGTGCGCGGATTGCAGCGACCGCATCAGGCGCCAACTGCAAACCTACGGATTGCATCATGCGATTATCAATCGGGCCGGGCGCGACCGCATTCACACGCACATTGTCGGGGCCAAATTCCAGCGCCGCCGTTTTCACCAATCCGCATACGGCATGTTTGCTGGCGATATAGGGCGACATGTTGGGGAAGCCGATAGCGCCGGCGATGGACGAGGTCGCGATGATCGAACCACTACCGCTTTTTCGCAACGCATCTGCGCTATGCTTCATACACAGCCACACGCCGACGACATTGGTCGTGAGCACAGATTGAAACTCTTCAACGGTTAAATCCGTAACGGCTTTAAGGTCGCCTTCCGTGCCGGCGTTGGCGAACAGAATATCCAGCCCGCCAAAATGCTCGACTGTGGCGGCAACGGCGGCCTTGATCGCCGCCTCATCGGCCGCATCAGCGATAGAGACCCGAACCGCATCGCCTGCGTTCAGGCGTTCTTGCGTTGCATGCAGCTTTTTCTCGGATCGCCCGACCAGCATCACGCGGGCGCCTTCGGTCAAGAACGCTTTTGCCGTTGCTTCGCCGATGCCGCCGGTCGCGCCGGTGATCAAAGCAACTTTGTTTTTCAGCCGTGCCATTGATCTCTCCCTTCAAGTTCAGCTGACGCTATAGGGCGCACCTAATCACAGCAAGGGTCGCCCGGCGTTTACGTGATTTCTCCCGCCTATTACGCGCGGTCAGCCTCCAGCTGCGCCAGTATTGCCGGATCATTCAGCTCGATCCAGACAGCATTGGCCGCGGCGATGATCTCGCGGTCCTCATCATAAATTACTGAAGATGAAAAATGTTTGCGGCCATCCTTGCCCTGCGCCCATGCAGCGGCAATGAGACGCTCGCCCGCTTGCGGGCGCCGGTAGATATCGACGGAAAACCGCCCCAGCAAGGTCAGCCTGGGCCAACATCGCAGCGCAAACGCACTGGGGTAATCAAGCGCCGCCCAGATAAATTCCGGCTTGACCAGCTTTGTCTCGTCGACAAGGTCGGCGCCCGGTGTCCAGAAATCAGCATTGACCGGACTGCCCGGAATCGGCCCTGAAAAAATACGCAAGCCATCGCCCGGGGCACGGCGGTCGCCGCACACAAAGCAATGGGGAATGAGATGAACGCCGCCTTCATGCTTTAAAAAATCATCATGAGCGCGAGCGATGGCGCTGTCACTTGGCGGCGCCGGAGGATCGATAGCGACAACAGCCGGTTTGATCTTAGCGATCAGCTTGCCATCGCATACCGCCTCAAAATCTTCATTGCCGGCCACGCGGATTTCAATCGGCGTCTCCAAAGGCGGCGGCGCAAGCAGCGTCACTTCCGCCGGGCCATCCAGACCTTGCGCAAATAAACCCGCACAATAACCGCCATTGCCAGAATGTTTTGGCCCGCAAAAGCGCTCGCCAATAACGACTTCAGCCATCCTTCACCACCACACCGACAATCGGCCCCATCGCGGCGCCCGGATCATTTCGGCCAAGCTCAGGCGCATAGAGCCGCGAGATCGTTCCATCCAGGTAAAGCGCATTTGGCGTCTTCAGCACGTCTCGAAAGTAAGTTGCGAAATTATAGAAATTAATCGGGGTATCCGCGAGAACAAAATAGACGGCCTCTCCGTCTTCGGTGACGCCAACGCCGTTTCGACGTTTGCGCGAATCGGACGCCGGCAGAAAACGCGGATGAATATCGCCGTCTATAACGAGCATCGGGCCGGACTGGGTGGCGTATTTTACATATTTCTGAGCGCTTGCTTTCCCTGTCTCGACAATACGAAAGCCGCGATGGCCATCTTCCGACCAGACCTGCATTACGCCATTGGGCTTTAAGTGAAAATTTCCGGGGCCGTCATTCTCATTCAAGGGGGTCTGCTCGATATGAGCTTGCACATACTGCCCAACCGGTGAGCGATCTTCGTGGTACATGCCGGCATTCATGGCAAAGATGAGGCTTTCACCATTTTCAGCAAGCGCCTCGTTCACCCAGTTGAAGTGACCATAGGGTTCGTCACCCGTATTGTTGAGGAAAAGGCGAATGTCGGCTGTTGTCGGGTCAAATTGGCAAACCACAAGCTCAGCGCGTTTGTAAGTTTTTTGCGCGCACCCAGAATCGATTTCAGGCGCCGCTGGCGTTTTTTCCTGCGCACTGCTGGTTGAGGGGTTTTGTTGCGCGCCGGAAGCTTCACCGGCAAACCCATGCGGCGCCAGTAGCAACAGAAAGAAAGTCAACATGATGAGCACTTGAACATACCGCATATGGTCTTCACCATAGCGGCGCCCAGCTGTTTTTCTACAAACGCAACTTTCTAAAATGATCGGTCTCCTCACCGCTGCTAAAGCCTTTAGGATCCGGCGATGAGGAAATCGACTTTTATGTCCCGTTCCTGCGCCGGCATGACCCGGATCAGGTTCGAAGGGTGCTTCTCAGTCCCATTTGCCCTCACTCCTTGGCGCACATTGCTCCCGGTTTTGTTGCTTCGAAACGGTCAAACCAAGAGGTGTGCGTCGCACGAGCTGTCAATCAAAGTCGACAGGCGGGACGCCCCTCGGAACAATTTCAGTGTGCACGCAAATGCGTTTGTTCGCAAGTGAATTCGGCGCCATGTACAATTGAAACTATGAGGCGTTACTGACTATCAAGAATATCTGGCCAATTGTTGTTGGCGCGCGCAATATCGCGATCAACATTGTCGAGCCATTCGCGTTTGTATCGCGGGCTGACATTTAAATAGAGTTTTTCTTCGTATACATACCATATTTTAGGGGCGCCCCGCGCAAGTTTGTTGCGCGCCATTGCCCAGGCGCAATAACCGCCAAATTGCGGCCGGTAGCGATCGGGGTCGGCGTTGAATTTTGCAAGGTTTTCGGCTGTGGAAAACCGCCATATGACGCCTTTATAGGTCGTGACAAAATCATCGGAACCAACAACCGGCGCCGCGCCTTCTTCAAGGTCAAAATAAGCGACGACGTCCATACCGCCAACGGCATAGTCCCAACCAGCGCTGAGAACACCGCCTTTGTCCAAATAGATTTCCGGCGCCCGCGCTTGGGCGGCCGCCAATCCGGCGATGGTAAATCCGAAAATCGACAGTAAAATGGCCCGTCGACCTAATTGTCCGGTATTCACGTGATCACTCCTGTGGCGTGTGTTTCCCGTCATCGCAACAGGCTCATTACCACACACGCGAATGTCCGGCGAATAACATTTCCGCACGAAAAGATGAGCGCCTCTCGCGAAATCGCGAGGCAGTCCGATCATCATCGCTTACTTTGAGGGTCGTTTATTCGACAGCGACGGCGGCGTCGCGTGAAGCGACCGCAACCGCTTGCGCAATCGCCGCGCGCATTGCCTTTTTGGAATGATTGATGGTGAGACTATCGAGGATCTCCCCGGTCTCGTGATCAATCAACAACGTAAAGCCGGTGGCGCCCTTAAACCGTGGATAAATTTCGCCCAACCCTTCTGCTTCGGCCTGCTCTTGAATGTCAGCACGCTGACCGAACGTAAAGTCAAGCTTAACAAATTTGACCGGTTGATCGACAAAATCGGGAATAATATCCGACAACCGCGGCTCCAAAATCTTGCAGGATGAACACCAGGCAGAAGAAAACGTCGCCGCGACAATTTCCGGCTCACCCGCATATTGATAGTCAGCGCCGGTCGCTGAATTTCGACCGGACAGCGCAAAGGCCGCAACGCCGACAACCAGAACAACTGGGAAAATCAAGTCCTTCAAACGCTTATTCATATCCACTCCTGCCGTGGGTCGATTTTAGCCGAACATGGCGCCCTGCGCCTAGCCCCCTCATTCTCACGGCTGCGCGAGGCGTCGGGGCTAATCTTGAAACGGATCCTTCATCAAAATGACGTCGTCGCGCTCCGGGCTGGTTGAAACAAGCGCTACCGGCGTTTCGATCAGCTCTTCGATGCGGCGAACATATTTCACCGCGGCGGCGGGAAGATCCGCCCATGACCGGGCTTTTTCGCTCGTCCCGCCCCAGCCTTCCATCGTCTCATAGATCGGTTCCGCCGCAGCCTGGTTGTCCGCGCCGGCGGGAAGATAGTCATAATCCACACCGTTGATTTTATAGCCGATACAGACCTTCAACTCATCAAACCCATCGAGAACATCGAGTTTGGTCAGCGCAATGCCATCGACGCCGGAGATCTTCAGGGACTGACGCACAAGGCTTGCATCAAACCATCCACAGCGGCGCTGCCGCCCGGTCACCGTGCCAAACTCGTGGCCGCGCTCACCGAGCCTTTTGCCGATCTCGTCATGAAGCTCCGTTGGAAACGGCCCTTCGCCGACGCGCGTCGTATAAGCTTTGACGATGCCGAGGACATAGCCGACGGCGCGCGGACCGACCCCGGCGCCTGCGGCGGCCTGACCGGCGACCGTGTTCGATGACGTGACATATGGGTAAGTGCCGTGATCGACATCAAGGAGAACGCCTTGCGCGCCCTCGAAAAGAATGCGCTTGCCGCTGCGTTTCGCTTCATCCAGCTCGCGCCAGACGGGTCGCACAAAAGGCGTAATCTTCGGCGCAACTTGCCGGAGCATCGAATACAAGCTCTGCGCACCCACGTCATCGTGGCCGAAGCCGCGCCGCAACGCATTATGGTGGACAAGGAGGTTTTCAATTTTCTCCGGCAGCGTCTCCGGGTCCGTTAAATCAATGATCCGCAACGCCCGGCGACCCGCCTTGTCTTCGTAGGCAGGGCCAATGCCGCGTTTCGTCGTGCCGATTTTAACGCCTTCCGCCGCGCCCTCACGCATCGCATCCAATTCTTGATGCACAGGCAGGATCAACGCGGCGTTCTCGGCAATCACGAGATTGTCGGGCGTCACGTCAACGCCCTGCTCGCTGATCCGGCTGATTTCGGCGAGCAAAGCTGTCGGATCGACAACGACGCCGGACCCGATGACGCCTTTACACCCCTTGCGAACGACGCCCGACGGCAAAAGCGACAGCTTGTAGACTTCGCCGTCGATCACCAGCGTATGACCGGCATTGTGCCCGCCCTGAAACCGCACCACAACATCGGCGCGCGCTGACAGCCAGTCGACAATCTTGCCCTTGCCCTCGTCGCCCCACTGCGCGCCGATTACGGCCACATTGGCCATTCGCTCCTCCTTAAATCCGGAATGTCGCAGCGCACAATAAGGGCTTTGCCTGGCGGGTCAAAGCATTCGTTTTACCGCAAAAATAGCACGCTTGGTCACCGCCATGTTGTAGCGCGGGGCAGGAAAGGCCCTTATAGCGTCGTGGCAGCAAAAAGCGCCTGATAGACATAGGGTCTTCTTGGGCGCCACACGGGATGGGGTATTCATGAGAAAATTATTACTGGCGACGGCATCGGCTATCGCGGCTTCTGTCGGGGCTGCACATGCCACACAATCTGAAGCGATCATCGAGCCGGCGCCGCCACCGCCTTGTTCGGAAGAGCTTTTCCGCCAGTTCGATTTCTGGGTCGGCCATTGGGAGGTTTTCGCCACCACCGGCCAAAAAGCCGGCGAGAATATTATCTCGATCGAAGAAAACGGTTGCCTTCTCGTCGAGCGCTGGCGCGGCGAAAGCGGCATCACCGGACAGAGCTACAATTATGTAGACCTGGCGACGAAGAAATGGCGTCAGGTCTGGGTCAGCGCCGGCGCGACGATTGATTATGAAGGCGGGCTCAATGACGACGGCGCGATGTTCCTCGAGGGCGAGATCGCCTACCCGACCGGGATTACCGCCAACTTTACTGGCAAGTGGACGGTGGAAGAGGACGGCTCTGTGCGCCAGCACTTCCAGCAATATGATGACGAAAAAGAAGAATGGACCGACTGGTTCATCGGCATCTACAAAAAGAAATCCGAATAAGAATACCTCAGGCCAAACTCTAAGACAGGAACATCTATGCACATTCACACCCTGGTCGCCTGCAGCGGCGTCGCTTTGGTGGCGCTCGCCGGGTGCTCGAAAGATAAATCAGAAACGCCGTCTCGAGGCGAGAGCGTTGTTGAGACATCGGATCTCGTCCCGTTTGAAGAGTTCGAACTCGATAACGGGCTCAAAGTTGTCTTTCATATTGATCGCTCGGACCCTGTCGTTGCCGTTGCGCTCACAGCCCATGTTGGTTCGGCCCGCGAAAAAGAAGGGCGCACGGGCTTTGCTCATCTTTTTGAACATCTCTTGTTTTTAGAATCGGAAAATCTTGGCAAAGGCGGCCTTGACGCGATGTCCGCCCGCATTGGCGGCTCCGGCGCCAATGGCTCCACCAGCCGCGACCGGACCAATTATTTCCAGACCGTGCCAAAAGATGCGCTTGAAAAAATGATCTGGGCGGAAGCCGACAAGATTGGTTATTTTATCAACACGGTGACCGATCCGGTTTTGGCCAAAGAAAAACAGGTCGTCAAAAACGAAAAACGCCAGAGCGTCGATAACCAACCTTACGGCCACACATTTTATGTTCTCGGCAAGGCGCTCTACCCGGAAGAACATCCCTACAACTGGCAGGTAATCGGCTCGCTTGAGGATCTCGATGCGGCAACACTCAGCGATGTCAAAGAATTTTATCGAAGCTGGTACACCCCCAACAATGTGACGCTCGTTGTCGCTGGCGATTTTGACCAGGACCAGGCGCGGCAGTGGGTTAAAAAATATTTTGATGAAATCCCGCGTGGGCCGGAGGTTCAACCTCTACCCAAACAGCCGGTGGCGCTGGAACACAGTCAAAAACTTTTCCATGTAGATAATTTCGCGCAATTGCCGGAACTGACCCTCGACTGGCCGACCGTGCCGGAATTTCACCCGGACAGCTGGGCGCTTGACGTGCTGATTGATCTCTTAAGTGACGGCAAATCAGCGCCGCTTAACGAAGTCTTGATCGACGAGAAGAAACTCACTGCCAGCGTCGAGATGTTTAGCTATGCCTCCGAGCTTGCTGGAGAAACCATCATCAACATACGCGGGTTTGACGGCGTCGACCTTGATGACGTCAAAACAGCGCTTGATGAGGGCTTTGCGCGGTTTGAAAGCGAAGGCATTGATCAAAAAGACCTCGCTCGTGTCAAAACCACACAAGAAGTCGATTATTATGCCGGGATTCAAAGTGTCTTAGGAAAGGCGTTCCACCTTGCGCATTATGAAGTATTTGCCGGCGACGCTGGGTTTATCAATCAGGGGATTGAAAATATCCAAGCCGTAACGGCCGACGATGTGATGCGTGTCTACGAAAAATACATCAAAGCACGGCCCTTTGTTGCGGCGAGCTTTGTGCCAAAAGACGCTGTCGATCTGGCGCTCGAAGGATCAACCCGCGCCAATGTGATTGAAGAAGCAATTGTGCAAGGGGCCGAGGAAGAATTCGACGCAAGCGTTGTCGCCGAGTATGAGCGCACGCCGTCAAGCTTTGACCGCACGCAAGAGCCTGCCTATGGCGCGGCGCCGACCGTCACGCCACCGACGATTTGGGAAGCTATTGCCGGCGACCTCGAAGTCTACGGCATCAAAAATGACGAGCTGCCGCTTGTTCAGTTTGTCTTGTCGTTTGATGGCGGGCATCTTCTCGATGATCGGGAAAAACCAGGTGCGGCAAATCTCCTGGCGGAAATGCTCGATAAGGGGACGGCGAAGAGAACAACCGCAGAGCTTGAAGAGGCGATTTCGGCCCTTGGCGCTTCTATTGGCGTCAGCGTCGGAGAAGAACGCTTTGTCATTTCCGGCAGCACGCTGGCGCGCAATTTCGATGCGACCATTGATCTCTTGAAAGAGATGCTGCTTGAGCCGCGTTGGGACGAGGAAGAGTTTGCCCTCGCCAAGGCGCGCACGATCAGCGCCATTCAAAGCGCGAGCGCAGATCCCGGCGCCATTGCCGGTCGCGCCTATAGTCTTGTGATGTTTGGCGACGATCATATTTTTGCAACGCCCGTGATCGGGACCGAAGGCTCGGTCGAGGCGATGACGCTTGAGGATATAAAAGGCTATTACAATTTCCTCGCGCCGAACTTTGCTAATCTGCGCGTTGCCGGCGCCGTCAATAAAGATCAGGCTGTCGCCGCCTTTGCCCCAATGCAGGAAACTTGGGCGCCGACCGCAATGCGAATGGCGCCGATGGCTGATCCGATTACGCCCGAAACCAGCGTGGTCTATTTTTACGACGTGCCGGACGCCAAGCAATCCGTCTTCGCATTCGGCTACCCGTCACTCAAGCGCACAGATGACGATTACTACGCCGCGCGTGTTTTGAACTATCGCCTGGGCGGCGGCGGGTTTGCATCGCGCCTGACCCAGGAACTGCGCGAATCCAAAGGCTATACCTATGGCGTCGGTTCGGGCTTTAACGGCTCGGCCCGCTATGGCGATTTTCAACTGGGCAGTAATGTCCGCACCAATGTCACGCTGGAGGCCGCAGCGCTCATCAAATCAATCATGAGTGAATACGGCGCGACTTTTACTGAAGAAGATCTCGACGTTACCAAAGGCTTTCTTCTAAAAAGCAAGGCGCGGGCGTTTGAAACCCTGGGCGCGAAACTTGGTATGCTCGAAAATGTCGCCGATTACGGACTGCCCCACGATTACATTCTGCAACAGGATGAAACCGTCGAAGCGATGACAGTTGACCGCATTCAAGCGCTTGCCGAGCAGCTGCTTCATCCTGACGCCATGAACTATATCATTGTCGGTGACGCAGCAACACAAGCAGCGCGGCTTGAAGCCCTCGGCTTCGGCGAAGTGCAGATGCTGAATGAGCGCATGGACGGCGCCGGCGAATAAGTGTGGCGGAATGCCTAGCTGGTCCGCGCGCCGAACCGAACGGTGAGATAAATCCCGCCCAGAATCAGCGCCGACGCGACCGCGAGACGCCATGTCAGCGCCTCACCGAGGAGACCGACGCCGCCTAGTGCGGCAATCGCCGGAACCGCAAGCTGCACGACGGACGCATTGACGGTTGAAAGGCCCTTGAGCGCGCGATACCAGATAACGTATCCGGCGCCGGAGGCGATGGCGCCCGAGAGAGCGCCAAGCGCTATCCCTGCAGGGGCGGCATGCGCGTCGGTCATGACAAAAAACAGTAACAAGGCGAATGGCAGCGTCAGCGCGAAATTGCGCGCCGTCGCCCCAACCGGATCGCGCTCGACCTTGCCAAACATCGAATAGGCGCCCCAGGCGATGCCGGCCAGCGCCATCAACATGGCGCCAGCGATTGGCGGCGCGGTGAGCCCCGGCGCCAACAAATATACAAGGCCGGCAAAAGCAAGCGCAACGCCCGCCCATTGTAACGGGCCGGGGCGTATGCCGGTCGCGACGCCGACGCCGATCATTGTTAATTGCACCATGCCGAAAAGAATGAGTGCGCCGGCGCCGGCGTCGAGCCAAACGTAAGCAAGAGAAAACGCGATGGCGTAGATAAAAAGCGCCGCCGCCGGGCGGAAATCACGCGGCTTTATAGGCGCCAGGGCGGCGCGGCGCGCATAAAAGAACGGCGCCAGAAACAAGGCGCCGGAAACCAAGCGAATTTGGGTGAAGCTGACCGGGTCGATCAGCTCCGCCTTTAGCGCCATGCGGCACAGGACCGAATTCGCCGCAAAGGCGATCAGTGTCAGAATTGTCAGCAACAATGTTTGACGGCTCATAAATAAACGAGCATCGCCTTTGGCTTATTTGTCAAGCGCGCCTTAAAACGACAGCGCCTTTGCTTGCGTCACATGCGGCAGGGCGCGGACTTTTTCGAGGACGTCATCGCCCACCGGATCATCGACGGCGACAAGCGCGATCGCGCCTTCGCCGGCAGCGGACCGGCCAAGATTAAACGTCGCGATATTAACGCCAGCCTCGCCCAATGTCTGTCCAAGCGCGCCAATATAGCCCGGTTTGTCTTCGTTTGTCGTGTAGAGCATGTGGGGCGCAAATGACGCTTCCATCCCGACGCCTTTTATCTCGATAATCCGCGGTTCGCCGCCAAAGACAGTGCCGGAAACAGTGCGGTCCTGATTTTCGGTGACAATACGTAAACGGACAATGCTGTCATAGGCGTCGGCGTCATCGCGGGAAGTTTCTGCAACCGAGATGCCGCGTTCTTTTGCAATCACCGGCGCATTGACGATATTGACCTCGGACAACATCGGTTTCAGCACTCCAGCCACCGCCGATGCGGTCAGGGGTTTGATGTTTAGCGCAGAAACATCGCCTTCATACGTGACTTCAATTTTTTCGACAGCACTTTCGATAAGCTGACCGGCAAAGGCGCCGAGCTTTTCTGCAAGCGCGATATAGGGTTTCAGCCGCGGCGCTTCTTCTGCGGTCACTGAAGGAGAGTTCAACGCATTGGAAACCGCGCCGCGTACAAGATAATCCGCCATTTGTTCGGCAACCTGGATCGCCACATTTTCCTGGGCTTCCCTGGTCGAAGCGCCGAGATGCGGCGTCGCGACAACTTTTGGGTGGCCGAAAAGCGGATGCTCCGTTGCCGGTTCGGTCTCGTAAACGTCGAGGGCGGCGCCGGCAATACGCCCTTCATCAAGCGCCTCTTTCAGCGCCGCCTCGTCAACAAGACCGCCGCGCGCGCAATTGATGATATAGGCGCCGGGTTTCAGTTTGGCGATATTCTCCTTGCTGAGGATATTGCGCGTCTGATCCGTCAATGGCGTGTGCAGCGTGACGATGTCTGCGCGCTTAAACAGCGCTTCCACATCAACCTTCTCGACACCCAGTTCAACCGCGCGCTCTTCGGTTAGAAACGGGTCAAAAGCGATGACCCGCATTTTCAGACCAACAGCCCGATCACCAACGATTGATCCGATATTGCCGCAGCCGATAACGCCCAAGGTTTTGCCGAAGACTTCCGAACCCATAAAAGCGGATTTTTCCCATTTGCCCGCATGGGTGGACTGGTTTGCCTGCGGAATTTGCCTGAGCAGCGCAAACATCATCGCGATCGAATGTTCCGCGGTGGTAATCGCGTTGCCATAAGGCGTATTCATCACAACGATGCCGGCAGCGGTCGCCGCCGGAATATCGATATTGTCCACACCAATACCGGCGCGGCCAATGACTTTCAGGTTCTTAGCTGCGGCAATAATTTTTGACGTCGCTTTCGTCGCCGAACGCACCGCCAACCCATCATAATTAGCGATCACGGCATGGAGCTTTTCCTTGTCCTTGCCGAGATCTGGTTGGTAGTCGACGTCAACGCCGCGTTCTCTAAATATATTGACGGCGGTTTCGCTAAGCTTATCGGAGATAAGAACTTTGGGCATGAGGTTGTCTCGTTTTTGAAGTTTAAAAAAGGAATTTAAAGTGAGGATTTCACTTCGGCGAAAGCCCAATCAAGCCATGGGCAGAGCGCTTCGATGTCATCGCGCTCTACGGTTGCGCCGCACCAGATGCGCAATCCCGGCGGCGCATCACGGTAACCGCCAATGTCGTACGCAGCTTCTTCGCTCTCGAGCATTTTTTCCATGGCTTTGACGAAGGAACGCTGTTCGGCCTCATCGAGCGCGGCAAAATCGGTGTCCGTTATTTTGAGGCACACAGAAGTGTTGGAACGCAATGCTGGATCAGTGCAGAGGAAATCGATCCACGACGTTTTTTCGACCCATTCGGCAATGATCGCTGTGTTGGCGTCTGCACGCCCATGGAGGGCGTTAAGCCCGCCAAGGCCTGCCGACCATTTTAGCGCTGCGATATAGTCTTCAACGCAAAGCATGGAGGGGGTGTTGATCGTCGCGCCTTCGAAAATACCTTCGATCAGTTTGCCGCTTTTGGTCAGACGGAAAATTTTTGGCAACGGCCGGGGCGGCGAATAGCTCTCAAGGCGTTCGACAGCGCGGGGACCGAGAATAAGGACGCCATGCGCGCCCTCGCCGCCCAGCACTTTCTGCCAGGAGTAAGTCACAACATCGAGCTTCGACCAGTCAAGCGCTTGCGCGAACACGGCAGACGTCGCGTCACAAATTGTAATGCCCTCGCGGTCATCCGCTATCCAATCAGCATTGGGCACGCAAACGCCGGAAGTCGTTCCATTCCAGGTGAAGACAACATCATGCGCCGGATTAACCGCCGCCAGGTCTGCAATTTCACCGTAAGGCGCGTCGAGAATCCGCGCTTCCAGACCCAGCTGTTTGATCGCATCGGTGACCCAGCCCTGGCCGAAACTCTCCCAGGCGAGCATATCGACGGGGCGCTCACCCAGCATCGACCACATCGCCATTTCTACGGCGCCGGTGTCGGACGCCGGCACAATGGCGATGCGATAATCGTCAGGGACTTGCAACAGCGCGCGGGTGCGCTCAATCGCGTCTTTAAGGCGTGCTTTGCCGATCTTTGACCGGTGAGACCGGCCCAAGGGCGCTGTGCTTAGATCTTCAGGGGACCATCCTGGCCGCTTCGCGCATGGCCCAGATGAAAAATACGGGCGCGCAGGGCGCGCTGCCGGTTTGTCTATCGTCATTTGCTCCATCCTTCCAGATGGCTAGCGCCCCGTTGGGGGGGCGTGGCCCACATTCACATTTGCGCGGGCTGTCTCTCGCGTCAACAGAAAATAATTCGCAGTGAGATGAGATTTTCTCTCTTGCTTATAAATCGCCGTGCCGATAGCGCGTGATGATGGCCCGCAATCACGCCGCACCGAAACACGCAACGCTATATGATTGGTCGCTTTTAGCGCTGATTATCGCTTTTGGCGGATCGTCTTTTGCGATGATCCGGGGCGCGATTGAAACCGTGCCGCCCACCGTCGTTGCATCAAGCCGTCTGTGGGTCGGGGCCCTCGTACTCTATGTGATTATGCGCCAGGCCGGGCGCCGCCTGCCGCCATTTTTCATCCGCACCCATAATAAAGGCCGCATCCGCCGCGCCTGGATCTGGATGATCGCCATTGGCGTCATCGGCAACACGCTGCCGTTCTTCATTTTTCCGTGGGCGCAGCAATATGTCGATAGCGGTCTTGCCGGCGTCTATATGGCGTTTATGCCGATCTGGACGATCGCGCTGGCATTTTTCTTCGCTGGCGAGACCCTGAACGGGCGCAAGCTGGTAGGGTTTGCGCTTGGCTTTGTCGGCGTTATTATTCTGATGGGGCCGGAGGTTCTAAAAGGCGCGGTTGACTCAGACCTTCGCGCCCAGGGCGGGCTGTTACTGGCGACGTTACTTTATGCGATCGCTGTGGTTCTGACCCGGCTGGCGCCGCCGATTCGTCCGCGGGTTTTTGCCGCTGGCATGATGCTGGTCGCCGCAATCTCCTCAACGCCGGCATTATTGTTCTCAACCATCAACATCAATGATTGGTCAGCAACAAGCATCGCAAGCATCATCGGTCTCGGCGTCTTCCCGACCGGGCTGAACGGTGTTTTGATCATCATGCTGGTGCGCCGCGTCGGCGCCGGCTTTATGGCGCTGACAAATTATTTCACCCCGCTCTGGGCAGTCGCAATCGGCGCGCTGATCTATCATGAGCGCCTGGAGCCTGGCGCCTTTTTGGCGTTGGGCGTCATCTTGCTTGGCGTCGCCATCAGCCAACGCAAAGGACGCCTCAACCCATCACCGGCAATTGAGCCTGTCGCCGTCGCAGATCAAACGAAAAGCTGACCCTTCTGCACTGGCACGGCGTGACCGCCAATCCGAACGGACGTAATGGCGCCGCCAGATGTTTCGACGCGGGCCGTGATCCGGCTTGGTCGGCCCATTTCAAAGCCTTGCTCGATCACCCAGCGATGTTCGCCATCGGCAAGGGTTTCACTAAGCGCAATCTGCCCGGGGAACGCCGCCGCCGCCGAGCCTGTTGCTGGATCTTCAGGAATGCCCGCAGTTGGCGCAAACATGCGTGCGTGAAAATCGGCGTCAGACGCCTCACCGCCTTTGGCATAGAGATAAACGCCGACGGTCTCATCAAATTCGAGCTTTTCAAAGGCGCCAGTATCAAGCCGCGCCGCGCGCACTGCATCAAGGCTCGCGCAGGCATAAATATAATCGGCGCCAGCGCTGATCGCGCGCGGCTTGTGGCGGTCGCGATCGATCGATCCCGCCGGCAAAGAGAACGCCGCTTCCAGCATATCGGCGGCAGGCGCCGCCCCTGTCTCCGTCGGCAGGTTAGGATTTAAGAATTCAGCGAACGCAGCCTCGCCGGTAAAATCAATCTTTACAGGGAAAACGCCCGTGTTTAGTTCCAGCTTGATTTCACCGCTCAGCTTTCGCGCCTTCGCAATCGCGATGGAGGTTCCGACAGTCGGATGTCCGGCGAAAGGCATCTCATAACCGAGCGTAAATATCCGCACCCGCGCCGTGTTCGCCGGGTCTTCCGGCGGTAAGACGAATGTCGTCTCGGAAAGGTTGAACTCACGTGTAATTGTCTGCATGTCATCGCTGGAAAGGCCGCGAGCATCCATCAGGACCGCGAGCTGATTGCCCGCGAATTTTTCGTCGGTAAAGACGTCGAGGGTTTCAAATTCATAAGCAGTCATGGGCGCTCCAGATAACGCAAACGGTGGAAACCCGATATCGGCTTTCATTACCGCTTATTCAAACAAGAAATTATCCGGTTCGCATTAGCGATCCTCAAACACGTGCCCGTGATTAAGGGGTCCGTGCCCCGCGCCATACCCGGGCGCGGTTTCAATGGCCTTGTACACGTAAGAGATTGCCCGTTTGACTGCCGCCTGCAGCGCCAGGCCTTGCGCCAGACCGGTCGCGATGGCCGATGCTAATGTACAACCGGTGCCATGAGTGGATGTAGTTTCGATGCGGGGCGTTGAAAACACTCGCTCACCCGACGCCGTCACCAGCACATCCTTGATCGTGTCGCCGGGTTGGTGGCCGCCTTTGATAAGCGCCGCCTGCGCACCGCCATTTACGAGCGCTTTCCCGGCCGCAATCATGGATGCCTCATCTGCAATTTCGAGATGGGTCAGCGCGTGCGCTTCTTCGGTGTTAGGGGTAATGATTGCGCAGAGCGGCGTCAGCTTTTTTAAAATGACGCCCGCGACGCCATCGCCAGCCAAGGCGTCGCCGCTTGTCGCAACAAGCACCGGATCGAGAACAATCGGGATCGTACCGGCAAATTTTGCAAGACGGCTCGCGATCAGTTCGGCTGTATCTTCATCACCGATCATGCCGATCTTGATCGCATCAGCGCCGATATCGGACAATACCGCATCAATCTGCGCGCCGACAAAACCAGGCGGCGTCGGTAGTACATCCATGACGCCGGTCGTGTTCTGCACCGTCAACGCCGTAATCGCAGCTGCAGCATAGCCGCCAAGCGCCGTCACGGTCTTGATATCGGCCTGGATACCGGCGCCGCCGGAGGGGTCCGAGCCTGCAATGATAAGTACACGGCCCTTCATGGCCGGCTCCTTTATCTTAATTCGCCATTATCTTTTCAAACAAGCGCCAAGATTAAGCAATATCGCTGCGCGTGAATTCGAGGGGCGGCGGCACTTTCAAGGAGACAGACATGCCGGCAAATGCATTGATATGGGTCGGGCTTATCTGTTGCCTGACGGCGCTTGGTATTCAGATATTCCCGAATGCAGCCTTTCAGGCAGGCGTTGATGTAGGCGCCGCATGGCTCGTATTCGGGTTTGGCGTGTTTTTGATTGTAATAGCGACCGCAATCGGCCTGGCGCGCGGCGATGCGCAAAAGCGCTAGCTTTTAACCCGTAATTGCGCGGCGCCAATGGAGATCGGCGCCCCGCGCTCTGTGATCAGGCCGACATGGCATGGCGCGCCGCTTGCCCGCTCAACAATTTCTGTGGCGCCATCATGATCACTGAAGTGCTTTTCGCCCCACTGCATCAACGCGATCATCGGCAAAGACAACTCAACACCTTTCGCCGTCAGTACATATTGAGACCGCGTGCGCTGACCGGGCTCTTTATACCGCCGCTTTTGAAAAACCCCGATATCGCAGAGTTTTTTCAGCCGCCCCGACAACACGGTGCGGGGAATAGAAAGATCAGCCTGCATCGCGTCAAATCGCGTAACGCCATAAAGCGCCTCGCGAATAATCAACAATGTCCATCGATCACCGATCAAATTCGCCGCCTGAGCCATGCCGCAAACATGTTGCGGCGTCGGTATCAACGGTTCTTTTGGTTCGCTTATTGCTGCTTGTGCATAGGCCATGAATTTCTTTTATAATGATTTGTGCGCATCTCGCAAATCGACGTCTGAATTGCACTCGCGCAAATCTCACGCATCTGTGTTGGCAATCATAAATATGACCGCATTTGGGCGTTAATTGGCGCCATTCTCGCCGCATTGGGTTTTTAGATTGCGGTTTATGGAAATCCCGCTGGGGCAAGCACGGAGTTCTGAAATGAATACGTTGATAAAGACAATTATTGCAGGCGCGATCGGCGCCATAACCTTGGCGGTGACATCATCCGCGTTTGCCGCGTACAAGCCGGATTACTGCGGCATTGACCATGATCACCGAAGCCACACGTCGACCTACTATAATTATTATGATCATGACAAATATTATCGCGCAGGACCATACAGGAACTCTGGCGTCAGCTTTTCGATAACATTCGGCGATGATCACTATGATGACCGACGTTCCAATGATCGGCGCTATAACGACCGTCGCTACGCCCGCAATGACAACTACCGCGGCAAAAGAAACGGCTATCGCGACCGCGATAGCCGGGTTGTAAACCGCCAGGTCTTTGACACCCGTCATCGCGCGCGCATTGTTCTGATTGAAGAAGTTGTGCGCACAAAACGCGGATCACGATTGGTCTGCACGGTCGAAGCGCGCGGCCGAGAGGCGGGCTATGTCCCCAAACGACGCCTGAAGAGGATCGCGAATAATAATTGTTCACCAAGAGCGCGCGTACGGATTTCAGCCTAAACCATCACTCCCTCCCGAGTGAAAACCGCCGGCATGCGTATCTT
>JAJFGC010000262.1 GCA_021776345.1 Hyphococcus sp. | reverse complement strand
CGCGAAACGCCGCATCATGACCTAGCAACCGATAGAAGCGGCTCAGGCCGCGAATTGTTCACCGGTTTGCGTTCTCTCGTCGGGGGCGCTGAAGTCGGCGCAATGACAGTTGAGTTGGAAGAGCGTCATGACTGATCCAATTCTTGTTGCAGATATTGGCGGAACGAACGCTCGCTTTGCGATTGCCGTGTCAGACGGCGGCCGGATTTCGATTCGCGATGCTCAAATCTTTCGTGCGGAAGATTTTGAAACCATCCGCGACGCCGCCGACGCTTATCTGGAGTCTGTCGCCGAGCAACCAAAGCAAGGCTGCTTCGCAGCAGCGGGGCCGATCATCGATGATGAAGTTGATTTTACGAACTCCCACTGGACGCTTCGCCCAAGCGACATCGCACCGCCCCTAAATCTCGACCGCTTTCTTATCGTCAATGATTTTTTCGGTCTTGCCGCAGGCGTTGCGCATTTGCCCGACGATGATTTTGTTGCCGTGAAAGAGGGATCGCCAAAACCGGATGCGCCGCAGCTGGTAATTGGACCCGGCACCGGGCTCGGCCAGGCGTTAATTGTACCGACGGGGGCGGGGCAAAAAATTGTCGCGACCGAAGGCGGGCATGTATCTTTTGCGCCGCGCACCGACGAAGAATTTGAAATCAAGAAATTTATCGCGCGCGAACATCCGCGAGTCTCCGTCGAGCGGCTTTTGTCCGGTCGAGGTCTGGTCAATATTCATCGGGCGCTCTGTGCAATCGAAGGCGCCCAACGTGTTTCATTGCAGGCAAATGAGATTACGGCCGCGGCGATTTCAGGTGAATACCCGATTGCAGTAAAAGCCGTTGATATGTTTTGTTCTGTCTTGGGCAGTGTTGCTGGCGATGCTGTTCTTGCCACTGGCGCACGAGGCGGTGCTGTATTGGGCGGCGGTATTCTGCCCAAGATCAGGGACGTATTCCTGAAAAGCACGTTTGTAGACCGTTTCTCCGAAAAGGGGCGGATGTCGGATTATGTTGGCGCTGTTCCCGTGAGGATGATTGTTTCAGACGGCGCCGCACTCTACGGCGCTGCCGCCGCGCTGGAGAGCGTAGAATGAACATTGATGAAGTCCTGAAAGCTGCCAGTGTAATTCCTGTTCTTAAGGTCGAGCGACTTGAAGACGCAGAGCCGTTGGCAGAAGCACTGAGTGCAGGCGGATTCCGTGTTGTTGAATTGACATTACGCTCCGATTGCGCGCTCGATGCGGTGAAATTGATGCAGGATGCTGCACCAGACTTGGTCCTCGGCATGGGCACGGTGCGCCGGCGCTACCAGGCGTAGCGACAGTGTCAGAAGCGATGACTGCTTATGACGCGGGGTTTCAAGGCGCAAAAATTCTTTCCCGCGGAAACCGCTGGCGGAATCGCCTATCTTAAATCCCTTGCCGGACCGCTGCCTGACAGTGTGTTTTGTCCGACGGGCGGTATCAGCGCTGAAACGGCGCCGGACTATCTCGGTCTGCCGAACGTCGCCTGCGTTGGCGGCTCATGGATTGCGACAAAGGAAATGATTGCAAATCATTGCTGGGAGACGATTAAGAACAACGCTGAAAAAGCTGGGTCATTAACTTTCCGATAGTTGGAGACCACGAACCGTGAGCTGCGTTGACCCTCCCAGCAGAAAACGGTTACGAATTCCGTATAATTTCCTGAGCCGCGGCCGTACCCACCAAATATTTTATCCGTGTAAAGATTCCCTGATGCCGAAAGTTGTTTCCCTGTTCGGCTGTAAAAATTCGCTGTTATTTCTCTATTAACAGGAAAATTCGGCGAAGACCGGTTCGCTCACGGTCGCATCCACCGCCATCCGACCTGAGCAAATTCTGACCTTCGACAACGCGGTTGCGGAAGCGTTGGGTTTTCAATCTCTTAGGCGCTGGTTTTCGACGTTTTCGCGTTTCCGCCGCGCGAATTATTCCCGCCAAAACTGCCTTCCAGACCCGAAGCCTCCGGTGGTATTTTAGTGAGTCACTCAGGCGCCCAGAGACAATCTAAGCCGCGGCGTCAAACCCGAGCAAGCGGACTTGCGAACCCCATCGCGGAGACAGCGCAGTCGCATTGATCTGCCATAGCGACAATGTTTGTGGCTGACGGCCTTTTAGGATCGCTTCAATAATCGAGGGCGCCAGATAGGCAAGCCGCAAGATTTTCCAAACGTGGCGTTCCGATAAGTGTAACGGAAAGTTCTCTCGATACTGGCGAGAACTGCACCCTTTCCAGTCACTTGTTCAAAGCGCGCAATCGCGACGTCTACATATTTTGAATCGAGCTCAATCGCCGCAGAAATTAGGAGCTCGACCAGGTACTTTCGGCCCTTTGTGCTCATGCCCAATTGATTAAGTGATTGGCGGGTCGTATTTTCAATGCTGTGACGGAGCTTGCCATCGCTAGCCGAAGTTAGTCAGTATGGTTAACCTCAAGATCCACTATTTTAAGGTTGCTCTCAAGCGCAACGCGGTTAACCAGCAAGAAAAAACTCAAGTCGTCAGAGACGGCCAGCGCCGGATCGACGCCCGGCAAAGTTAAATCCACCTGTTTAATTGCGTTGGCTTCAGCGGTGTCAATGTCATAGCCCATAAGCGTTGAAGTGGCCCGGTCCAAATAGATGATGCGATTATCTTCGACGTTCCAATTCCCCCAGTCCGCAAAGCCGATCTGCGGGATCAACAGTTCAGGGGCATTGGCGCCGTCAAGTTGAGTCCGCCACAAGCCGTCGCGGTTTGGGCGTATGAAGTATATGTCCCAGCCCGTGGTCACACGCGCATAAAATGCATCGTGCAAGTCAAGCATCTGACAAGCGCCACTTTTTATATCGCAGGTAAACAGCGTCAGGCCGTGTTCGCTTTCCTGCGAAAAATAGACCGCTGAACCATCCTCTGACC
>JAJFGC010000261.1 GCA_021776345.1 Hyphococcus sp. | reverse complement strand
CCCTGTTGTAAGCGCCGAGTTGCCCGGTAGCGGCGAACGATTTGAAGGCGTTATACCGCCCGTCACAACCGCGCCGTGCTTCGCTATTCGCAAGCCAGCGACAAAGATATACGCGCTTGAGGACTACATAACCGATGACGTGATGACAGCCGATCAGGCGAGAACGCTTCGCTATGCGGTACAAAACCGATTCAGCATATTGATTGTCGGCGGCACCGGTTCCGGAAAAACCACACTCGCGAATGCGTTGCTTCAGGTCGTCGCGGAAACGGGCGACCGCGTTGTAATTCTCGAAGATACCCGCGAATTGCAGTGCGCCGCGACCGACAAAGTTTCTCTAAGAACGCAAGCAGGTCTCGTCACAATGGCCGACCTCGTGAAGTCCACACTGCGCTTGCGACCCGACAGGATCATTGTCGGCGAGGTGCGCGGCGGAGAAGCCCTCGACATGCTCAAAGCCTGGAACACCGGCCATCCGGGCGGCGTCGCAACCATACATGCAAATTCCGCTCGCGGCGGCTTACAACGACTGGAGCAGCTCGTTAGCGAAGTATCCGCGCAAATACCGTGCGCCCTAATCGCAGAGGCAATCGATTTTGTCGTCTTTATTGCCGGACGCGGCCCTGAACGCCGTGTCCGGACGATTGCCGAGCTATCAGGCGTCACTGGCGCTGAATACGACCTCTCTGTATTCGCGGCGCCAGACCAAAATGTCATCCCATTGAAAGGAGAACTACGATGAAACTGACCTCTGGAATCAGCCGTCGCGTCGGCTCTTATATTACGGCGTTTGCGGTTGTCCTTGCCGTGACCGGACCAGCTCATGCGGCAGGATCAGGGATGCCGTGGGAAGGACCGTTAAATCAAATCCTCCAATCGATCACCGGTCCCGTCGCACAAGTCATAGGCGTTATCGCGATTACGATCACAGGCCTTGCGATGGCGTTTGGCGATACGGGCGGCGGCATGAAGAAACTGCTGCAAATCGTCTTTGGTCTGTCCATCGCGTTTACCGCAACAAGCTTCTTTCTCTCCTTTTTCAGCTTTGGCGGCGGCGCAACATTCGGCGGCGTATTGGCGGCGTCGCTATGACGGCGGAAGGATTTTCGATTCCCGTTTATCGGTCATTGACCGAACCCATTTTGATGGGGGGCGTTCCGCGCGCCGCCGCCATTTTGAATGGCACCATCGCCGCCGCCCTCGGCCTCGGTTTGCAGGTATGGGTTGCGGGGATCGTCTACTGGATTGTTGCACACGCCTTGTGTGTTTTCGCAGCCAAACGCGACGTGAAGTTTTTCGAAGTATTGATCCGTCATGTCCGGCACAAATCATACTTGAGTTGAGATACGCCATGTTTAATTTAGCAGAGTACAGACAAACCTCGAACAAGTTGGCCGACTACCTGCCATGGGCGTGCCTGATCGCACCGGGCGTAATCGTGAACAAGGACGGCAGCTTTCAACGAACGGCCCGGTTTCGCGGCCCAGACCTCGAAAGCTCAACCGCGGAAGGGCTGGTCGCCGTCTGCGCCCGGATCAACAACGTCCTGAAAAGATATGGTTCCGGTTGGGCGCTGTTCTTTGAGGCTTCCCGGCGACCGGCACTCGAATATCCGACAAGTAAATGGCGTCATCCGGTGGGATGGCTCATCGATGAGGAACGGCGCGGCCAGTTCACCGAAGCGGGCGCCCTTTATGAGTCCGCGTACTTCGTCACGTTCACATACCTTCCGCCAACGGATTCCGTTGGAAAGCTTGAAGATTTATTCATCCAACAGGCCGACGGCGCAGAAGACCTAGATGCAAGGGACTACCTGGGCCGGTTTATTTCTGAAACGGATAAAAGCCTCGGGCTGTTCGCCAGCATCATGCCCGACGCTGCGTTTCTCAATGACGATGAAACACTGACCTATTTGCAATCTGGCGTTTCACCAAAGAGCCACAACGTCAAGACGCCGGACGCGCCAGCCTATTTGGACGCCGTGCTTGGCGGCGCTGACTTAATTGGCGGCCTCGAACCGATGCTCGGCGGCGAGCATTTGCGCGTTGTCTCTGTTCAAGGGTTTCCGACGATGACAGAGCCCGGATTGCTCGACGATCTCAACAGTCTTGGGTTTTCTTATCGCTGGATGACACGGTTTTTACCGATGGATAAAGCGGAAGCCACGAAAGTTCTTGGCCGTTACCGACGCCAGTGGTTCGCGAAACGAAAATCGCTGATGGCGATGGTCAAGGAAATGATGACGAACGAGGCGTCGGCGCTTGTCGATACGGACGCAGATAATAAGGCGCTCGACTCAGACGCTGCGTTGCAAGCGCTCGGGGAAGATCAGGTCGCCTTTGGTTATTTAACGACCGCGATTGTCGTGCATCACAGCGATCCGGCCATCGCCGATGCGATGCGCAGCGATGTAGACAGGATCATTAACGCACGCGGCTATGTGACGATGCCCGAAAGCGTCAACGCCGTTGACGCTTGGCTCGGTACGATACCGGGACACGCATATGCAAATGTCCGCCAACCCATCGTGCACACATTGAACCTTGCGCACATGATGCCGCTGTCAGCCGTGTGGGCGGGACCAGCGGAAAATAGGCATCTAGGAGGCCCGCCTTTGCTCTATGCGACAACCGGCACGCACACGCCGTTCCGGCTTGTCACCCACCAAGGAGATGTGGGTCATACGCTTGTTGTCGGCCCCACCGGCGCGGGCAAGTCGGTTCTCTTATCACTCATAGCGGCGCAGTTCCGCCGCTATGACGGCGCGCAGGTGTTCTTCTTTGACAAGGATAGATCAGCGAAAGCGATCACTCTCGCCATGGCGGGCGATCATTACGCGCTCGGCTCGAACGAGGCGCTGTGTTTTCAACCCCTTTCGCGCATCGATGACGACGCCGAACGCGCCTGGGCGCTCGAATGGGTGACAGATTTACTCGCTCATGAAAGCGTTGAGGTTGATCCAGCCGTGAAAGAGACCGTCTGGACTGCGCTCAACTCTCTCAGTAGTGCGCCAAGGTCCGAGCGCACCATGACGGGACTGTCAGTCCTCCTGCAATCCAATAAACTAAAGCAAGCCTTACAGCCCTATACGCTCGAAGGCGCACACGGCGCATTGCTGGACGCGGAAAGCGAAAGCCTCGCGATAAGCGATTGGCAATGTTTCGAGATGGACGAATTGATGAACCAACCGGCGCTCGTGGCGCCTGTGCTTACCTATCTTTTCAAACGTCTCGATACGCGCTTCGATGGACGCCCGACTATGCTCATCCTTGATGAAGCATGGGTCTTTTTGGACAGCCCGATTTTCGCGGGGCGTATCCGCGAATGGCTCAAGGTACTGCGTAAACGGAATGTCTCGGTTGTGTTCGCCACGCAATCTTTATCAGACATCGCAACGAGTTCAATCGCTCCGGCCATTATCGAGAGTTGCCCATCGCGGATTTTCTTACCAAATGATCGCGCCTTAGAGCCACAACAGCAAGAAACCTATTCGGCTTTCGGGCTCAATCCACGGCAAATAGAAATCATCGCGCAGGCGACGCCCAAGCGCGATTTCTATTTTCAGTCTCGCGCAGGCAATAGACTTTTCGATTTAGAGATCGGACCCGTTGCGCTCGCCTTTTGCGGCGCTTCATCGAAGCCCGATTTAGCATTGGTCAACGCCGTTGCCGAAGAACACGGCGACGACTTTGCTCACCACTGGCTTGCCGCTCGCGGGCTGCAATGGGCCGCCGACCTCATTTCACCTTCCATCAAAAGCAAAGGAGAAGACCTATGCGCCGCCGAATAAAATCAACCGTCCGAAACATCGCATCAGCGCTTATGCTGAGCGCCGCCGTGTTGGCGCCATTGTCTGCAACGCCTGCACAGGCGTTCTTCCCATTCGGAAACATCGTTCTAGATCCGAGCAACCTCGCGCAAAATCTTTTGACGGCCACGCGCACGTTACAGCAAGTCAACAATCAGGTGCGCCAGCTTCAAAACGAAGCTCAAATGCTGATCAATGATTCAAAGCATTTGATCCGAACGGGCTATAATCCCACAACCGAAATTAACCGATTGTTGCTTCGCATAAACGGACTCATGCAAAGTGCGCAATCGATTCAGTATACCATCGCTGAAACTGACCGCGTGTTTCGCACACAATATCCGGAAGACTATTCCGCGTGGTCTAATTCAGAGATAGCGACCGCCGCCGAGGCGCAGCGCGTCAATTCGCGAAATGCTTTCCACGATGCTCTGCGGGTGCAGTCTGAAATCGTACAGTCAATCGGCGCCGACACGACTACCCTCAATCGTCTTTTAGGGGAAACGCAATCGGCCCAGGGCGAGTTATCGTTTTCGCAAACCGGCAATCAGCTCATGGCGTTTGAGGCTAAGCAAACAATGCAAATGCAGCAACTCATGGCTGCGCAATACCGAGCTGAAACGCTAGAGCGCGCGCGCCGCTTACAGATCGAACAGGAATCGCGCGTTCGGATAGCGCGTTTCGTTGGCGGTTCATCCGCCTACGCGCGGCGATAGCGGACAGAAACAATCCAATGAACGATCTCGGCATCATAGACCAGTTCCTAGCGACCTTTTCGACCTACATCGATAGCGGGTTTGGATTGCTCGCCGCCGACGTTGCATTTTTGACCGCATTCCTGATCAGCATCGATATCGTTTTGGCTGGACTTTTTTGGGCGATGGGGCCGGACAACAACATCATCGCGACGTTTTTGAAGAAGGTTTTATATGTCGGGTTTTTTGCTCTTGTCCTGAATAACTTCGCGTTTCTGGCGGACGTGATTTTCACAAGTTTCGCACAACTCGGACTAAATGCGACGGGCGGAACGATAACCGCTGCCGACCTCTTGCGGCCCGGCTTTGTCGCCAATACTGGCTTTACCGCCGGACATCCCTTGCTCACAGAGATCAGCAACCTCACAGGCCCGGTCGGATTTTTCACAAATTTCGTGACGATCTCGATTTTATTCCTTGCTTGGCTGATCACACTGTTCGCTTTCTTTTTCCTCGCGATCCAGCTTTTTGTCACGATCATTGAGTTCAAACTCACCACGTTGGCCGGGTTCGTGCTGGTGCCGTTTGCGTTGTGGAACAAAACGTCTTTTCTCGCCGAGCGTGTTCTTGGCAATGTGATCTCCTCCGGCGTCAAACTCATGGTGCTGGCGGTGATTATTGGCATCGGCTCAACATTGTTCGGCGCCGTCACATCCGAAATCACTCCCGGCAACGTCTCGCTTGAAGACGCGGCCACGGTAATCTTGGCGTCGCTTGCTTTGCTCGCACTTGGGATTTTTGGCCCTGGTATAGCCACGGGGTTGGTGTCCGGAGCGCCGCAACTCGGTGCCGGGGCTGTTGTCGGCACAACCGCCGCCGTCGGCGCAGGCGCCCTTGCGGGCGGCGTTATAGCGGGCGGCGCTGTGCGCGCTGTCGGCGGTGCGACCACGGGCGCACTCAAAGCAGGCGCAAGCATGGCTGGGGGGGCGCAAACCGCCTTTCAGCTTGGAATCAACGGTAGCGGTTCGCCCATGGCGCGGTTCGGCTCCGGCATATCCAGCGTGGCGCAGACGGCGGCAAAATCGGGCGGCGGCGCGTTGCGATCCGCCATGTCGAAACCCATGGCGGGCGCCCGTGAGAGCATTGGCGGTGCCTATCAGGGCGGCGTTGACGCCGCGTTTTCAGCGCGACGAAGCAATTCCGCCGCAGCCGCGTCAACAGGCGCAATGTCTGACGCAACGATGAGCGCTGCAACCAACACACCGCCAGCATGGGCCAAATCCGCGCAACGCGGACAGATGACCCGCGACGCTGGATTAGCCGCATCATCGACCATTCGTGACGGCGAGAGCGCCGGTTCCGGTAGCG
>JAJFGC010000027.1 GCA_021776345.1 Hyphococcus sp. | reverse complement strand
TCACAGGCGGCAAAAAAATATTAGAAGACATACACTTACAGTTCTATCCCGATGCAAAAATCGGAGTCGTAGGGGTTAACGGAGCGGGTAAGTCTACGCTGCTTAAGATTATGGCGGGCATCGACCAGGAGTTTTCTGGCGAGGCCTATGCTGCGGATGGGGCGAGGATCGGGTATTTGGCTCAGGAGCCTGAGCTGAATCCAGCCAAAACCGTATTTGAAAACGTGATGGAAGGAATTGGGGGCGTCAAAGAAAAGATTGACGCGTTCAATGAAGTCTCGGCCGAGCTTGGCGAGAATTATACCGAAGAGCTCATGGAAAAGATGTCAGCGCTGCAAGAAGAGATCGACGCCGCTGACGGATGGGATATCGATTCGAAGATTGAAATGGCGATGGGCGCGTTGCGTTGTCCGCCTGGAGACTGGTCTGTTGATAAACTATCTGGCGGCGAAAAACGACGCGTTGCGCTAGCGAAGCTGCTTTTGTCCAAGCCGGACTTGCTGCTGCTCGATGAACCGACCAACCATCTTGATGCGGAATCTGTCGCCTGGCTCGAACATCATTTGCAGGAATACCCAGGCGCTGTCGTGCTTGTGACACATGACCGGTATTTTCTCGACAATGTCACCGGCTGGATCCTGGAGCTCGACCGGGGAAGAGGCCTTCCTTATGAAGGTAACTATTCCTCATGGGTCGATCAAAAGCGCAAACGCCTTGAGCAGGAACAGCGCGAGGAAGTGAACCGCAAAAAGACCCTGGATAGAGAAGTCGACTGGATCAACGCATCGTCGCGCGCACGCCAAGCTAAATCCAAGGCGCGAATCAATGCCTATGACGATCTGCTGAATAAAGCGTCGAAAGAGGAGATCAACACAGCGCAAATTCAAATACCGTCGGGGCCGCGCCTGGGCGGCGTCGTCATTGAAGCGGACGGCCTAAAAAAAGCGTTCGGCGACAAATTGCTTTTTGAAGAGTTGACGTTCCAACTTCCTCCTGGGGGTATCGTTGGGGTCATTGGGCCAAACGGCGCCGGCAAGACAACGTTGTTTCGTATGCTCACCGGACAGGAACAGCCAGATGACGGTTCCCTCAGGATCGGTGACACCGTAAAAATGGGCTACGTGGATCAATCCCGCGAAGACCTCGATGGAAAGAAGAACGTCTGGGAAGAAATATCAGGCGGTAATGACGTTATCGAGCTCGGTAAGAGGGAAATACCGAGCCGGGCTTATGTTGGCTGGTTTAATTTTAAGGGCGCAGATCAGCAAAAAAAGGTTGGCAGTCTGTCTGGTGGCGAGCGAAATCGGGTCCAACTTGCCAAAATGCTGAAAGAGGGCGCCAATCTATTGCTGCTTGACGAACCGACAAATGATCTTGACGTCGATACACTACGAGAGTTGGAACGAGCGCTTGAAGATTTTGCCGGCTGTGCAGTCATTATTTCGCACGACCGGTGGTTTCTAGATCGGATTGCAACACACATCCTCGCCTTTGAAGGCGATAGTCATGTGGAGTGGTTCGAGGGAAATTTTGATGACTATATGGAAGACAAAAAACGCCGGCTCGGCGCTGACGCGGATGTGCCAAAGCGCATAAAATACAAGCCGCTAACACGATAGCAGCTTGTAGGTAAGAAAATTAAGTCGTGCAGTTATCTTCGTTGTTGTCACACAATTGCACCCGCCCTCCAGGCGCGATACGAGGCCAGCGAATTGAGGTCTTGTTGAAAATCACAGGCGCGCTGACAAAATAGCTCGTGAACGGTGGGGAGTAGGGATAGGTAATTTCTATTACGATCAAAGACGCTTGTGAGCTTAACACGTCCTCATCGTCGAGAAACGTGTATTGATCTCCGGGCGCAAATGGTTGACCGCCCGCTTCATCACGACTCCAATGGATAACCGGGCCATCATCAGGATCAAGAATAATGCTTAGAACATTGACAGTAATCGCTGCCGGATTATCAGGTTCGAGAATTGCCATTGCGCCGTCAATAAGACTGTTGACATCATCGTAGGTCAGCTGAATTGACTGAGCGGCAAGGTCGGCCATGGTGTTATTAGCGATCGCAACCCGGCGGTTTGCAGTTGCAATGTCCGATACTTCCAGCATGCCGAAGAATAATGTAATCATTATCGGCAACAAAAGCGCGAACTCCGTAGCCGCCATGCCTTTTTTGCACTTTGCGAAGATACGGAACTTTGAAAATACACGGTTCATCGTTTAAGATCCGCCTGGATTATTGCGCTCATAAGGTTCATTTCTAAACACCATCGACGAGATGAGGCGCCTCTTGTTGGTGCCCGGCTCGGATACGTTGATGCCGATTGCTGGGTTTAGCGTGTCATAAAGGTAGCAAATGCGGACACGAACAATCTCGTTTTCACCACCAGGCTCAAACGGTATTGCTGTTAAATCAGCGGGCGGCGCGTCAGCGCAGGTTGCCGGTAAAGTATCTGCTGCAAGGTCGCTGAAGGTGGCGTATTTTTGAACCTCGACCGTCAACCGCGTATTACAATCGC
>JAJFGC010000260.1 GCA_021776345.1 Hyphococcus sp. | reverse complement strand
AGGACTGACAGCAAATGCACTGGCGCAATCCAACATACAATCCGCTAAGATCATGGATCGCCAAGGCTTTGGCAAGCCTCTGGCGGTGGCGACGGTTTCTATTCCTGCGGGATGGAAATCCGAAGGCGGCGTTGTCCGGAGCCAGAACTATCAGCTTGATGACGGGACCTATGTTCAAACCAATGATCAGTTTTATGATCCATATGCCGATACTGGACAGGGCGCCACTGAGTTGGAAGTTACCGAATAATTGAGGGTGAACGATTTTATGTCGCGACTGTGGCATGCCGCGACATTTTCTATCGCTTGCGTTGCGCATTTCCAGTAGCTGTGTCGCACCAGCGCCGTTTAAATTGAATTTTTGAGCTCAGTTGCTAGTTTCGTTACAGCAACATGCCGGAGGGGCTCCAGATGCGTTTTCTAACATTCGTCGCCGCGATTTCTGTTCTGTTTTCAACCGCTCATGCGCAACGTACGGTCAGCTTTGCTGACACGGCTGACGCAAGCGACGCGCTGATTGTCGCTATCTCTGACACTGACAACCTTGGCGATATTGCCCCTGTCATTGGCGAGGATGCGGTCGAGGCTCTGCGTCGCGCCGTTGCCGCAACTGGTTATACGGCAGGGGCAGGAGCAACAGCGAAATTTGTCACCGGCGCGGAAGAGTTCGGTGAAATTCATCTGATTGGCGTCAAACCATCCGGTATGCGTCTGCGCGATTGGGAAGATTTTGGCGGACGGGCGGGCCTCGCAGCAAAAGAGAGCAATGCGGCGCGTATTGCTGTGATCGCGCCAAGCGCCAACGATGATGACCTGCAGCATGTAGCGCTCGGCTCTATGCTCGGGGCCTACGCCTTTGACAAGTACAAAAGCGACGCAAAAGCGGTTAGCGGCGATCTGGTGATCGTTTCAGCAAACGCTGCATCAATCACCCGCGCCTATAATACCGGTCATCGCCATCTTGCTGACGCCGTTAAATGGGTTCGTGACATGCAGTCGGAACCTGCAAATGTGGTTTACCCTCAAGAGTTTGTCCGGCGAGCGCGGGCGCAGTTTCGAGATGTCGCGAATATATCAATCGAGGTGCTTGACGTGCGCGCCATGGAACGGTTGGGGATGAACGCGCTTCTCGGCGTTGGACGGGGCAGCGTTCGCCCGCCGAGGCTGATGATCATACGCTATAATGGCGGTGGAAACGAAGCGCCGACTGTGTTTGCCGGTAAAGGCATTACATTCGATAGCGGCGGTATTTCACTTAAGAAAAACGACGGCATGTGGCGGATGAAGTATGATATGTCCGGCGCTGCGATTGTCACCGGCGCGACAATGGCGCTGGCGAAATCCCGCGCGCCGGTAAACGTGATTGCTGTTGCCGCGCTGGCGGAAAATATGCCCGACGGCAATGCGCAACGGCCTGGCGACGTTGTCAAAAGCATGTCGGGCGTCACCATAGAGATCATGTCGACGGACGCTGAAGGGCGCCTCGTTCTCTCTGACGCCATGTGGTATGCGCAGCAAGAGTTTAAGCCGGCGCTCCTTGTTGATGTGGCAACGCTGACAGGGTCTGTTGGACGGGCGCTGGGCGATGAATATGCAGGCGTGTTTTCGCGTGATGACGAAATTGCGGCGCGGTTGATGGCGGCCGGAGATGTGGCGGGCGAAGATCTCTGGCGTCTGCCTATGCACCCCAATCATGATGTGCAAATCGAATCCGTCATCGCGGATGTGAAAAATGGCAGTACCGGTTCACCCGGCGCCAGTACAGCGGCGGCGTTTCTTGGGACTTTCGTCAAGGAAGAAACGCCCTGGGCGCATCTCGACATTGCCGGCGTCGGCTGGCGCTTTGAGGAAACGCCAACAGCGCCGATTGGCGCCTCCGGTTTTGGCGTGCGATTGCTCGATCGGCTGGCGCGGGACGGGACGAATTAATTTCTGCTAGCACCCGGCGTCCGGCGTGCATGCGCCGCCGCCGGGGTCTCTTGTGTCGGCGTAGCCAAAATACCATCCGTCCATCACCTGCGCCGCCTGCGGGCGCGCAAGCCAGTCGATCCGCGTTAGCTTATGGCCTTTCGCTTCGAGCAGACGTTTGGTGTCGTCGCTAATGCCCGGCTCAATCAAGATTTGATCGGGAAGCCATTGGTGGTGAATACGCGGATGATCGACGGCGTCCCCAAGCGCCATGCCGCGGTCGATGATGTTGACGATAACCTGCAGAACCGAGGTGATAATCCGAGAGCCGCCAGCTCCGCCGACCGCCATATAGGGCTCGCCATCCTTGAACAAGAGGACGGGACTCATCGAACTTAACGGGCGCTTGCCAGCCTCAATTGCATTTTTCTCATTTCCAACAAGCCCGTAATAGTTCGGCGCGCCGGGCTTGGCCGAGAAGTCGTCCATCTCGTTGTTGAGCAACATACCCGTGCCGGGCGTGACAATGCCCGAGCCAAAGCTGAAGTTTAGCGTGTATGTGTTGGCGACCATATTGCCATCGCTATCGATCACAGAAATATGGGTCGTATCCGGACTTTCATGAGCGTAGGGATCGCCAGGGCCGATGTCGGAAGACGAACCCGCTTTGTCGGGATTGATCCCAGCCGCCAGCGCCTTCGCATAGTCTTTGCTGGTGAGCCCCTCAACCGGAACATCAGTGAAATCGGGATCGCCGAGATGTTCTGCGCGATCTGCATAAGCGAGCCGCATGGCTTCGGCGAGAAAATGCAAGTTGCTGGCGCTGTCGCCATCGGACGTATAAGGCGCGCGCGTCTCCAGCATGTTCAGGATTTGAAGAACGTGCACGCCGCCGGAACTTGGCGGCGGCATCGCCAGAATTTCATAGTCCCGGTAGGTTCCGGCGACCGGCTCGCGTTCAACGACTTTGTAGTCGGACAAGTCCTTGCGTGTGATCAGCCCATCATTCGCGGCCATGTCGTCGGCAATCGCATCCGCAACCCAGCCTTTGTAAAAACCGTCGCGACCACTCCTTGCGATCGCTTTGAGCGTCTTCGCCAAGTCTTTTTGGTAGATCGTTTCTCCGGGAAGATAGCCGCCGCCATCGGCCTTAAAAAATAACGTGCGCGATGCGTCGTAGCGGCTCAGCTCTTTGCGATATTCTTCACGCATTGCTGAGGCAAAATAGGATATTGGAAAGCCTTTTTCCGCCAGCCTGATCGCCGGTGCCATAACCTCTTTGCGCGATAGTTTTCCATATTTCTCCTGTGCGTGCAGTAGCCCCGCGACTGTTCCGGGAACGCCGGCTGCTTTATGGGTGTAGCGTATCGAGTTGTTATTGACGCTGCCGTCGGCGTTTAGATACATATCGCGGCTTGCCGTTGCAGGCGCCATTTCGCGATAGTCGATCGCATTTGTTTCGTCCGTGTCCGCTATATAAACCATCATAAAGCCGCCGCCGCCAATATTGCCGGCTTGCGGAAAGGTGACGGCAAGGGCGAAAGCTGTCGCGACGGTTGCATCGACGGCGTTGCCGCCCTGCGCTAAAATATCCGCGCCGATTTTAGCAGCTCTTTTTTCCGCGGCAACGACAACACCGCCGCGTCCAGCATTTGCGCTGTGTACTAAATCTCCAAGAAGCGGCGTTCTGTGTGTAGATGTATCGCTTACAGGCTCTTTTGCCGACACGAGACTAAGCGACACGAATGAACAAGCGATACAAGTTAAAATAGGGTGCATGAAGGGTCCTAGAATTTTGCGATAAAATCGAGTTTATCCATATTTTTTCTTGTTTGCGAGGTTTGAATGTGTCCTAGAGTAGGCTGTTTAAGATACGCTCAGAGCACTATTTTATTCAACGAAACAACGGGAAGAGCTGAATGCGCCATTCCGTGCGGGCCAAAAACCTTGCTGCGATTGAGCGAGCAATTGCTGCGATCCACGCTGCGCCTGCGGCCAATAATTCCATTGTATATTTGGCAGAAAAAGCAGGGTTGTCGCCGCGGCGATTTCATTCACTCTTTGGCAAAATGTTGGGCGAAACGGTTGGCTCCTATGTGCGTCGTACGCGACTTGAATACGCCGTTAGCTTGATGCGGCTGCATCCGCCTCTGCCACTTACCGATATCGCATTGAGGGCAGGGTATAGTGAATTATCAGATTTTTCGCGCCGCTTTCAGAAGCATTTTGGACGCCCGCCCAGCCAGTGGGATAGAGCTGAGCCGCTTAATAGTGGCAAGAATTGTCAAGCCAGTGAGAGAGAGCACAAGTATCTTTGGCACGAATTCCCGCCACGCCCTCAGAAAAAACACGCACATGTCAATATAACAACATTTCAACCGATGCGACTTGCTGTTTTGAACATTCCCAGCGCCCACAAGAAAGACAATCTAAAATCTGGTTTTGACAGTTTGGAGAAATGGGTGACGGCGGCTGATCAATTTGATTCTGAAAAATCTTTCTTAGGTCTTGGATATCACGATCTTTTTTCTACGAAACCGGACCTCATCGACTTTGGCTTGGCCTATCCTGTAAGTGAGAGCACAAGAGGCGACGATACAGTTTTTATTCGCATTATCTCCCGTTTTATGGCGGCGGTTATTCATACGGAAGGAGGGCTCGTTGAATTTGCGAGCGACTGGGACAGCCTCATTCGTGGCTGGCTCCCCGATAGCGGCTACCGGCGCGCGCATCTGCCGACAATGGAAATTTATTATAACGATCCTCGGCCTTCGGATATGTCCCATTGGGATATGGACTGCGTGTTACCGTTGACGCCATTGGAACTTTGAGAAGGAATGATGATGGAAGATTTTCTAAAATCGATTACTGGCAAATGGCAAGGCGCGGAGAAGATGTGGGTCGATCCCGCAGCAAAAGAACCGATGCAGGCGCAAGCAAAATTTGAAAACAAGCTCCTGATTGGCGGCGAGGCTATTGGCGCAGACTATCAGCAGACTGTGAACGGCGATGTGTCACTGACATGTTTTACGCTCATCCGCGCTACCGATGACAAGGGCGGTCTGGAATGGGTGTGGGCGGCGGGGGGCAGCCGCGACGCGAATTTAAAGGCGCTCTTAAAGACGGCGTCATCACGGCGGAAGGGACAGCTGACGGCGTTACCTCTCGTTTCATCCAGGATTATTCTACGCCCGGTGAAATGAAAACAACATCGACGATTGTTATGCCCGACGGCTCGGAGATGAAAATTTTTGAAGGGCAATACCAAAAACTGACGGACGTTGGAACGATTGGCTGGCGCGACCTGACCATTAAACATGCGCCGGGCATCCGTGATTTTTATGAAGCCGTGACCGGGTGGACTGTCGAGGAAACGCCGATGGGGTCTTACAGCGACTACACCATGCTGGATGCTAGCGGCGAGGCGGTCGCGGGCGTTTGTCATGCGCTTGAAAGCAACACCGATCTGCCGTCACAATGGCTGATATACGTCGTCGTCGCCGATCTTGAAAAAAGCATGGCGACGGCAAAAGCCCAAGGCGGCGAGATTGTTGATGGACCGCGTGGATTGGCCGGCGGCAAGTTCGCTGTTGTGAAAGACCCCGCCGGCGCCGTCCTGGCAATTTGGCAGCAATAGCCTCTAAGCGATCCCAAACTTTTCCAGCGCCGCTTTCGCAATCGGCTCGCCCCATTCCTGGACGAAATGACCGCCGTCTGCGACTTCCATTGGCTCCGGGCAATCCTTGATGATCTTTTTCAGCATGTGCATTGCTTTTGGCCCAAGCACCGGGTCCTGCATGCCGATTGCCATGAACGTCTCACCTGTCCAGTCTTCGGACCAGAATTTGCGCGCCTTCAAGGATGTCTCAACGCCTTCACTGGCGATCGGCGTCAGCTCATCGCCTTCGGCGCCTTTGAGCATAACAAGCTCGGGGAAACGCCGAACGCCGGCTTTGTAAGTTTGATCCGGGAACGGAGCAGCATAGACCGCTGCCTCCTCGTCGGTGAGGATCGGCGTCGTGCGCTGCATCAGCGCGCCAACATCAAGGTCGGGGTTGGCTTTGCAGAAGGCTCGCCAGGCGGCGAAGCCTTCGCCCGCATTTTCACCAGCTGGGAGTCCGGTATTCATCACGATCAGCCGGGTAAATCGGTCCGGCGCTTCCATCGGTAAGGTAAGGCCGAGCAAGCCGCCCCAATCCTGGCAGACGAGACAGATGTTTTTAAGATCGAGTTTCTCAACCAAGGCGAGCAGCGCGTTGCGATGAAAGTGATAGGTGTAAACCTCATCATCCACCGGCTTGTCCGACCGGCCAAAGCCAAACATGTCAGGCGCAACAAAACGATGGCCGGCGTCAAGAAACACCTTGCCCATTTTGCGGTAGAGATAAGACCATGACGGTTCGCCATGGAGGCAGAGAAATGTCGCCCCGACCTCCGACTCATTTTCCGGGCGCGCATCGACATAGTGCATGCGCAAGCCCTCATAGCCGGGGAGGTCGTCCACATAATGCGGCGCAAAATCCCAGTCGGGCAAATTGGCGAATCGGTCGTCAGGGGTTCTGAGGGCTTTCGCCGACATTATTGGCCTCCGGAATTTACATATAGGCAATGGCGCACTATCGCGCATCCGCGACAGCGCGCCAAGTTATTTCCGCAGGCCCGAGAGTCGAAGGTCTTGGCCGTTTGCCTTACTTATCCTTGTCGGAATGGATTAGCTCGGCGAAGCGATTGGCCTCCGAAGGCGTTAGTTCGCCGTCGCCATTTTCATCGGCTTTTTCAAAACGGGCCAGCAGCGCACTGCGCATTTCGGATTTGGACAGCGTATCGTCGTCGCTGGATGCGTTCGTAAAGAAGACGCTATCCAGTTCGGCGTTGCTACCGGCTTCCATATCAGGGTCGGCGTCGCCTTCAGCCGCGCTATCCGTCTCGGGTGAGGAAATATCGCCGGACGCATCAACTTTCATTAAATTGGCGACCCCAAACGAACTGCGAACATCGACGAATTCGCTTTTCGTCAATTCATTATCGCCGTCCTGGTCGGCGCGTTCGTAAACAGTGGTCACAAAACGATCGATGTCGTCGCGGCTGTTGACGTCATAGAGGGAGGTCAGTTGAACGCCGGCGCGCGCGCGCGTATCAACCGCGGCGAGCTGTTCATCATCCCGAACATCATCGTCGGTCCCAGCGGCGGCGGTGGCACGGGCCTGGTCATCCACAGCGTCGCCGTTATCTTCATTTTTATCGTAATCGTCGTCCGAATAGGCGGATTCTCGTTCGTTGTTATTTTCTGCGATGCGGCTATCCGCATCTTCGCCGCCACAGGCGGCAAGGGTAAGGGCGAGCGCTGACGCGCCCATCGTCATCATCAGGCGATTCATTTTATACTCCTTTTAAACGCTACGATCCCAACACCCGCATTGCGTGTCTGGTTCCCTTTCTGAACCGCGCCGCTATAGTCCGGTGACATTAATTTTTTGGGAGATTCCGCGTGACCGAGTATTCTTGCGATTTGGTGGTGATTGGGTCCGGGCCGGGGGGCTATGTCGCGGCGATCCGGGCGAGCCAGCTGGGGATGAAGACGGCGATCATCGAGCGCGATGCGCTGGGCGGCGTCTGCCTCAACTGGGGCTGCATCCCGACCAAGGCGCTTTTGCGCACATCGGAAGTCTACACCAATATGAAACACGCCAAGGAGTTCGGTCTGACGGCGGAGAATATCGGCTTTGACATCGAGGCCGTGGTCAAGCGTTCGCGCACCATTGCGGGCAAGCTCTCCGGCGGCATCGGCTATCTGATGAAGAAGCACAAAGTGCAGGTGATCGAGGGGACGGCGACGCTGGCGAAAGCCGCGAACGGAACCGGCGGCCCGCTGGTCAAGGTCAAAACCAAGGCCGGCGAAGACACGGTCAAAGCCAAGCACGTGATCCTCGCGACCGGCGCGCGGGCGCGCACGATACCGCAAGCGGGGCTCGAGCCTGACGGCAAGGTCGTCTGGACGGCGAAGGAAGCCATGGTCCCCGACATCATGCCGAAGTCGCTCCTGGTCATTGGCTCCGGCGCCATCGGTATCGAGTTTGCGAGTTTTTATCGCGCCATGGGCGCCGAGGTGACCGTGGTTGAAATGCTGGGCCGCGTGTTGCCTGTCGAGGATGAAGAAATTTCCAAACACGCCGAAAAGCAGTTCAAAAAACAGGGGATGGAAATCCTCACCAGCGCGCAGGTTGAAAAGCTCGATACATCGGGCAAGCTGGCGAAAGCGACGATTAAACTGAAAGACGGCAAAACAAAAGAAGTCGAGGCCGAGCGCGTCGTTCTTGCTGTCGGCATTGTCGGCAATACGGAAAACCTTGGGCTCGAAGCGGTCGGCGTCAAGGTCGACCGCGGCCATATCGTCGTTAATGAGTGGCTGGAGACCGGCGTTAAAGGCCTCTACGCGATCGGCGATGTCGTCGGCGCGCCGTGGCTGGCGCACAAGGCGTCCCATGAAGGGGTGATCTGTGTAGAGAAGATCGCCGGGCAAAATAATGTCCACCCCCTCGACGTCACCAAAATTCCGGGCTGCACCTATTGCCAGCCGCAGGTCGCTTCCGTCGGCCTCACCGAGGCAAAGGCGAAGGAACAGGGCTATAAGGTCAAGGTCGGGCGCTTTCCCTTTAACGGCAACGGCAAGGCGATTGCGCTGGGCGAGCCCGAGGGCCTCGTCAAAACCGTCTTCGATGAAAAAACCGGCGAGCTTCTCGGCGCCCATATGGTCGGCGCGGAAGTGACCGAACTCATCCAGGGTTTCGGCATCGCGCGGTCAGCCGAACTCGTCGAAGAAGATTTGATCCATGCGATCTTCCCGCACCCGACGCTGTCTGAAATGATGCACGAATCAGTGTTGGATGCGTATGGAAGAGTGATGCATATATAGCAGACCGTCAACCAATTTTGCGCTCTACACTGAGTTGTGAGGCGCTGCCGCTTGACTTGAGTATTCTCGCAGGTTTTGCTCATTTCCGCTGCTCGGGGTGGGCTATTATGACAACGATTATTACTGTTCACGGCACCAATGCCGGCGATCCGGCGGATCGAGGCGATCAGTGGTGGCAGGTCGGTAGCGACTTTCAACAAAAACTACAGCTCTTGGTTGCGCAGCCGATAAACTTTGTTCCGTTCCATTGGAGCGGCGCCAATAGTGAAAATGATCGCCGCGAGGCATCGCGCAAGCTGCTCGGTTTGATGTCAAAACGCGGCAAGGCAGGCGAGGAGGTCGGCGTCATCGGCCACAGCCACGGCGGATCGGTTTTGGCTGAGACGCTCCGTGTTTCTCGTTTGCCACGTTATCCATTTGGTTTATCGCCGCATAAAACCAAAGAAAATCTTGATCAGCTCGCTTTTTGGGCGACGGTCGGAACGCCATTTATCAATTACAAGAAACTAAGCGGCATTCGCCTTTCGATTATGGAAAATATCGAAGGCGTCAGGCCGGTCCTTAGTTTCCTGATACTCAATGCCCTGATTATATTTTCCTCATTCGTTTTGATTCCCTTATATATATGGCTCGCTTTTGAGAAAGAAAGAACAGGCGGACTCGCACTATTGCCGCTTGATACGCTTCCTTTGAACTGGTGGTTCACGGCAACTTTTATTATCGCGTTTGTTGCGTCGGCAGCGTTTATATTTGGCACAATGACTCGCAAAGCGAAATTCTCGTTTCGTCGCGCAACTCAGAATAACAAAATAAAATATTTAGATGGGATTCGGTCAGCATTCCAATCAAATTGGATTTCGATTTGGGATAAGAGTGATGAAGCAATTAACGCCTTGCTGGTCGCCCATACGGCGAAGACAAAATTAACGCCCGAAAAAATAGGGTCAGGAGCGTTCTCTTTAATGCTGGGTTTGGTGTTTGCGACGCTGGTTTTCTTGGGCATGCAGTTGTTGCATGCCTATTACATCAAAGTGGAAATGCCGGCGTTTTCAGAATCGCATATGTGGTTCGATTCAATGAAGAAATATTTCGAGTTCGGTGTCGGCAACAATTTGGCGTCGGGCGCAGTCTTTCTTGGCTATGCATTTTTAGGTGCAATATTACTGCGTCCGGTGGGTAAGATTTTATCGAAAACTATTTCTGACAAGGCCGACAGCGTGATATCCGGGTTAGTTCGCGATAAAACGCTTGGTACGGATATTCCCGGGCTGAACGCGCCAGTGGTTGCCACGGGGCCGGTGGAGTTTGATCAGGCGTGGGCGGCGTTGCCCGAAGATGTCAGCAAGGCCATTCACGACTACTCTAACCAATTTGCAGCGGATCTTTTGGCGCGCGCGCGCACCGCTTTGGGTTTTGTGCATTCGGGACTGGCGAGTGAAGAAATCCTCAGGCAAGCCAGCGAGAGCATTACCTGGCGAGAACTGATCCATACAGCCTATTTTGACGTCGATGAATTCATAAAGCTGCTTGCCTATGCGTCACACAACACAGCACGTTGGAGGCGTCCGACGTATTCCTTTCCGATCCCGATTTTGAGGCGGTGAAAGACTGGTATGCGGCGATCAAACCGAAGGTGACCGCGTGATTGAGTTTGCGATATGGCGCCTGGCGCAGAGAGTGTATTCTTTTGCTGAGAAAACCGAGTGACCTGCGCCCATTGACTCCCGCGTTTGTTTAGCGAGTCCCGTTGATAAACTGCGCCCGCCGCTCATTATACCACCATCGCGAACCGTGAGGATGAAATTTATTATATTAAATTTCATCCCCGCCCTTTCCAGGAGCCTTATGCTTCTCGGCAGTCCGGATATGGAGAGGCGTGGAGCTCACCGTATTTCTTTTTGGCAGCGGACGACGTTTTGCTAATCCATCCTATATTTTCCTGTTCTGGCCTGACCTAACAACCGATTATTCCGGCGAACGCCGGAATCCAGATGAATGAATATAGTCGCGCATAGCGCGTCATTATTTTTAGTTGCTGGATCCCGGCTTTCGCCGGGATGAGTGGGAGTGAGGGTGGCTACCCCATCAGCAGACAAACCTTCGCAATCTCATCCTCACCGAAAATCCCGATCTTTTTTGCGGCGGCGCGCGACAAATCAATGATTCGTCCGTCGACGAAGGGCCCGCGGTCGTTGATGTGCACCTTAATGGCGCCTCCGATATCCATCCGTATCACACGCACATCCGCGCCAAAGGGGCAGGGACTTGTGTGCAGCGCTGAAGCGGCCAAATGAGTGGGCGCGACGCGGCAGGGCGTCGCCTTGACACTTTCCGCTATTGCGCGTGAATTTAGCGGCATGCAGGAAGAGCGGCCAACCGGTCCCAATTCGGGCGACGTCTTTCGCGACCCAGAGGTCGAGTTCGATCTGATCGCCTATCTCGGCGATCATCCCTTTATGGTGGGCGTGGTCATCGTCGCGCTATTGATTTTCTTCTTCTGGTATATGCGCCGCCGCAATCGCTGATGTTTCGGGCGCATGAAATCCGCAACCTTAATGCGCTCATAGCCGTCCGACCGGCGGGTTTCACCCACCTTCCATCCTCACCACCAGACACACCGGCGCCACACCATCCTCCCCATGAATGCCGATCTTTTTCGCGGCGGCGCGGGAGAGGTCGATAATTCGCCCGCGTATGAATGGCCCGCGGTCGTTAATGCGCACGGTTGTCGCGGCCCCATTATCCATCCGTATCACGCGCACATCCGCGCCAAAGGGCAGGGATTTGTGCGCCGCGGTCATGGCGTTCGGGCGGTAGGTCTCGCCATTGGCGGTGAGGTTTCCGGCCAGCGTTGGATGATAATAGGAGGCGACGCCACACTGCGACAGGCTCGGCGCGGGCGGCGGCTTTGCGGGCGCTTTCGGTTTTGAACATCCATAGGCGACGAGCGCGACAGCGGCGGCGGCAAGTAGTTTCATGGGGCGAGGGTAGGGTGAGTCTCTCCTCACTCTGTCATTGCCATATCCACTGCGCCCTCCGCTCATTATAAGGCCAAACGGGCGGGCGACGATAAAATTTAATATATTAAATTT
>JAJFGC010000259.1 GCA_021776345.1 Hyphococcus sp. | reverse complement strand
ACGGCGCGCCGCGCATGATCGGGCTTATGGAAAAAGCCCATGGCGGCACGCTCATGTTCGACGAGATAAGCGACATGCCGCTGGAGACACAAGGAAAAATCCTGCGGGTGCTCGTCGATCAGCGGTTCAAGCGTGTTGGTGGAGAACGCGCTGTTTCCGTCGATGTCCGGATTATTTCTACGTCATCAAAAGATCTTCTTGCCGAATCAGCGGCAGGCCGGTTTCGGGAAGATCTTTATCATCGTCTCAATGTCGTGTCAGTTTTGGCGCCGGGTCTAAATGAGCGCCGCGAAGATATTCCAGCGCTCGCCGCCTATTTTGTCGATCGTATTGCGCGGGCGTCCGGACTGCCTAAGCGACCGTTTTCGCCGGAAGCCATTGCCGCGCTTCAGACTTATCATTGGCCGGGCAACGTCCGGCAGTTGCGCAATGTCATCGAGCGAACACTGATCTTGATGGATCGTGATCCGGAAATTCAAATTACCTGTGAGCATTTGCCATCGGAAGTGATGGACGCAGGATTGTCGATTCCCGCCGGTGAGGGGTTGGAGCAGATTATCTCCTTGCCGCTACGCGAGGCGCGTGAACGGTTTGAGCGGGAATATCTGATTACTCAAATTAACCGTTTTGGCGGTAATATTTCGCGTACGGCGGCGTTTATTGGTATGGAACGATCAGCCTTGCATCGAAAACTTAAGGCGCTAGGCGTTAGTGGACAGGCCAGAGTAGAGAGCGCGTAATAAAGCGCGCCGAAATTTAAGGATTTCTGGACCATGAGAGTGCCATGCGAGTAATCGTCTGCGGCGCAGGCCGTGTGGGAACGGGCATCGCCCGCCGCCTTTCGCGCGAAGAAAATGAAGTGACGGTCATTGATCAGTCGAGAGATCTGATCCGCACTGTTGCTGAGCGGCTTGATGTGCGCGGGGTTGTCGGTAATGGCGCGCATCCCGAGACCCTCGAAGAAGCCGGCGCCCGCGAGGCGGATATGGTGATTGCGGTCACCTATTCCGACGAAGTCAATATGATCGCCTGCCAGGTTGCGCATACGCTCTTTAATGTGCCGACAAAGATCGCCCGTGTCCGCGCCCAAGGGTTTCTCGAACCCCAATATTCCGATCTTTATTCGCGCAATCATCTACCCATTGATGTGATTATTTCGCCGGAGCGGGAAGTCTCCGAAGCCATTATGCGTCGCATGTCGACGCCGGGCGCGTTTGAGGTGACGTCCTTTGCCGAGGGCCGAATCTGGGCTGTGGGTGTGAAATTGCGGGATGACTGCGCGATCATCAATACGCCGTTGCGTCAGGTTGCAGAACTTTTTCCAGATTTGAAAATTACCATTGTGGCGATCAAGCGCGGCGATAGAATGTGGCGCGCCCATTCCGGCGATCAGCTCGAAATGGGCGACCAGATTTATTTCATTGCCGACCGAAATGATGTGCAGCGCGCGCTTCAGATTATGGGTGAAGCCGCGCGCCAGGCGCGCCGGGTAATCCTTATCGGCGGCGGCAATGTCGGATTGTTTGTCGCCAAGGGACTCGAAAAGCTCGGGTCGATGAAAATTCGAGTGATCGAGAAAAATCGCAAGCGGGCTGAGTTTTTAGCTGAAGAGCTAGAGCGAACGATCGTGCTTTTGGGCGATGGTCTTGACCGTGCGATTTTGCGCGAAGCCGGTGTTAGTGAAGCTGAAACGGTCGTCGCGATCACCGATAATGACCAGGTTAATATTCTGTCGTCAGTCGTTGCAAAACGGGAAGGCGCCCGACGATCTCTAGCGCTTATTAATGATCGGGACTATAGTGCGGTTTCCGAGGCGGTCGGAATCGACCGGTTTATCGATCCCCGCGCAACGACAATTTCGACAATTTTGCAGCATGTACGGCGTGGTCGGATCAAAGGTGTTTATTCATTGTCCGATGGCGCTGCAGAACTAGTCGATGCGGTGGCGCTTGAAACGTCACCGCTCGTTAACAAGCCCCTGCGTGAAGCGCAATTGCCGGAGGGGGTAATGATCGGCGCTGTCTATCGTGATGGTGAAGTGCAGATGCCAAGCGGGGACACCGTTATTAACGCCGGCGATCGTATCGTGCTGATGACAATGAGAGAAAACGTCAAAGACGTGGAACAGATGTTTCGCGTCAGTATCGAGTATTTCTAGCCGCGGCATCGGCGCTGACCTGATCGGCAGGACATGGGACTGACAAGCATCCTCCGCGGTTTTTCCGCCATGTTGCTGATCCTTGGCGCGGCCATGATCATCCCGTTGGTGATGGCGATCTTGGGCGGCGAACAAAGCGCTGGCGCGTATCTTTTTGGCATGATTGCATCATTGCTTGCCGGCGGCGGCGCTTTCGCGGCCAGTATGGGGCATCGTCCCTCTACGGATTTTCGTGGCGCTCTCATTATCATCCTTTTGTGGTGGGCGGTCATACCGGCATTTGCGGCGATACCGTTCGCCATGAGTTCGCTCGGCTTTATTGACGCTTATTTTGAAAGCGTCAGCGCGATTACTACAACAGGTGGATGGCTTTCTCATGCACAAGCGACGGCAAGCCCGTCCGGCATGATATGGCGGGCTCAATTGCAATGGCTTGGCGGTCTGGCGTCGATTGTTGTGGCGGCCGCGATTTTTATTCGCCCTGCATTTATCGGCATTGATACGCTGTTGCCGCCATTCTCACGCGGCGATAAGGACTCGTTTTTACGGCCCCTGCGCAATGCGACGACGGCGTTCGCGTCGGTCTACGCGATGCTGACATTTTTTGCTTTTTTCGGACTGGCGATAGCTGGCGTCCCGACCTTGGAAGCGATAGTGATGGCGCTTTCCGGTATTGCTTCAGGCGGGTTCGTGCCAAACGCTGGCGGCGTTGGCGCCTATGGGCCCTCAGTCAGCGCCATACTCTTTTTTGTCCTGATTATTAGCGGCGCCAATTTCGTGTTGATCGCGCGCATCGCCCGCGGCGCCAAGGAAAAAGTCCGCGATATTGAAACCGGGGCTTATATTAGCATTTTAATAGTGGTCGGCATTCTTTTCTGGGTCCTGGCCGGCGCCGGCGATATATTGCTGGTGGGCCCACAGCTTTTCAACGCGGCGTCACTCCTGTCGACCAACGGCTATGTGATTGGCGAGGGACCGCCTCTTGTTGCAGCGATGGTCACGGTGATGATCGGCGGCGCCGCGGTATCGACCGCTGGCGGATTCAAGATATTGCGATGGCTCATCATTATGCGGCGGGCGCGCGAGGAAATCAGGCGGCTGGTGGCGCCGAATGCGATTTTCGGGCGTGGCCGTGTCGCCAACGAATTGGGTGTGTGGATCCACTTTCTCGTTTTCACCATGACCCTAGCGGCGCTTGTTGTTGCCTTGTCTGTTGGCGGTCATTCATTCGAAATGGCGGCGGCGGCGGCGACAGCTGCGATCAGCAATACAGGCCCATTGATCCAGCTTGCTGACGGGGCGGGCAACGGCTATGCGATTTTTGAAACCCCGATAAAGTGCTTGTTAATTGGCGCGATGATCCTCGGCCGGCTGGAGGCGGCGGTCGCGCTCGCGCTGTTTAATCGTGCATTCTGGCGGTTTGTTTAATTATTGGCGTGAGCGGTCCTTGTGTCATTGGTGGCCATATTCCTCTCGCTGCAGCCCAAAAAGATCCCACCCGCGACATTTGAGGAGGCGAAAAACCGCCAAAGGCTGTTGATTCCCCGCCAATCTGCGGCCACAATGATGTTGCACTGCAAAAATGATAACAAGAGGCGGAGATGCGGCGCCAATGAGTGATAAAAAACAAAACCTTCAAGACACTTTTCTCAATCATGTTCGCAAGTCGAAAACGCCAGTGACGATCTTTCTGGTCAATGGCGTAAAGCTTCAGGGGATTGTGAGTTGGTTTGACAATTTCTGCGTTCTTTTGAAACGCGATGGCCACGTGCAGTTGGTTTACAAACACGCGATATCAACTGTGATGCCGCAAGCGCCGGTGACCCTTTGGGACGGCGACAGCGACGAAGAATAGTTGACGCCCTTGTCCGATCTGGAAACTGCAATTGTTATTCACCCTGCACTGAAGGGCGATGGCGGCGCACGTTCGCCCGAAGCTCGCCTCGAAGAGGCGGCGGGGCTTGTCGCTGCGATCAATCTCACCATCGTCGATATGCAGATTGTGCCTGTCAATCAGCCGCGACCGTCAACGCTGATTGGCGGTGGCAAGGTGGATGATATTCGCCGTCAGCTCGACCAGTACGAATTGCGTCCGGGCCTCGTCATTGTCGATGGCGCGCTTAGCCCAGTCCAACATCGCAATCTTGAAAAAGCCTGGGAGGCAAAAGTGCTCGACCGGACGGCGCTCATTCTTGAGATTTTCGGTGAGCGCGCCCAAACTGCCGAGGGTAGTTTGCAGGTGGAGCTGGCGCATCTTGATTACCAGCGCTCGCGGCTAGTGCGATCCTGGACCCACCTTGAGCGACAACGCGGCGGTGCAGGGTTTCTTGGCGGCCCAGGGGAACGGCAGATAGAATCCGACCGTCGGGCGCTGGACGACAAAATCGTCCGACTTCGGAAGAAACTTGAAGATGTTCGGCGTACGCGATCTTTACAGCGCGCAAAGCGCAAACGCGCGCCGCATCCGGTCGCGGCGTTGGTCGGCTATACCAATGCTGGCAAGTCGACGCTTTTTAATCATTTGACCAAATCTTCTGTCCAGGCGGAAGACCTTCTTTTTGCGACGCTCGATCCGACGATGCGCGCGATTGATCTTCCGTCCGGCGTGCGGCTTATTCTTTCCGACACGGTTGGCTTTATCTCTGATCTCCCAACCCAGCTGGTGGCTGCGTTTCGTGCGACGCTTGAGGAAGTGCTGGAAGCTGACGTGATCATCCATGTTCGCGATATTGCCCATGAAGATGCGGACGCGCAGCGCGATGACGTGATCTCGGTTCTGGCCGAACTCGGCATTGGCGGTGACGATGAACGCCCAGTCATTGAAGCGCTCAATAAGGTCGATCTGTTGGGCGCGGAAGACAAAGAATCGATTGAGGCGATTGCCCGCGCCACTCAGACCGGGGAGGCTGGAACAATCGAAACGCCGGTGCGTGTCGCAATCTCGGCGGAAACTGGTGAAGGCGTCCCGACTTTACTTGATCTGGTTGAGGCAACGCTGACAGCCGCTCATGTGACAATCGAGATTGCTGTGCCGGCGGCTGACGGCGCCGCGCGCGCTTGGCTGCACCAACGCGCCGATATTTTGAGCGAGCATGCAAGTGATGATGTGTTGGCGATGACGGTGCGCTTGTCGAAAAAGACCCAAGGCCAGTTTTTTAAATTGTTTCCGGCAGCGCGGGAACAACCA
>JAJFGC010000258.1 GCA_021776345.1 Hyphococcus sp. | reverse complement strand
GTGGGGCGGGGTGCGTCCGAAGTCTGGCGGACGTGAACTCGACGGCAAAGAATGGAACGGGTATCCGAAGATTTCAGCAACAGCATAAGAAAAATTGGCTAAGAAATCCCACTCTGAAAATACCGTTGGGCCTTGGGCGGCTGAGAAACTCGATGCTCTTGGAGCGTATCTTAATTATTATACGACGCGCCTAAAGAACCAACATCAATGGCAAAAAATTTATATCGACGCGTTTGCTGGGCCCGGAATATCTCAGCTACGTACCTCAAATATTCAGAGCGACATGGGCCAACCACTATTTGATCTGGCACCCGAAGAGATCGAGGAGGCGGAGTCATATCTAAAGGGCTCGCCACAATTAGCGCTCGGGGTTGAAACCCCTTTTGACCATTATGTATTTATCGAAAAAGATTCAGTTCGTGCGGCACAATTAAGAGATATTGTTTCTAACAACAAAGTTAAATCTACCATCACTATTCGTGAAGGTGATGCGGGTTCTGAACTTGCGGTGTTGTCCCGCAGAATAAAAAAGACCAAACATCGAGCTGTAGTATTCATAGACCCGTATGGGTTGAACATCTCATGGGACGCAATTGAATCGTTAGCGGATACCGGTGCAGTTGAAATAGTTCTGAATTTTGCCTGGGCCATGGCAATTAATCGACTGATGGTAAGGGATGGCGAAATACCACTTAAATGGGTTGAGATGCTTGACAATTATTTTGGTGATAACAAATGGTTCGAGCTTGCATATGAAGTTACAGATGATCTTTTTGGAAAGAGTGTCCAAAAAGCAGATCAAGCAGAGCTAAATATCCTAAGATATTATTTGCAAAAATTGCAGTCTTGCTTCGGGTATGTCGGACCACCACGACTTATCCGAAACACAAGGGGCAATCCTTTATACTACTTAATCTGGGCCGGCCCAAATAAAGCAGGACTGGAAGGCGCAAAACATATCTTGTCGTTGGGTGAAACAGTGTCTGTTTAACCATCCATCACTGACAAGCCAGACACTCATCGTAATCCGTCTTCGCTGCGGCCTGCATCATTTCGGCCATGCCAATATTTTCTGCGCCGGGCTCACTAGCCATTTCACGTTCGTTCGCGCTTGCTCGCGAACCTTCCGACGTCACCGGCTTTGTGCCATTGGCGAAGCCTGCGCGCTGAACCGATTTTGAGCGGCAATAGTAGAGGCTCTTGACGCCTTTTTCCCAGGCTGACCAATGCAGCATGTGGAGGTCCCATTTATCGACATCGCCGGGGATGAAGACGTTCACCGACTGGCCCTGACAGATGTAAGAGGAGCGGTCGGCGGCAAGCTCGATCACCCAGCGTTGGTCGAGCTCGAACGCGGTTTTGTAAACGTCCTTCTCGTCGGGCGAGAGAAACTCAAGATGCTGGACCGAGCCCTCATGCTCGAGGATCGAGGTCCAGACCTCTTCCGTGTTCTGCTCTTTTTCGTCGAGAAGCTTTTCAAGCGCTGCGTTCTTCACCGTGAACGAGCCCGAAAGCGTTTTGTGAGTGAAGATGTTGGCCGGGATTGGCTCGATGCACGGGCTGGCGCCGCCGCAGATGATCGAGATCGAGGCGGTCGGCGCAATCGCCAGCTTGTGCGAGAAGCGCTGCTTCATGCCGACTTCTTCCGCGTCCGGGCAGGCGCCCTTTTCTTCGGCGAGCTTCACTGACGCGGCGTCCGCGCCCATGCGGATATGTTTGAAGAGGCGCGTGTTCCATGACTTCGCCATCGCGCTCTCAAACGGAATGTTCATCGACTGCAGGAACGAATGGAAGCCCATGAGCCCAAGGCCAACCGAGCGCTCGCGCTCGGCCGAGTAGACCGCTTTCGCCATGGTGGACGGCGCGCGGGCGATGAAATCATCCAGCACATTGTCGAGGAAACGCATCACGTCTTCGATGAAGCGCTCGTCGTCTTTCCATTCCCAATATTTGTCGGCGTTGACCGAGGAGAGGCAACACACAGCCGTGCGCTCTTCGCCATGGTGGTCCTTGCCGGTGTGGAGCATGATCTCCGAACAGAGGTTCGAGGTTGAAACTTTAAGGCCGAGCTTCCGCTGATGCGCCGCCATCTGCCGGTTCACCGTGTCGGAGAAGAGAAGATAGGGCTCGCCGGTCTGGAGGCGAATCTCGAGGATCTTCTGCCATAGTTTGCGCGCTGAGATGGTGCGCAACACTTCGTTTGTTTTCGGGGACTTGAGCCCAAACTCTTCGTCCGCCGCTACCGCATGCATGAACTCATCAGTGATGTTGATGCCGTGATGGAGGTTCAGGCTCTTGCGATTAAAGTCGCCGGATGGTTTGCGAATCTCGAGGAACTCCTCGATTTCCGGGTGGTGGACATCGAGATAGCACGCAGCCGAGCCGCGCCGCAGCGAGCCTTGAGAGATCGCCAGGGTGAGCGAATCCATGACGCGGATGAACGGGATGATGCCGGAGGTGGCGCCGGCGTGTTTCACCTTCTCGCCGATAGAGCGCACACCGCCCCAATAAGTGCCGATGCCGCCGCCATTGGAAGCCAGCGCGACGTTCTCATTCCAGGTGCCGATAATGTCGTCGAGCGAATCGCCGACGCCATTGAGGAAGCACGAGATCGGCAGGCCGCGATCAGCGCCGCCATTGGAAAGGACAGGCGTCGCCGGCATAAACCAGAGCTTGGAGATATAGTCATAGATGCGCTGGGCGTGATCGGCGTCGTCGCCATAGGTGCGCGCGACACGGGCGAACATATCCTGGAAGCTCTCGCCGGGCAGGAGATAGCGGTCTTCCATGGTCTTCTTGCCAAAATCCGTCAGCAGCGCATCGCGAGAGCGATCAATATCGATGTCACGGACGACTTTGAGCGCCGGTTTGGGCGCTTCCGGAGCCTGCTTTAACGCCGCCGAAATCTCAGATCCCGCAACGTCCCCAAGGGCTTCCAACTCTTTTGCTGCTTCCGACAAACTCATCGCTCTCCCGTCCTTCTTTACCGGTTTCGCCCCCGTAAAAGGCGTGCAAATCCATTGACGCCGGTTGCCCAAAAGGGACCGCATCCGGCGCGGCTTTGCTATTCTTTTGTGAATCACCGGGGTTCCCCACCGGCACAAGATATAGTGATCGACACCTTGCCAAACGTCAATATGAAGTTGTTCGATGGGCAAAAGTTTTTCGTTAAGGAGGTCTTAACGGGGCGCACTCAGTGCGCTGCAAAGATTAATCGGAGCGCCGATTTTTAAAGCTCAAAAGGCCTCGTTTCGCTTCCGGCTTCTCACTCAATTTTTTTTCGTAAGCGTCGGTTCGCCAACTTGCCGGCGCCGCCTGAAACCCTGCATCGACGAATTTTGCCGACGAATCCCGGCGCCGCCAATGGGGAATGTCGTCATCTTCTGACGCAAAACCTTGGGTTGGGGCATTGGTGTGATTCGTTTTCCCCACGCCGCTGCTTCTGCCTCCGACTCTGGCGCGGAAGACCTCAACCGCATCCTCAATCCGGCGGACAACATCGGCGGGACGCGGGGCTTCGCGGGCGGTAAAGGCGCTGCGCAAGGCGTCGAGTGCTTCGGCGCGGGCTTTCGCAGCGGCCCCGGAAACAAACAACCCGCCGAATATCGTTGCCGCAATGCCAGCGGTCGCGTAAGCAATCCCGCCAAAGAAAAGCGCATTCACGGCCCAGGGATATTGGGCAATGGCGAGCGGCGTCGCTGGTTCCACGATTTCGGG
>JAJFGC010000257.1 GCA_021776345.1 Hyphococcus sp. | reverse complement strand
AATTTATGAACGCACGAATGTGTCGGGGGTCTATTATAATACAGCGGCGGTAATCGATGCGGACGGGTCTTATCTCGGAAAATATCGCAAGACGCACATTCCGCAGGTCGCCGGCTTCTGGGAGAAGTTTTTCTTCAAACCCGGCGCATCAAACTGGCCGGTTTTTCAAACCGCTTACTGCAAACTTGGCGTTTACATCTGTTACGACCGTCATTTCCCGGAAGGCTGGCGAGCGCTCGCCTTGAATGGCGCCGAGTATATCGTCAATCCATCAGCGACGGTTGCGGGACTATCTGAATATCTATGGAAATTGGAACAACCCGCCTCGGCCGTCGCCAATGGCTGCTGGATCGGGGCAATTAACCGTGTCGGCATCGAGGAGCCCTGGAGCATCGGAGAGTTTTACGGTCAAAGTTATTTCGTCAACCCACGCGGCCAGATCGAGAAAGAAGCGAGTCGCGATAGGGATGAGCTCATTGTTCATGACATGAACATGGATATGGTGCGGGAGGTGCGTGATCTCTGGCAATTCTTCCGGGATCGGCGCCCGGATGTTTATGGGCCTCTCGTTGAAAGCGAGTAGCGCGAAAAATAAGAAGAAAGCGACCCCGATGAAACAAACCGCACCGCCGCAGAACTACGATCCGAATTTATGGAATAAGGATCTGGCGCCGGTCACGGAAACTGAACGTACATGGGATGCAAAAGCGTATGCGGCTCTTTGGGTTGCGATGGTCGCCTGTGTCCCAACCTATCTGCTCGCTGGCGGCTTGATTGCGGCTGGCATGAACTGGCAACAAGCCGTCCTGACGGTCCTCCTTGGCAATGTCATTGTTCTGCTGCCAATGATCGCCATCGGTCATATGGGGGCGAAATACGGCGTGCCGTTTCCGGTATTGTTGCGATCGGCCTTTGGTCCGCAAGGCGCCAAAATCCCGGCGGTTGCGCGCGGGCTTGTTGCTTGCGGATGGTTCGGGATTAACACATGGGTCGGCGGCTCAGCGATCTATGTGATCTTGAACACGCTTACTGGCGATATGTTCAAAGGCGAGGCGTTACCCTTGCTTGGCATTGATCCGGCGCAAACCATGAGCTTCCTGGTTTTCTGGGCGATGCATCTGTACTTTATCCGTAACGGGACGGAATCAATCCGGTGGCTGGAAGTGCTGGCCGCGCCGTTTCTCCTCGCCATGGGCTTTGCCTTATTGATTTGGGCTTATGTAACTGCCGGCGGATTTGGCGAAATGTTGTCTGCGCCGTCGCAATTTATCGAAGGCGGCGCCAAGGAAGGCCAGTTTTGGGGAACCTTCTTTATCTCGCTCACCGGCATGGTTGGCTTCTGGGCGACGATGGCCCTGAACATTCCGGATTTCACCCGCTACGCAAAAAACCAGCGTGCGCAAATCATTGGACAAGCGATCGGCTTGCCGATCCCGATGGCGCTCTTCGCCTTTATTTCTGTCGCCGTTACATCGGCGACCGTAACGATCTATGGCGAAGCGATATGGAACCCCGTTGAACTTGCAGGTCGCATGGGCGGGATTAGCGTGATCTTCGCCCTCGCCGCGCTGGTGATCGCGACGCTGACAACCAACCTTGCCGCGAATGTCGTCGCTCCAGCCTATGGGTTTTCAAACTTAGCGCCGTCGAAAATCTCCTTTCGCATGGGCGGCTATATTACCGCCGCTATCGGCATTTTGATTTTCCCATGGAAACTGGTGGAAGACGCAAGCGCTTACATCTTTACATGGCTCGTCGGATACTCGGCGTTGCTTGGTCCCATCGCCGGCGTCTTGATTGCTGACTATTTTCTGTTGAAGCGCGCACACCTAAATGTTGACGATCTTTTCAAAGCCGATGGGGTCTATGGCGCGCAGAAAGGCTGGAATAGAGCCGGACTCATTGCCTTCGTTGCCGGTGCCTTACCAAATCTGCCGGGATTTTTGCACACAGCGGGCGTTGTCAAATCGGTTCCTGCCGTTTTTGATGCTATATATGTCTATGCGTGGTTTGTCGGCTTCATTGTCGCGTCGGCAGTGTATTATTTGATGACCCGCGGAACGGCCAAAACCTGATTGGCGCGCTTGACTGAAGGAGACGGAAAATGTCGCTTTTAATACGTGGTGGAACTGTCATCAACGCTGACCGGCGTATACGCGCGGATGTTTACTGCGAAGATGGTAAAATCAAAACGATCGGCGGCAATCTCGACGCGCCATCGGGCGCGACCATCATCGATGCGGACGGCCAATATGTGATGCCAGGCGGCATTGATCCGCACACCCATATGCAATTGCCGTTTATGGGCACGGTCGCCTCGGAAGATTTCTACACCGGTACTGCGGCTGGCTTCGCCGGCGGTACGACGATGATCCTCGATTTTGTTATTCCCAATCCACAGCAACCGCTGATGGAAGCCTATCAAGACTGGCGCGGCTGGGCGGAAAAATCCGCTGGCGACTATAGTTTTCATGTGGCCGTAACATGGTGGGACGAGAGCGTGTCAAAAGATATGAAAACGCTGGTGGAAGAAGAAGGCGTCAATAGCTTCAAACATTTCATGGCGTATAAAGATGCGATCATGGCGACCGATGAAACGATCTATCACAGTTTCAAACGCGCGCTCGAGCTTGGGGCGATTGTCACCGCCCACGCGGAAAATGGCGAGTTGGTTTATCAACTGCAAAAGGAAATGCTGGCGAAAGGGATCACTGGCCCGGAAGGTCATCCCTTGTCGCGCCCGCCAAAAGTTGAGGGGGAAGCGGCGCACCGGGTCATTAAGTTTGCTGAAGTCATCGGTGTGCCGGTTTACCTCGTTCATGTGTCAACGAAAGATGCGCTAGGCCATATCGAGCGGGCTCAAAGCGAAGGCAGTCGCGTTTTCGGCGAGGTGCTGGCCGGGCATTTGATGATTGATGATACCGTTTATAAAAACCCGGATTGGGAGTTCGCCGCCGCTCATGTGATGTCGCCGCCATTCCGCCCGAAAGATCATCAGGAAGCGTTATGGCGGGGTTTGCAGTCAGGCGCATTGCAAACGACGGCGACCGATCATTGTTGTTTTTGTTATGATCAAAAATCCATGGGCAAGGATGATTTTACGCAAATTCCAAATGGCACCGGCGGCGTCGAAGATCGCTTGGCCGTGTTGTGGACGAACGGCGTTAGAACAGGCCGCTTGACACCGGAAGAATTTGTCGCCGCCACATCGACGAACGCCGCGAAGATTTTCAATATATATCCGCGCAAAGGCGCCGTCCTCGAAGGCGCCGACGCAGATATTGTCATCTGGGATCCGGCGGCGACAAAAACCATTTCAAAAAAGACGCACCACCAAAAGGTCGACTTTAATATCTTTGAAGGAATGGAAGTCACCGGTCTGGCCTCACATACTGTAAGTCAGGGCAAGCTGGTTTATAAGAATGGCGATCTACGCGCCGAAAAAGGCGCAGGCAATTATGTCAAGCGCCCTGCATTCCATCCAATGTTTGATGCGCTAAGCAAAAAGGCAAACAATCAACACTAAGCGCCGCAAAGAAAGTGGGAGCGGCAATTCTTTGCGACGCTCAATTTGAATCAGCCGGCGAATCTCCGATACGCCCATCGACGAGAACTTCTTCTTCCGCCGATAAAATGTCGGCTCGGCCACGCCCATCTTGCGGCAAATTTCTACACCGGGCGAGCCCGTTTCAGCCTGCCGCAGCGCAAACGCGATCTGTTCGTTCGTATATTGTTTCTTCAGCATCCAATCCTCCGTTTCAAGGTAACAGGATGCCCGAAATAATTGCACTCACTCTGGAGGGGAAACTAGAAAGAACGCCACAAGTTGAGAAGATGGTGTCATCCTTTTCCCTTACACAGCTGACCAGAAATTTCATTAAGCTCCGGGCCCTGAGTGGGTTGAATGGGGACGGTTTCGCACCAGCAAAAACGAGCGCTATACAGTTAGGTCTTTTCGAGTCCAGCCAATATCAACGCACCTTCCAACGGATCGCCCGTTGCCTCACATAGGCTCGCGGCCGTGCGGTCTCTAAGCCAAGGTTTCAGCCGTGGCGCCAACCCGCCTGCTAAAGCACATCGTGGCGCACCCTTCGAAAAAATCGTTTCAATAAAGCGTTCGACATGCTTCACCGCATCTTCAACGATTGACCGCGCGATCTCATCGTCTTTTTCAGCATAATCCATCACCATCGGCGCCATTGCCGCATAGTCCCGAGGTGTCCCTTTATCCATCCAGGCGATCGCTTGAGCGGTGCTATGTGAGAACTGATCCGTAATGGCGGTGCTTAGAGGTGTCGGCTTGGTCCGACCATCGAGCGCTCTTAGAGCGTGTCGCATGGCGCTCAAGCCCAACGCCGCGCCGCTACCTTCGTCTGAAATCGGAAATCCGTAGCCGCCAATTGTTATCGACTTGTCGCCGACTTTAATAAAACCAATACTCCCCGTCCCGAGAATCAGGATGGCGCCATCCTCGCCCCCATGGGCCCCAAGATTCGCGATCGCTGCGTCGGTCTCGATCGCGACCTTCGCAAAAGGCAATGGCAAATCCATCACTGCCTCGCGCATTCCGGCACGAGAGATACCCGCGATCCCCATTCCGGCGTTTGTTTTTGCCATCTCGGATTGATCCAGGCCACCTGCCGCAAATGCGTCGGAAGCAACGGCGATTAAAGTGTCTTTCAGTTTGCCCAGCCCAACTCGTGCGTTGGCAGGGCCGGCCTCTGCTGCCCCGACGATCACGCCGTCAGGCGTCACCAGTCGCGCCCTGCATCGGCTGCCGCCGGCGTCAATTCCCAAAAAGTATTTCATATGGTCCCCTCTCCTTTGAAGGGAGAAATAGGTCAAGTGTTAGGTGGCGCTAACGCTCGATCAGTCGTGTTGTTTCCCAACAGGCAAATAACGGCGGAGATAAATACGCCAATCATCAGTTGCCACGGAAAGGACAGCGCTTTGAACGATCCCGGCAGCCCGAGACTGTCCACGATGTAACTCTGCTGGAATAAAATAACTAAAAACCCGCAAACTAACGCGGCTATTATCGACAATGTGGAACCGCGGTTTGTAAAAATTGCCGTGAAAAAGACCCCAATCAAACCCGCATAGGCAAATGCCATGACCGACAGTGCAAATTCAAGCAGCGGCATATTAGTATAACGTTGCCAAAAAAAACAAAGGACAGCCATCGCAGATAGCAAGAAAGCGAACAGTAACATTCCCCAGCGACCGGCGATTACGTAATGATGTGGCGAAGCAGGACTGTTCGCTTCACGCCATGGCTGGTAAAAATCGCCAACAACAACGGATGACATCGCATTCAAGCCAGAGGTCATCGTGGAAATGGCTGCGGCGACGACACCGGCAGTCGCAAGGCCACGAACCCCGGGCGGCATTTCAGAAAGAATGTAGGCCATAAAGACGGTGATTTTTTCCCCGCTAAATTCACGCAAGACATCGCCGCTTCCATCCGCAATAGCCAAGTCCGGCCGGTCATAAAACAAATACAGCAACTGTCCAATCGTAACAAAAACAAAAACAATTGGAACCGCAACCAGCGTTGACAGCACCAGGGCGCGACCGCTCGATTTAGCGTCCCGGCAGGTGAGAAGTCTTTGTGTCGTGTCCTGATCAAGACCAAAATTACCGAGGTTCAGAAGGAAAACGCCGGTAATGATCGCCCAAAACGTAAATGGTTTGCCGAAGTCCGTTGAAAAATCGAACAGAACAAGTTTGTTGTCGCCTTCAGGCGTATTGCTGAGCGCTTCCAAAACCTCCGAAGGTGACAAAGATAACTGAAACCAGAGACTGATAAGGGCGATAATAGCCGCCCCGAAGTATACAATAAACTGTCCGAAATCACTCCAAATCACAGACCGGATGCCGCCAATCAGCGTTATGCCGATTGAAATAATCGTAATCAACAGCGTGGCGATCATTACGCTCTGCGGCGACACATCGAAGAAGAGCATCATCGCGACAGCGAGCGCGGCCATATAGAGCCGTGAGCCGTTTGCAAAAATGCGACCAACCAAATACATAGCGCCAGCGGCGCGTTTCGCGTTGGCGCCGTAACGAACTGCAAGTAATTCGTATACGGTTGTCACCTTCAGGGCATAAAATCGCGGCACTAGATATTTTGCGACAAATACGGCCGCCATCGCCGAGCCGACGAACGATCCTAGATATGTATAGTCGCCGCGATAACCATAGTCCGGGCCGCCGAGGAAGGTCGCGGCGGACTGTGTGGTCGCAATCACCGAGAACATAACGACCCAGGACGACATCTGATTACCGCCAAGGAAATAATCCTGAAGATCGCTTGATTGTTTACGGGAAAGAATAATGCCCGCGCCGACAACCCCGGACAGATAGAGTGCAATAATTGTCCAGTCGAAAAAAGTGAGCGACGACGCCACTTAGATCACTGCCCGCAATTTTATCGCGGCGCCAACAACACTGTCTCTGTTCAAGTTTTGAAATTTTGTTTGAATCGTCATGGACTAATTATGTTCCGTTGAAGTCAATATTGAGTCTCGCGCCGCCCGCTTTAAATGTCCAGAATGCTCAGGACATCCCTCGAAAAGGGGCGGGCCCGATTTCATTCTGCAATCGGACCCGCGTGAAGCGCATTTCGCCAATCCACCTTCGGGAGGAAGGAGTTGGATTCACTGCTTCGCGCCTTATCACGGGCAGAACGAATCTTTGGCTTGCGATAGATCCTGCAAAATTCGTCAATTTCCAATACGAAATGGCGGAGCAGATCGATTTATTTGCGATCTGCTCCGCCATTTAAAAATCCCTTCGCTTGGGAATGTTAGAAGCGCGCCCGAGCCGAGGCGCCGAAGGCGCGTCCGACTGGGTCATATTCGCTGACCGTGCCGAAGAAGTTGCCACCGGAATTCGGAATCGGCGGCTCATTGTC
>JAJFGC010000256.1 GCA_021776345.1 Hyphococcus sp. | reverse complement strand
CAAACGATCGCGGGTTATGCCGCCGATGATGGCGCCGATGATCGCCGCGGGCGAACGTTCGGGCTCATTGCCAATGATGCTCGACAAAACGGCCGATCAGCTCGAAGACGAATTTGATTCCGCAGCGACGACGGCTCTGCGGTTGTTAGAGCCCGCCATTATTTTGGGCATTGGTGTCCTGATACTCATTATTGTTGCCGCGATCATGTTACCCATTCTCCGGCTAAACAGTCTTGCCGCCGGATAGAGAAGGAGAATTCAATGATTGAAAAACTCAAAAAGAGGTTTTTGAAGAACCGTCAGCAGCGCGGCGTCACGCTTGTCGAGCTTCTCGTCGTGCTTGCTATCCTTGCCTTTATTTCCGCCATTGTGGTGGTCAATGTGTTGCCTGAGCGAGATCGCGCCGCCGTTAGAAAGGCGCAGATCGACATCGGAGTTATTGAAAGCGCTCTCGACCAGTACCGATTGGATATGTCGTCGTATCCCAACACAAGACAAGGGTTGGCGGCGCTGGTTTCTGTTCCTGATGGCGTGCGCCAGGTTGATCGCTACCGTCCCGGCGGGTATTTGCGCGGCGCAGTGCCTGTTGATCCATGGGGCGCTCCCTATCAATACCGGTTCCCTGGTGAAAATGGTGTCGTCGATATATTTTCGCTTGGGGCGGACGGTGAACCAGGCGGCGAGGGCCTTAACGCGGATATTGGGAATTGGACCGAGCAAGGATCATAAATACGGCCGCACGTCAGACAGGTTTTTCGCTTGTTGAAATCCTAGTGGCGATAGCGATCCTGGCGCTGGCAGCATCCGTGATCGTGATGAACGCGCCGCCATCGCGAAGCGCAGCGACGCAAGATGCAACACTGTTTGCGGTAAGGTTGCAAAAGATCGTCAACAGAGCCGCAATCACGGGAACACCGATGCAAATTCAATTCAATAAGGGCGGATATGAAGTGTCTGAGTTCACCAATTCTGGGTGGCGGGTCTTGCCGAATAACAGTGCATTGAATCTTAACGGCGTCGGTGTTCGATTGGAAATAGACCAGCCCCAATCACTGAGTGAGAACTCGCGGGCGATGACCGGCCAGAAAAAAAATGATGAAGCGGATCGGTTGATCTTGATCGACCCGATTGGCGCGGCGCCGTCCTTTACGGCGTGGTTTGGCGCAAACCCGTCTGTTGGCGTTTCGATGAATGAAGCAGGCAAGATCGGAGTTGTGGCCGAATGATCGGCAGGCCGGAATCCGAAAAGGGCATGACCCTTGTTGAAGTGTTGGTTGCGCTGACCATACTTGCTGGTGTTGCGGGGGCGGTGTTGTTGATGACAGCACAAAGCGCCCGCGCTGCGGCGTCGGTTGAAAATAAATTATTGGCGCGCATTGTTGCAGATAATGCTGCTGTAACCGCGCTTGCCTTGAACGGTTCTATTCAGGCTGGCAGCAACATAACAGAATTGGAATTTGCCGATCAGCAATGGTTGGTCAGCCAAACATTTATGCCGCTTGAAGCCGGCGGGTTGTATCAGCTGCAAATAACCGTGCAACTTGCAGGTTTTGATCAGATGCTTGCGCGTATTGACACACTGAAGGCGGCGTCATGACCGTGAACGCGCAAAAAGGCTTTTCATTGCCAGAGCTGCTCGTTGCGTTGTTGATATTTTCTATCATCGCGGGGACTGGTGTCGTCATCATGCGGATGAGTGTTGATGCAAATGATCAGTTCCGCCGCGCTGATCAGAAAATTGCGGCGGTCGAGTTAACGCGTGCGATTCTCAAAGATGACTTGACCCAGATTGCGTTACGACCAGTACGCGACGAATTTGGCGCGGTTGAAGGGCCGACATTTCGCGATGGAGCCTTTGACGTCTCGGCCGCCGCGGCAGGCGAGACGGTCTTGTTCGCCTTTGTCCGCAGAGGCTGGACAAATCCGGAATGGGTATCGCCGCGATCATCTCTACAAAGAGTTGAATATTTGGAATCCGGCAACATGCTTGTTCGTCGTACGCGACCATTTCTTGATGGGGCGCGCGGGCAACCGACGACAGAGCAAGTTCTGATCGACAATATTGATGGTGCAAAAATTGAGTTTCTAACCGGCCAAACATCCGGCCGGTTGGATTGGTCGCAGACCTGGCCTCCGAGGGCGGGCGTTTCCGGCGCACCGCTTGCGATAGCAATAACGCTGCAAACACCGCGGTTTGGAGAGTTGCGACAATTGTTCTGGATTGGAGATGTCGCAGGCACAGAGGGGGCTGGCGATGACCAACCGTAAAAGTAACTCTTCTGCACAAAAAGGCGCCGCCCTGATCATTGTTTTGATGCTGGTCGCGACTTTGTCATTCATCGTTTTATCGATGGCACGGCAAACTGTGATTGCGACCGAGCGCTCCTTTGTAATTAACGCACGCCACGATGCGGATTGGCGGCTGGTCAGCGCAGAGGCGTTGGCGATAGCGGCGATCGACCAGGCTTATAAAGCTGCACCGGAACAAGCATCACCGGATAGCGTTTTGTTTACGCAAGCGCGCGAGACGCCGATTGAAAATGGCGTGGTCAGGCTGCGTTTTGTTGATCGCACGGCATGTTTGAACGTCAATAGCCTTGTTACGCATAATGACAGCGGTCAGCTGGTTCAGAGCGTTGCGGCTAAGGAGGAATTTGCAGAACTCATCAGGCTGGTCAGCGCTGGCAGCGCTGACCAGTTGACGTCCGTCATTGTAGATTGGATTGATCAGGACCAACGGGTCGAATCGGGTGGGGCGGAAGACGGTTTTTATTCGGCGTTGCCAGTGCCCTACCGAACTGGGGAAACGTTGCTGAGTGATGTTAGTGAATTAAGGGCGATGTCGGGCGTAACGCCAGCGCTATACGCAACGCTTCATCCCTGGCTGTGTGCTTATCCCAAGACGGAGGGATCGCTTATCAACGTCAACCAACTTCAGGTCGCGCAGGCCCCGATTTTGTCGGCGCTAACCCTCGGCGCGATTTCACTTTCTGACGCCGCACGTCTGGTCGAAAACCGGCCGCCGGGGGGCTTTGGTGCATCGGAAGAATTCTGGACTGCGGCTGAAGAAGGCAGGGAAGAACCGTTCACCGAACTATATAGTCGGATTGGTCTTAAATCACGTTATATTGACGTTGTCGTCGATGTTGAGCTGACCGGCATCACTCGTAAGGCGACGTTTACATTCGAGGTCGATGATAGCGGTCGGCCGCGTCTCCTTTCGCGCCGCTTGGGAGATTTCTCGTGAGTGTGGGCTTTATTTTTTATTTGGGCCACTCGCTCGACGCACCGCTGCATTGGGGCAAGCTAGACCATGGTCAGCTTGTCGACGCTGGGAAGCTGGATAATGCCGCCGCGCTTGTAGATTTCGCACAAGCGCAATCGGTCGAGGGTTGCGTCTCTGCGATTATCTCTGGCGAACATGTTGCTCTGCGCACCATCACCGCGCCGCCAAAGAGCCGGTCGAAATTCCTGGCGGCGGCGCGTTACCTTCTTGAAGATGAGCTGGCCGAACCGGTTGACGCGACGCATGTGGTGACCTCCCACAAGGGCAGTGAAGGGCGCGTCATCGCCATTCGTAATGAGATTATCGATGCCTGGTGCGGCGCGTTTGCTGACGCGGGACTTGATTTGGATTTTCTGTCGCCGGATTTTCTTTGTTTACCAGATAATGATGGCAATCCAGTCGTTGCGGTGGATGAGGCGCGTATCGTTGCACGGGTCGGCGCGCGTGGCTTTGCCGCTGCGGCAAGTATCAGTGAATTTGTAATTGGCCCCATGGCTCGCGATGGTTCCCTGGCAGAGTGCAGTTTCCACGGCAATCCTAACGTCGTGTGTGATATTCCGGAACTATCTTCGCAAAATTGGCGCCCCCTTGGTGAGCACGGCCTCTTTGGTCTTTGCGCGGTTGCGTTGGATCAGCGTCAGCCCGAAAATTTGTTGCAGGGAAAGCGCCAAGCGCGTGGTCACTGGCGTGACGGCGTCAAACAATGGCGCCGCGCCGGCTCCCTTGCTGCCGCGCTTATTGGGGTTCTCTTATCGATCTATATAGTCCAAGGCATTCGAGATATGCGCGTGACTGCGGCTTATGAAGACCGAACTAATGAGTTGCACGCCCAATATTTTCCTGATGCCGCCAATGTTGACCCCTATACGAATGCCCGTGCGGTGTTATCAAGCAGCGCCGACTCCGCATTTCTAAGTCTGTCGTCTGCCGTTAGTGATGCGCTTGTTCAGACAGATGGCGTGCGCGTTGATCGTATGCGATATGATCAAACACGCAATCAGCTCGTCATAAGCGTCCGGAGCGGCGACAACCGCAATATAGAGGCGTTTCGCGCTCAGCTTGCCAGCGCCGCCGTTCCGGTGCGTGATGCGGGTGGCTATCGGCGGTCTAATAATGAATGGGTTGGAGACTTGATTGTAGGGCAATGATGATAGAACTCTGGAATGATCGATCTCCGCGCGAACGCGCATTGCTTATTATATTAGCGGCGCTTTGTGTTGTTTTCATTCTTTACAATCTCGTTTTGACGCCGATGGACGATTGGCGCACGAGCGCGGCGCGCAACGCCACGCAAGCGGAAAATGTCTATGACCTTGTTTTCGAGGCGGCGTCGCAGAAGATTGTTTCGCCCATAGCCACAAAACAGACTGAGCCATCTGCGTTCCGAACGGTGTTGATCACGACGGCGCGTGATGCTGGTATTACATTGAATTACGTCAATGCGCGTTCCGACGATGAAGTCGAGGCAAGCGCTGAGAATATATCATCGTCAGTATTATTCTCCTGGCTGCAGGTCTTGTATAGCGACCATGGGATTGCGGTGGCCAGTGCCGATATTGCCCGTGACACGGCCGGTCAAAACATGGTTCGGACACAGATTGTTTTCAGATCGGCCACCCAATGATCAATGTGGAGCATTTAAATATCCGCGCGAATAGGCTGCAAATAGCATTTTGTCTATTTGTGTTCGCGGTTTCACTGATTGCCTTCTGGCCCGCCTCCACGATGGTTCACATGGCGCCAAGTGCGAAAAGCCATTTAAGTTACAGAGCCATTCAAGGGTCGATTTGGAATGGGTCAGCGCGAGGCGTCGCGGTGGATGGCATTCATCTGGGCGATATACAATTTCGCGTCAATCCCTTTTTATTGTTAAGGGGAAGGCTCGGCGGCTCGGTCTCTCTCGCCGGCGGAGATGTAACCGGCGAGGGAAGTTTTTCTCTTGGGCTTGGGCGAAGCATCGACCTCAAAAATGTAACCGCCGTCGTCAGTCTTGATATGATCGACAGTGTTTTTATTTTGGGTGCGCCAGTGACGGGGCAAGGACAAATTTATGTTGATCGCCTGTCGCTTTCTAAGAATGGCTGCCTCAAGGCTATTGGGTCACTGAGCACCGATATTCTGGATCGGCCGCTTGCCCGGTTTGAGCGCGCGCCGCTGGCCTTGAGCGGGCCAATTGCCTGTGATGGCTCTACGTTTATTGCTTCGCTTGCGGGCGTAAACCGTGACGGCGCTATGGATATTGGCTTACGCGTCAGCCCTGATTTCCGTTACGAAATCAGCGCCGGTGTTGAGGCCGATGATGAACAACTTTCTTTCGCCTTGATTTCGTTTGGCTTCGAGAACAACGGCGCTAAGCTGGTTTATAATTCTGTCGGCATGATTCGCGGAGTGAAGACGTGAAAATACATTATGGACGGCTCGCCCTCGGCATGCTTGTAGCTGGGTGCACAACAATTGGTACCGAACCAACGCCGTCGGAGGCAGAGAGTGTTACCGGTGCGCTGGACCCAGAACGCAAGATGATTCTCACCGCGATCGAAAAACCGCAAATCCCTGAAGGCGAGTGCGGCATGGTATTGTGGACCCTGGATGCTGAGCGACCGATGGCGGTATTTCGTTTTGTGTCCGGTAAAGCGGGGGAGGTCGTGTTGGACGGGATCAGCCAGCGCTTAACGCTTCAGGACCGGTCCGGCGCAGCTGGATACGGGGTTCATGAAGGGCTCACTTTCACTGGCGAGAATGCCATTTCGTTGAACGTTTCTGTCCAGTTTGGCAGCGGCTTTGAGGGCGGCAGCTATGTGCAGCGCGGTCTGATTACGGCCGAAGATGCAGACGGATGGCGCAGCGTCACGCCAGTGGCCGGTATTGCCGGCTGCCGGGGCTGATCCGCGCGGCGCGAGAGCCCAGTTTGTCAGCCCGCCATATGAAGTGATTGCTGATTTTGATAATTACGCCGGGGTCGTTGCTTGGGCAGTAGATGTTGGGGGTCCGGTCACGCCTCGATACAGGGTCGATGGGCGGTTATATGCCTTACACCATCATGTTCATCGATGGCCAGGCGGTTGCTTTTGAACAAGATGCGCGTGACGTCGCGCTTTTTTGCCTCAAATTACGAGGTTGGGAAAGCTTAACCAAACGCCGCCATCTTGACCTTACTTGTGGGCGGCTTGATGGTCGCTGCGTCATGAGCATCTGGTTCCAATATTTCCTAAGTCTCGGTTTGGGCGCCCTAGCTGGGAGCTTTTTGAACGTCGTGATCTGGCGCGGACCGGCGATGTGGGGGTTGGTTGAGTCAGAAGGCTCTGCGTCACGCGGAAACCTTTTGGCGCCGCGTTCTTACTGCCCCTCATGTCGAACGCCGATACAGACGTCACATAATGTTCCCCTTATCAGTTATTTATTTTTGCGTGGTCGCTGCGCCAGTTGCGCCCAACCGATCAATCCGCGTTATTTGATAGTTGAGGCGCTCGGGGCGGCGGCTGGTTTGGCGGCGATATATTTTTATGGCGCGGGATTGGCGGCCGTGCTCGCAGGGGTGTATTTACTAGTCTTGATCGCGCTTGCCGCGATTGATTTGGAAACCGGATACCTCCCGGACATGCTGACGCTGCCGTTAATCGCGATCGGCCTTGCCGCAAATGTTGGCGGTCTTTTTGTTCCGTTTAGAGAAGCCGTGATTGGCGCGGTAGCGGGCTATCTATCGCTTTGGGCGGTGTCGGCGGGATACAAAGCGCTACGCGGTCGCGAAGGGCTGGGGCTTGGCGATGCAAAATTGCTTGCCGCGCTTGGCGCCTGGACCGGCTGGATGGCGTTGCCGGTGATCGTGTTGGTTGCGGCGGTGACAACGCTGATTGTGGTTGGCGCCATGAGTATGCGGTCGCAAGAGATCGACGCCGAGACGGCAATCCCCTTTGGCCCGGCGTTGGCCTTTTCCGGCGCTATCGTTTTTTTATGGCAGTAAAGCCGCTTATCGCTCTGAGAAGGCGCGATCAAGCGGTCGCAATACCGGTTTTAATATGTACTGCATGAGCGAGCGGGTCTGAGTGATGATTTCTGCGCGCACTTCCATGCCAGGCGTGAGCATCTCTACGAGTCTGTCTGACTTGCCCGTGGGATCGTCGAGCGCAACATAAGCGACGTAGTATGTCTCGCGGGTGCGCTCGTCGATGAACGTATCTGCCGACACATGAATGACGCGGCCATCAATCTTTCCATAGCGGTTGGGATCAAAGGCGGTGACGGAAATATCCGTCTGCTGACCAACAGCGACGTGCCCGATATCTTTCGGATTAACGCGGACTTCGGCGAACAGGGTATTATTCGCTGGCGTGATCTCTGCCACCAGCCCACCGGGGCGAACAACATCGCCAGCGCCGTCAACAGCCACGGATTTCACGATACCCGTCACAGGACTGCGCACTGTGAGTCTTTCGGCGCGATCTTCAAGTGAGTTTAGCGGTTCTTCAAGCTCGTCAAGCTCTGCAATGGCGGCGGCGCGTTCTTTTGCACTACGGTTTATGTATGCTGCTGCGGCATTCTCTCGTTCGGCAATCGCGCTTTCTTTCGCGCGTTTCGTTTGTTGCAGTCTTGCTTGCGCCGCAGCTGCGGCAGCCTGAGCCGAGGCGTAGGCGGCTTCCGCTTCTAGATGCGCCTGTTTTGAGGTGAATCCGTCCACAATCAAGTCGTCTTGAATTTGCAGTTGCTGTTTGGCAAATCCGACGAGCTGATCTTTGGCCTTCTTTTCAGCTTGCGCGCCAATGACATCGGACTTCGTTGCTGACACTTTCGCATCCAGCGTTTCCATCAGGGCGGTATGTTCTTTAACGCTGCTCTTGAATATCGCGGTTTGCTCAGCGGCGAGGGACGGCCACTTTTTGGCGACGGCAGAATAGTCTGGGTCACGTTCTTCGATCTGCGCCATCAACCGTTCCGCCTGCATCTTCAGGTTTGTGCGGCGTGATGAGACGCGGTTATATTCACCGCCTGAGCTTTCCATGCGTAACTGCAATAGCGGGGCGCCTTGTTTAATAGTGTCGCCTGGCGCAACAAACACTTCGTCAATGATGCCGCCCTCGAGATGAGCGACATCCCGGGTTGATCCGTAGGGAGAGATTTCGCCGACTGCGACGGATAATTCCCGAATCTGAGCGATATTCGCCCACACAAGCAACATAAGAACAAGCCCGGTGATGATCGCCATGGCGGATCGCATCAGCACAGGCGGGGCGCCTTCTTCCAGTTCGATTGGCAGCGCGATGGCGTTTCGCTCGCCGACTAGGACGGGCTGTTGAGCCGGGAGTGGTTGATCTGTGTCCATGGGTGTGACTCTTGTTCTCTTTAAATTTCCAATTAAATCGCTAATTGCCGAGGCACGACCGTATTTGGCGGCCCCATATCGCGGATCATACCGCGGTCTAGCCAGACGACTGTGTCTGCAATGCGCATGTAACTCGGCCGATGCGTCGTCATGATGATGGCGCTGGTTTTGCGCCGCTCTTCAAGCAAAGATAGAAATGCTTTCTCGCCCGCCGTATCAAGATTGGCGGCAGGATCGTCGAGAAGATAAATTGGCGGATTGCCAACAAACGCCCGGCACAAAACGATACGCCGGACCAATGCGTCCGGCCATGCCGCCCGCGAGCCGGATTTAAACCTTGTTTCAAGACCTTCATCCAGCACACTGTGGAAGTAATTATCGATACCGAAGCGGTGAGTAATTTCTTCAAGCTCTTCATCTGTCGCTGCTGGGTGAGCAAGGCGCAGATTTTGTGCGATCGTGCCGTAAAAAAGGTCTGAAGACTGTGGCGCAACGCCAAGCGAATGGCGCCATTCACCCTTGTCTAGCTGGCGCAGATCAAGACCGTCCACATATACGGAGCCGGCTTGTTGTTGATGCAATCCGAGAAGGATCCGCAGCACAGTCGATTTCCCCGACCCGCTTTGTCCGCACAGACACAACATTTGTCCTGGCTCAAGCTCAAATGATACGCTGCGCAGCGCAGGCTCACGCTGTGTTGGGTAACGAAAAGCCAGGTTCTCGCAGCTGATACGCCCGGTAAAGCTTCTCGAGATGGAGGGGCTTGAATTTGGTTCGCGTTCGCGCGGCATTTTGACGATGCGATCGATCTGCTCGATGCTTTGCAACGTCTGACCGAGAGTGAGACCGCTCAGAAACGCATTGCGGATAGGCCCGAGAATGCGCCAGGCCAAGGCCATCACCGCGATAAGCGCGCCAGCAGAAAGATCGCCTGCTATAACCATGCCGGTGCCAAAGGCAAGGGTTGCGACGCCAGCGGCGGCGACCAGCATTTGTGAGAGCGTGTGGACAAGGAAATTGAATTGGCGAGCCTTCATATTGTGCATGACTGCTTCAGCGGAATAACGCCGATATCTTTTCCGCCATACGTTATCGGCGCCGAGATCTGTAATAGCATCTTGCGCAGACACAGCCTCAACCGTGAGATTGTTGAGTTTTGATCGTGCATCGCCAGCCTTTGTGACCAAGGTGCGTGTGCGTGGGATCGCCCACAAAGCCAGCAAAAAGTATATGCAAAGCAGTGCAAGCGGCGGCCAAACAAGCGGTCCGCCGATAATTGCTGTTACCACGATGAAAAGAACAATGAACGGTAAATCAAAAATTGCTGTCGCCAGCGCGCCGATAAATGCTTCGCGTATGGACGTCATCTGGCGCAGACGCGTCAATTGTGACCCGATCGGAGCGTCTTCGATGTAGGAAAGCGGCATATGAAGTAACTGCCGGAACGCCGTTTCATTGGCCTGTTCATCAAGGCGGCCGCCGAGATACGCCTGAAGCTTGCCTCGTATCTGTCGTAAGCTAAAATCAGCAACGACAATCATTAAGATACCGATGGAAAGGCCCAATAATACATCGGGTGATTTCGCGCCAATCGCCTTATCATAAACATTCATTACGTAAATCGGCGGCGCCAGCGCGAAAATATTGACGATAAAACTGATCAGGAATATTTGCCGAATATTTGGCAAAAATGTTTTCAGTGCCGTGAGCGACCATTTTGGCGCCATTGTCGGATTAACATCCTGATCAACGCTGGTGCGCTCAGGAAAAATAATCGCGCCTTTGACAGCATCCGGTGAGACATCCACATGTTTTCGGGAAACCGGATCAAAGACATCAATGACACCGGTCTTGGAAATTTTTTCAAGAAGAATAATTCGACCGGAATGCGTTCTTAAAAAGCAAGGCAAGAACTCATGACGAATGTTTTCCGTTGAGGCTACTTCAACGCTCGTGTTATAGCCGAGATGAAAAAGCACCGTTCGAAATGCTTCTATTGTTTCGAGTTCGCTGGCATGTGGCATTGACTCGAAGACTCGCCGCGAGCCTTGAGACCATCCGGTTATTTTCAAGAATCGATCGATCACGGCGACACAATCGCCGCTGGAAGTAGAATTAGATCGAACGTCATTGGTAAAAGCGTTTTCGACTTGATCGATTAGCTTATGGACCGGATTAAGCGCTTCATGGATGCGGTTGATCGGGTCCTTTTGGGTTTCCCCTGAGCTGAGATTTTGGCTTTGCTGGTCCATTATCCCGCCGCCTTCTGGTTGGGCGCTGACATGTAAGATTTCAACGCGCCGCCTGTGACTTCGTACGTCGAATCGGCAAGAGCAACGAGGGAAGGACGATGAGTGGCGAGGATAATTGTCATGTCGCCATGCAATTTACGCAAAGCCTCACCAAAGGCTCGTTCTCCCGGAATATCGAGAGAGGTTGTGGCTTCATCGAGAAGAAGGACGGGCGGCTTTGTCGCTAGGGCGCGGGCAATACAAATCCTTTGCGCGGTCGAGGCGGGGATGCCTCGACCTGACAGGCTTTTTAATTGAGTGTCATAACCAAGCGGCATCCGGACGACTTCGCTATCGAGACCGATAAGGCGCGACGCCCATAAGGCGGATGCTGTCGTCAACTCGCCAAACAGCGTTAAATTCTCCAGGATCGTGCCTCTGAAGGTCGTCGGTGTTTGCCCGACATAACGCGTTGCAATACGCTTTGCAGCGGTGTCGCCGCCATTAATAAGCGCACCGCCGACGCGAATTTCTCCCTCCGAAGGGGTGATATCGCCGGCGAGGGCGCGCAGCAAGGATGTCCGCCCGCCTCCGTTGGCGCCCGTGAAAGCGATCATGGCGCCGGCGGGCGCGTCGAAGTTTAGTTTTTCAAACAACGGCGGCGCATCACCAAACCTGATCGTGACGTCTTTGAATAAAACGGGCTCCGCCCGCAAGAGTTTCGGGTATATGTTTTCAACAGGTGCTGTCGGTTCTTCGCTGATCGTATCGTGATCGTCGAATATCTCGGCGATCCGATCGCGCCGATGTTTGGCGAGATGGATTTCATTCCAGGCAGACAATGACCTTAAGATTGGTTGCAGCAATTGTGACGACAACAACATACAACAGGCGAGACCACCGATCGTCATTTTGCCGCCAAGTACAAGCAGTGCGCCGAGACCAACAATGGTAACAGCAGAAAGCGATGCATACATTGCGCTGAAATTTTGAGACGCGATAGTAAGGCCGATCAATCGCTTCACGATGACGCTTTCAATCGCCTGCAATCGCTCGAACCGACGCATCATCAGTGGCTCCATCGCCAACGATTTCACTGTTTGCATAGACTCCAGGATTTCGATGACAAAATCGTATTTTCGTGCGTCGGACTTTTCTCGTTCCTCAATTGTTACACATAGCTCTTTCGTCCGCTGCATAGCGTAAAATCCGAATAACGAAAAAAGCAAAAGAGGCGCCATGAAAACCGGCCCGCCCAAAAGGATAATAATGCCGGCAAAAACTGGAATAAAACAGATATCAACAATGACGACGCGGGATTGCCCGCCAAGATAATTACCGAGCCCGGAAATTGAATTGAGCCGATCTAGATGCTCGCTAGTGGGAATGGCGCCGTGCTTTGTCGGCGGCGAATTCATCATGACATCAATCGCTTTGACCGACAGTTGATGCGTGAAGGCGGCGGCTGACCAGTTGATCAAATAGGACCGGCAGTATTTTAAAATGGCGTCGACGACCACGACGACAATAAGAGCCGCGATCAAAACGGTGAGCGTATCAAATGATGCATTTGGCAGCACTCGATCGTAGATTTGTAACACTGTGAGCGGCAGCGCCAGTGCAAACAGGTTAACGATCACTGAACCGGCATAGACAGATGCAATCGGTTCCGGTTCACCAAGAAGCGAATCCTCTCGCTCAGGCAGCCAGCTTTTCGGCAGCCTGTCGATCAAGGATTTTACACTGTACACCATAAAAATACGCAGCCGGTCATCACTCAAGTCGCCGAGAATAAGGTTAAATTGTTTAGGAAAGATAAGCGTTGCCGGGAGCGCTATGATTTACAGTCTATTAACTAGGCTGATAAGTTTCTGGTTAATCTCTCATTGATAAATTAGCGGAGACTACAGTTGTGTAATGAGGTCTGCCGTGGCCGGAGAAAATCAGTCAAAACTAGGCGTTTCGCCTTCAAAAGCACCGTCAAAAGACGAGCTTGAGCGTCGTCGACAGGAAGACCGCGAGGTTGAAAGTGAACGCGCTTCGCTGGAAAAAGCGCGCGAGCAGAATATTGACACTATCAAGGGTGAAGAAAACGGCGAGGGCTATGGAAACTTGCATTATGGCGAGGAGCGCAAGGAAGACGTCGGAAGGACCAAATCGGAGACGCTGGGTGCTAGAACCGAGACCGATGCTCAAGGCGCCGATGCAGAATCGTTAACGCTACGTAAATCAGGCGAAGACAATGGCGCAGAAGAGGGCCAATCTGGTGAACCAAGTCTAGACAGTCGCGGAGCGAACGAAGAGGTCGTTGGCGCAGACGGTCCAGACTCCACCGCCGACAACAACCAATTCCAAAATAACGTCAATGGCATCGCCGCGCAAAGCGCGGCAGCGGGTCAGTCCGTTGACGATATCACTGAGGCGAATCCACCCGTTATCTTCGGCGTCGGTGTTACCCGGTCGGCCGTCAATGAGGCCCCGACCGATATTGAGCTGTCTGGTGATGCCGTCAATGAAAATGACGAGGGCGCCGTTGTCGCGCTGCTCTCGGCCGTTGATGCGGATATTAATGATGAGGCGACTTTTGCTATCGTCAATGATTCGTCCGGCGCCTTTGAAATTGTTGGAAATGAGTTGCGCTTAAAAGAAGGCATCGCTCTCGATCATGAAGCGCAGGACGTTTATCAGATCATCATCGAGGCGACGGACGCCTCCGGCGCGACAGTGCAAAAAACCGTTTCAGTCAATGTTACCGACGTTAATGAAGCGCCAAATGATCTGGGTGTTGCCGGCGGCGTTGTGACTGAACATGAAGCAGGCGCGCTTGTTGCAACTTTGACCGCCTCCGATCCGGACGCAGGGGATGAGGCGGCATTTGCGCTGGCGGAAGATGCGTCCGATCTCTTTGAGCTTGTTGGGAACGAATTGCGTCTTAAAGACGGCGTTGAACTCGACCATGAGCTGCAGGACACATACAACGTCACCATCGAAGTGACGGATAGCGGCGGGCTGACCTATCTGGAAACCGTGACGATCAACGTCGCTGACATCAATGAAGAGCCGGTCGAGATCTTGTTAGATGGGGCTCGCGTTGGTGAACGTGCGCCCGGCGCCGTTATCGGTACGCTCTCCGTGATTGATCCTGATGACGACGATACGGCCTCTTATGACATAGCGGGCGATCCGTCGGGTTTGTTTGAAATCGTTGGCGATCAACTCAAACTCAAAGACGGCGTTGAACTCGACTATGAAACGCAAGATAAATATAGCGTAGTTGTTGAAGTCACGGATAGCGGCGGCGCCGCTCATCAGGAAACATTGGTCATCAATGTTGAAGATATAAATGATACGCCGACAGATATTGTTCTTTCCGGCGCCAATGTCGATGAAAACCAGAGCGGCGCCACGGTTGCGACGCTGACGGCAGAAGATCAAGACGCGGGCGACATGGCTACGTTCTCTCTTGTCGAAGATCCATCGGGGTTGTTCGAAGTCGTTGGCGATCAACTGAAACTAAAAGATGGTGTTTCTCTCGATCATGAGGCGCAGTCAGCCTATGAGCTGACGCTTGAGGTTGAAGACGCGTCGGGCGCGACGCTCCAGAAGACTGTTACGGTGAACGTGACGGACATCAATGACACACCCACTAACATTGATCTGTCGAACGACACGATTGATGAAAATGTAAATGGCGCAGTTGTCGCGACATTGTCTGCTGCCGACCAGGACGCTGGCGACACGGCAACATTTTCGATTGCGGACGATCCATCAGGCGTTTTTGAGATCGTCGGAACTCAACTTACGCTAAAACCAGGAATTGCGCTCGATCATGAAGTTCAAGATTCTTACGAGTTGACCATCGACGTTGAAGACAGCGAAGGCGCTATCTATAGTGAGACGATAACCGTCAATATCGCTGATGTTAATGACGCGCCAATCGACATCGTTCTTTCTGACGATAGTGTTAATGAAAATGATGCGGGCGCCGTTGTTGCGACGCTGACGGCTACGGATCAAGACGTTGGCGATGGCGAGATTTTCTCTCTCTCAGATGATCCTTCAGGCTTGTTCGAGGTTGTTGGCGATCAGCTAAAGCTTAAAGAGGGCGTTGCTCTCGATCACGAAATCCGCGACTCCTATGACGTGACGATTGAAGTCGAAGACAGTGCGGGCGCGACCTTTGAAAAATCGGTGACGATCAATGTTGCTGACGTCAATGAGGCGCCGGTAGATTTTCTGCTGACGCCAAATGAAGCGACGGCCGTCTTGTCGCTTAATCAGGATGGCGGCAATAATGATCTTGCAATTGCATCAAATGTTGATGGATTCCCGACCGATGCGCTGACTGTTGAAGTGTCATTCACGTCTTCGCAGACCGATGTTGGCTCTGGCGTGCCGTTGTTTTCTTATGCCGCAGGCGGTGGTTCGAACAACGAGGCGTTGATCTGGCTTGAAAGCTCCAGCGGCAAGCTTGCTATCTACCTGGCAGGGCAAAGAATTCTTACTGATATTCCGAATTCTTCTCTGCTTGATGGTGCAGAACACACAGTTTCATTTTCATGGGACCAGGCAAGCGACCAGCTTGCTGTTTATGTTGACGGCGCTGAGGAGTTTAATCGGAGTGTCAGCGGTCGCAATTTGCGCGCTGATGGAACTGTGACCTTTGGTCAGGAACAAGATACCGAAGGCGGCCGCTTTGACGCCAATCAAATATTCGAAGGGGAAATTTCTGAAGTTCGGATATTTGATGATGTGCGGACTGCGCAGGAAATTGCAGATAACGCCGACGGGCCGCTGGCCAATCCGGCGGACGAACCCGGGCTCGTCACCAACTGGTTGATGAATGAAGAAACCGGCGGCGTGGTTCAGGATCTTGCTGGCGATAATGACCTTGTCTTGCAAAATGGCGCCGAGATTGTTGGCGGCGTTGCATTCACCTCGCCAACGGTGATTGAAAACGACGCCGGCGGCGTTGTCGGCACTCTTTCTGCGATTGATCCTGACACCGGCGATGCAGTAACGAATTTCTCAATCTTTGATGATCCGTCGGGCCTTTTTGAGGTTGTTGGCGATCAGCTAAAACTGAAAGATGGCGTCACGACTGACCACGAAGCGCAGGACAGCTATGACGTTGTTATTGCGGCGACGGACGACACGGGCCAGTCTAGCAATCAGATGGTGACAATCAATGTCGCCGATCTGAACGAAGATCCGACCGATATCCAATTGACCGGTAATACGGTCAACGAAAACGATGCCGGCGCGGTCGTTGGTGTGTTTACAACAACCGACCAGGACGAAGGCGATACCGCATCCTATTCTATCGCGGACGACCCATCCGGCGCCTTTGAAGTCGTTGGCGATCAGTTGAAATTGAAAGACGGCGCGTCGCTAGATCATGAAGCGGGCGACCAAGTGAATTTGACGGTGCGCGTCACTGACAGCGCTGGCAACAGCTACGATGAGACGGTCACTGTTAATATCGCTGACATCAATGAAACGCCGACCGATATCCTTCTCTCGGGATCAACCGGCGACGTCTATCAGGAGCAAGGCGGACTACTTGTCGTTGAGGCGGAAAATTTCGTATCGAACAACCCTGGCGACGGCCATGCATGGGGCGATAGCGCAACAGTGGGCGCCGTTCACGTCGACAATGGCGCAGTAAATGATATGTGGCGCGATGAGGCCGATGTCGAAACAAACTCACCGGAGCTGACATATAATGTCTATTTCGACACGCCGGGCACGTATTATGTGCATGTACGCGGCATGGCGGAAGATGGCTCGGCCGGCAGCGCCGACAGCGTCCATATCGGTCTTAATGGTGAACGCATGTCCGGCGATGGCGGCATCACCGGCTTTGGCGGCGGCGGCTTTAGCTGGGGCTCGCGCGACACATACACTGGTAATGTCACAACCATCGAAATCACGGCTGCTGGCCAATATGAACTTAACCTCTGGGCGCGTGAAGACGGCGTTTCGGTTGATAAATTTATCCTGACGCAAGACCCAGGCTATAGCCCGAGCGGCGCCGGTCCGGCGGAAAGCCCGAAAGTTGGGTATGAGGCCGTTCAGGAAGGCACTGCGGCAGGAACTGTTGTTGCAACGTTGATCGCCGTTGATCCCGATGCGGGCGATACACATACATTTGAGATCGTCGACGCCGCGGGTAATCCGGTGGACAACGCTGACTTTGAGATTGTCGGCAATGAAGTCCGCGTTAAAGTCGGCGCCGATCTTGATCTTGAAAATGAACCGACGCCAACATTATTCGTCAAAACAACAGATAGCGGCGGCGAGAGCTACACTGAAAGCGTGACGATTGCGCTTGCGGATGTGAACGAAGCGCCAACCGATATTGTGCTGTCGAATGATACAGTTGATGAAAACGACGCTGGCGCTGTTGTTGCGACGCTTTCTGCCGCAGATCAGGATGCAGGCGACACGGCGACCTATACAATCGTCAATGATCCGTCCGGCGCCTTTGAAATCGTCGGCGACCAGCTAAAACTGAAAGACGGCGTTGAACTCGATTTTGAAAGCGCCGCGTCCCATAATGTGGTGATTGAAGCGAGAGATAGCGCTGGCGCGACCTATGAGAAAACGGTCACGGTCAATGTTGAGAATGTAAACGCTGCGCCCTCGCTGGGGCTTGCCAGCCAATCAGGGCTTGCCGCCTCCTACTACGATGTTGGCGCCGCGATCAGTAATTTGAAGGATATGGATTTTGACGCCGCGCCTGATGCTACGGGCCTTGTCGCCAATCTCGATTATACGGCTGGCAATGAAAAATTCTGGGATGGCGCGCCGAATGATTTCTTCGCCGCGAAATATGAAGGTCAGCTCAATGTCAGCGAGGCCGGAAGCTACACCATTAGTCTCTCCAGCGACGATGGCAGCATGTTGTTTGTCGATGGGGTGCCGGTGCTCGATAATGATGGGCTGCACGCGACGCGCACGCGCAGTGTAACGCTCGATCTGGATGAAGGTTCGCACGATATTGAGGTGCGGTATTTTGAAAATGGCGGATCGCAAACCCTGCAAATGACCTGGAGCGGACCGGATACAGGCGGCGCGAGGGTGCTTGTTGATGGCGATGCGCTCTCCAGCGGCGCCCAGGCAGACGCCTTGTCACTTTCCGATGACGCCGAAGGCATGGTTGTTGCGGCGCTGGCGGTAACGGATGCCGACACTGACGACATGCATTCATTCACGGTTAGCGATGACCGGTTTGAGGTTGTCGAAATCGATGGCGCCCCGACGCTGAAGTTGAAAGAAGGCGTTGCCATCAACTATGAAACGGAGGCATCTGTCGATGTTTCTGTGACGGTTACGGATGCAGCGGGTGAAAGCGATACCGCTGATTTCTCGATTGCGATCGCTGACGACAATACTGCACCGACAATTGATGTTGCGGGCGGTGAGGGGCTTGTTGCGTCTTATTATGACGTTGGCGCCTCGATCAGCAATTTGAGCGAAATCGATTTCGATGCGGCGCCGGACGCAACTGACGTCGTTGATAGTCTCGACTATATGACCGGCAATGAAAAATTCTGGGACGCCGGTCCGGATAACTACTTCGCCGCGAAATATGAAGGCGAGCTGGTCGTTGAAACTGGCGGCTCCTACACTATCAACCTTGCCAGTGACGATGGCAGCATGCTGTTCGTAGACGGCGTTCCCGTCATCGATAATGATAGCTTGCATGGAACAGTGACACAAAGCGCAACGCTGAATCTTGACGCTGGCGCCCACGACATTGAGGTGCGGTACTTCGAGAACACAGGCGCGCAAACCTTGCAGATGACATGGAGTGGGCCGGATACAGGCGGTGCGACAGAACTTGTTGACGGCGCGGCGTTGCGCCAGCCGGGAACCTATGATGCCGGCGCCATCGGCGTTACAGAAAATGTCGCTGGCGATGTTGCTGCGCTTCTCTCTGCCACGGATGCAGAAGGTGACGCTATCACGTTCGATATCAGCGATGACCGTTTTGAAGTTGTTGATACGGACGAAGGCCTGACGCTGAAACTAAAAGATGGCGAGGCGCTTGACTTCGAAACCGAGCCTAGCGTCGATGTTATCGTCACAGCGACCGATGAACATGGCGAAAGCTCCTGGCGCTCATTTGAAGTGACCGTTAATGACGTTGATCGCGAACCTATCCTGGGTACGCCCGGCAACGATCGGCTAAACGGCACAAATGACGCCGACGTCATCGATGGCCTTGCTGGCGATGATATCATAAATGGACGCGGCGGCGATGACACGATCATCGGCGGCGCAGGTAATGACCGTCTCAATGGCGGTAGCGGCGATGACACGTTTGTTGTCTCCGGAACCAATGACGGTTTTGACCGGTTCAATGGCGGTGTGGGCAATGACCGCGTCGTTGCTGGCGCCGATAACACCGAAATCGGCCTGACAACCTTCAATAATCACGTGGAAGAAATTTCCGCAGATGGGTTCAACAATGTATCGATTGTTGGGAGCAGCGCAAACAACACGCTGACATTCACTAATACCAATCTTGACGGTATTGTCGCGATTGACGGCGGCGCCGGCAACGACCGTATCACGGGATCGGCAGGCGATGACACGATCATCGGCGGCGCAGGCAATGATCAGCTGACGGGCGGTCTCGGGAACGATACGTTTGTTGTTTCCGGAACGGGTGACGGGCTTGATCGGTTTGTCGGCGGCGGCGGTAATGACGCCATCATTGCGGGCTCTGACGGAACCGAGATCGCTATGTCCAGTTATAACAATGGCGTTGAAACAATCTCCGCCGCTGGTTTTGACGATGTTTCGATCGTTGGCAATGCTGGCAACAACTCGTTGAACTTCTCGAGCACTGATCTTGATGGTGTTGATTTTATTGACGGCGGCGCCGGCAATGACCGCATCACCGGCTCAACCGGCGATGATCTGATCGTCGGCGGCGCAGGTAATGACCGTCTCAATGGCGGTAGCGGCGATGACACGTTTACAGTCAGCGGCGACGATCAGGGGTTTGACCAGTTCAATGGCGGCCAGGGAGCCGATCAGATTCTTGCTGGCGCAGATGCGACAACAATCGGCCTCAGCAATTTCAACAACTCCGTCGAGACTATTTCCGCAAATGGCTTTAACGGCGTTACGCTCGAGGGAACCGGCGGCAATAATACGCTCAACTTCTCAACAACGGATCTCGACGGCATCGAATCGATCGATGGCGGCGCTGGCAATGACCGGATCACCGGCTCAACCGGCGATGATGTCATCTATGGCGGCGTCGGCAATGATCGAGTTATCGGCGGCGATGGCCATGACCTGTTTGTCTATGAAGCCGGTGACGGCAATGACACATTCAACGGCGGCGGCGGGGGGTGGACGGATGCTATTCAGTTTGCTGACGGCCTTGAATCGCTTGGCGTGCTTGGCGTCGACTGGACGATTGATCTGACGCAAGGATCGATTGTTTCCAGTGAAGCGGATAACATTGAGCTCAGCAATGATGCTGATGGCATGATTACCCTGAATGATGGCTCGATGATTGAGTTCACCGATCTTGAACAGATAATTTAGAATTGCTCCGGGAGCAGACTATTCGATGTCTTCTCCTGTGAGCAGCAATAGCCGCCCCGTGGTTGCCGCAAGCTCATAGTGAATAACACGGTAATCATGTTCAGCCTGGGAGAGGCTGATCATCGCGATAACGAGATCGCGTTGACCGTCAAGCACATCGATTACCGTTCGTCGGCCTGCTTCATATTCAATTTCGAGGCCTTTAACAGATTGCGTTGCCGCCTCGATGGCGCTTGTGGCCGCAATGCGGCGCGCTTGCGCATCGCCAAGCTGGCGCCAGTTACGGGCAATTGTCTCTTCCACAAAAAGCCGTGTGGCGCGAAGCTCGGCTTCACTTTGCGCAGATGCGGCGCCGGCAGATCTTAAACCGGCGACGTTTTGGCCTTGCGCAAAAATTGGCACTCGCATGCGCGCGACAAGTTGATACTCTTCTTCGTCATCTTCCGTGACACCCTCGCCATAGCGCCTGAAATATGTGCCTTCGAGGGCGACATTCGGGGCAAAGCCCCCTTTTGCAGCGTTCTTTGCATGTTTTGCGGCTTTGGCGCCGGCGCGCGCTGCATTGAGGTTGGGATTGCTTGCAAGCGCTGCGTTGAGGGCCGCTTCTTGCGTATCGAGACCAAAATTTTGCGTGGCCGCATCGGTCAACAACTCTGCGGGCGGCTCATGACCGACAATCCGCGTATAGGCGGTTTCGCGGGCGGCCTGGAAAGCGCGCGCCTGTCCGAGGTCAACCTGAGCCTGCGCACGGCGCATTTTTGCCTGTTCGACACCGGTGCGGCTCTGGGCGCCGGCCTTGCGGCGGCGTTCGGCCACCTCAAACTGCCTGTTGAGGAGCTTTAAATTCTCTTGTCGATGAGAAACGATCTCGCGGGCGAGAATGACGCCTGCATGCACTTGAGCAGCGGCGAGGCCAATCTGCTCTCGCGCGCCTGTAAACGCATATTTCGACTGAGAGACGCGCGCACGCGCCTCTTTGAATTCGTTGATGGCGGCCAGCCCCTGAAACAGCGGCTGTGACGCAGTGATGCCGAGGGTCGTGCCGTTGCGCTCGTCCAGCGTGCCAAGGCTGGAGCTGCGCCAGCTATCATCCGTATAGGACGCCGTTGCCTGAACATTTGGCAAAAACCGCCCGATCGCCCGAAAGCGATCCGCGCCCGCCGCCTGCTGCTGTGACCGCGCCACGTCAATTTCGGGATTGTGGGCGAGGGCTGCAATAATCGCGTTCTCGACGCTGCCAGAGGCTGGCTCAAAGACGCCGTCATCTTCCAGCGTTGTCTCGGGCGGGTCTGGATAAAGCGACTGAGCATTCGCGCTGGCCGCGCTAAAGGCGCAGCCTGCGAAAAGAACAGCATATCCGAAGGCGGTTTGAGTCATGACAATCCCGGTACATTGAATCGCAGGGAAAGTGGTAAGAAATCATTAACGATGACACAGAACCGCTGACAAAAATCCGTCCTTCTGGCGTATCGAGACGCGCTGACCGGCCCCATGTGTGATTCGGCCGGTAAAAACAACAGCGGTCAACCGAGAATTCGACGCCGATGCTCAGATTACCTCGTTGCGCCGTCTAAGTGTCGCAAAATGAGCAAATCAAATCCCCAAAAGACACTACATATGAGGATTTTTTTCGTTGTCCTCGAGCCTACTGTTTTCAAACGACGCGCCAGCACGCTATGCGCATCTTGCTAAATATATCCATTATTGACAAAGAGACGGCCTATTGTGGGTCCACAATAGGCCGCAGTGGTAGGGGAACTTGGCTGAGGGTCAGGCGCAGCACTGGACCGGTGTTGCTGCGGCGTTGAATTCAATCGCAAAGCCATCGGCTGTATGTCTTTGCACCAGCCCTTTGAGCGATCCAACCCGCACTTCAGCGCCGATTGCGGGTTTGGTCTGGGCTCGAACGCGCCCCCCTGTTTCAGAGATATCGACAATCTCACATTGAAACGTTTCGTTACTACCGGCTTCCTGAGCTTCTGAGGCGAGATTTAGCGATATGCGCTTATGGGCGCGATGCTCAAGTAGACGAATATAGGGCACGCCTGAGACAGCGGAGTGTATCCGTTTTTTGAGATAGGTCCGTTGGGCTTCTGACAACTCAAATTCAATCGCAACACCGCCTTCAAACTTGCGCTTGACGACCCCGCTCAAGCGGCCAAGGCCCTCAGGATAAGCAATCACAGGATCTCCGATATTGGCGCTTGATTCCGTCGCCATCGCGAGACCGCCTTCAGAAACATCAAGCAACTTGCCTGACGCCTCAAGATCCTCTTTGGAAATAAAGCGAACATTAAGATCAATTTCTGTTCGTTCAAATTGTCTACGGTTCTCATCAGTCATCGGTTTGTCCCTTAAAAACCATGATGAAACCCTATCAGAAAGAATGCGGCTCTCGATATCCACAGATAGGGGTATTTGATCAATAAAATTCAAGTTTCTTTTTCTGAAAACTTTAATCGCCCCCATTTGGCGATGTCGGAGCTGCTTCAGCCGTGGTGATATGGCGTCATGATTTTAGCCTGGAGGCGGATATGAGTCAGTCGGCGGTTTTACAGTTTGATGAATTCAACAAGGACGCCTCGTGCGGGCCTGCTTTGTCAAATGAAGGGGCAACCTGCAATGACAACGCTTCACGGGCGCAAGCCGAAAGCCAATATCACTGGGCTGATTTCAGCTACAATTTACTGACAGCGTTGAACAGTATTATGGGCGTTGCAGAATTGCTTAAAATAACGGACATCACTGATGAACAGAAGCAATATATTGATATCATTCTGTCATCAGGCTCCGATTTGCAATCACTGAATGAAGATATCTTGTCATTATCTTTGCTCGAAGAACATGAGCATGACAATCGTCAGCGTTCATTCGATATCAAAGATATACTTGAACATGTCATGGATCACGTGTCGGTCGTTGCTGCAAAAAAGGCGATCTTTGTTTCGTCCCATATCAGCCCTGCCGTAAAGACTTCTGTTTACGGAAATCCTGCCTGGTTGAACCAGGCATTGATCAATTTGTTGAAGATGGTGATCAGCGAAACGGATATGGGCGTTGTGTTGTTGCGTGTTGATGCGGCGACCGGCGGCGGGATCCAATTCTCCGTGAAAGGCGCCGGGCCAAATGTTTCAGCGGCCGACCAACAAATGTCTGCTGGATATCATGTTCTAAGCCGCCGCGTTGAAAAACCCAGCCGGGCGCAACGGCATAGAAATCTTCGAGTTACAGAACAGATTATTGATCGCATGGGCGGCGATTGGTATTTCAACGATGAGACTGAAGATAAATCCGAAGCCAAATTCGTGCTGAAATTTTCAGCGACTGAAAAATCGTTCGCTTACGATTGTTGATTAGGCCGCTTGCGCTTTTCCCTTTAATTCGAGCGGGACGTCAAACCCGGCGGTCGTGCCGAAACCCGAGGCGCTTTCTAGTATAAACGTGCCTCGCATCAGGCGCAAAAGTCGCCGTGAAATAGAGAGCCCAAGCCCCAGTCCGCCTTCAAGCCCTGTGCCAGGCTTTTGCCTGGTTAGGCAGTCATCAAGGATAGCGGTGACTTTTTCTTCGGGAATACCCACCCCTTCGTCTTTCACGCGGATGCTCAAAGATTGCTCATCCAAGGACGCCGTCACAATAATTGTACCTTGATCGGAGTAATTGACGGCATTCTTAATCAGGTTGATCAATACTTGGCGGATACGCAACCGGTCGCCAATAAAAGTATTGTCCGTTGCGCCATCTAATTGTGTATCGATGCTGATGCCCTTGTGTTTTGCATAAGGCTGAAAAAACTCAATCGTTTCCACAACCATTGAATGCGCGTTGAATTCATCTTTACTGATTTCCGCAGCGCCGCTGTCTAGTCTTACAAATTCAGACAGGTTGCGTAGAAAATCTTCGAGATGAATTGAGGCTGATTTCATTTTTTTTGCTGCATCACGCGCATTTAAGGACTCGCACTCTTCTATCAAAAAATCGCAATAGCCAATCAGGGAACTGATCGGAGACTTCATTTCGTGGCTAACGACCGAGAGGATATTTCGATTGATTGTCGCTTGCTCTTCAAACTTGACGCTGGTTTTTCGCAAGTCATGTTCATGTTTATGGCTTTTAATAGAAAATCGAATAGAGCGATCGACAAGTTCCCGTGATAATGAAAGCTTGTTTATATAATCATAGGCGCCGCTCAAGATCGCTTGCTTGTCGAGATCCCCGGAATCCATACCAGTTAGCATAATCAGTGGGAACGGAGCCTCTCGCCCGCCAAGCTCTTTGACAAAATCAAGACCTGATGCGCCTGATGGCAAGCGATAATCTATGAGCGCAGCATCAATTTCATTATCCGCAATAACCACGCGCGCCTCCTCTACATCTTTGGCGCGCAGCAAGATGTATTGGGGATCACGTAGTGAATCGAGATGTCGAACGAGCACCTTGAAATCAAGATCATCGTCTTCAAGAACAAGAACGCGAATTTTATCTGGATGCGGCATAGTTTACCCTGTGTATTATTATGAAAATTTTTACAGCTTTACGGTTATTTATTATTTAAGAAGAACCGCTCAATCGCAGTAGTGGAATGAGGCGCTGACGGTGAAACCTATCAGGATTATATGTGTTGACGACGATCCTTTAGCACTCGACCAAATTAAAGCAGTCTTAAGCAAGATTGACATTTCGTTACAGGGAGAGTTTTACGGTTCTCCAAAACAGGCAATTGAAGCACACCGTAGTGAACCGGCTGAGCTAGTGATTTCTGATCTGCGCATGGGCGCAACGACGGGCATTAAAGTCATCAGCGAGATGCAGGAGTTTGCGCCGGAGACGTTTTACATGCTGCTTTCCGGTGAAGCGGATTTGCAGTCGGCGCTAACGGCGATGAACGAAACACGCGTTTTTCGCTTTTTTACAAAACCGGCTGTCATATCGGAAATCGAATTTGGCGTCTCTGAGGCCATTCGTGAAATGAATCTTCGAAAAATGCGGCTAATCGCCAGTTCAACGCTTGATGCGATTGAACGGATGAATACTGCCATCGTGACTGTTTGCCTGGAAGGCAAAATCATATACGCTAACGGCCCGGCGGAGACATTGTTGCAAGACAGCGGCGCTTTTGCTCTTGGCTGTGAAAGAGAGCTTCAGTCCACTAGTCCTGGCGAAACGAAAAAATTTCAGACTTTATTAACTGATCTTGCTACGGCCGATCAGGATGGTTCCCTAAAAAGTGTGTTTCGGTTCTCGCGTGAGGAAGACCAAAACCCGGTTGTTGTTTCTGTTGTTTATTTTGAAGCAACAAGCGACCAGGAAGCGCATTTTAGCCTGCTGTTGTCCGATACGGCGCGCACCGACATTGCGACGGCTGCGGGCATTACAACTGCGCTGAATTTGACGCCAAGCGAAGGCCGTATTGTCCATGGGCTTGTTGTCGGCGGCAGCGTGGACGAGGCAGCCGTTATTGCAGGCGTATCGGTCAGCACGGCGCGAACGTACTTAAAACATGTCTTTCAAAAAACCGGCGTTTCTCGTCAAGCCGAACTTGTGCGTCTTGCGCTTCTATCTGCAGCGTGATCTCAAAAAGTAGATTGGGTAAGTGCTGTATTTATTCAGCCCGGCGACTATGTCTATTTTTTAGCGTGTAATACCGAGCGGCGAGAAAAGGCGCGCCAATGATCGGAAAACGCCGCTCCCAATCTTTTACTGGCAGGGCAAAACCTGCATGGCGGCTGATTTTCCAGGCCATATAGTCAACACCGCCTTGGAAAGTCAGCGTCGCCTTTAGCAGGCGAATGACCGACAGAAATCCGCCCTGGATTGCTCTGACTTGCCAGGCGAGGCGGCTTTTCCAAGCCGCATTCGTCGTGGCGCTTTTGACCATATTGGGTAGCGTCACGCTAACCGGCCATTCCCCGTAACTTTCCAACAGGGCGTCGACGCGCTCTGGTTGTTCGGCGCGCAATTCGGCTTTGTAGGAATGTTGGAGGCCCGCGCGCCAAACCTGCGGGACAGGCGCATGATTTTGCACAAGCGGCGCAGCTCTTTTTACGAACGTATCAACCGCTGTTGTGAGGCTCCCCAGCACGCGCGTGCGTATTTTTTCGGGTGCAGCAACGATGATACAAGGCTGGGCGAAGCGCGCCCAGAAATATGAGTGAAACGTTTTCTCGCTGACAAGTTTTTCAAAGTGACCGATCGACAGCACCGCATATTTTGCCCGCAGGTTTAATCCATCAAAATTCTGTTCGATATAAAAGACATTTGGGGGGATGGCATAATTCAAAAATTGCAAGACTGGCGATCGATAGACATTTTTGTAGGACGGCGCGATAACATAAAAATCAAAGAGCACGTCGCTCGGGTTTTTTGCGCTTAAGACACTGTTTCCAGATCCATATAAGACAATTGCCGCGCCGGGATAATTTTCCTGCAGCGCATCGGCGAGCAGCTTAACCGCGGTAGAGCACGGTTTTGTTGCAACTCGTGCAATGTAATCCGATCGGTTTTGATCATTGCTGTCATGCAATGGCGGGGATTCCTAATTGAGAAAGTTCACTTTTTGCGTTGTCTCAAAAATCGTTGGTTTTGTGTGATCAGCGTGGAAAAGTTCACCATCGAAAATAAACGGGCCGTCGAAACGAACGGTCAACTGGTCCGACCGCCAGCTATGATATCCGGCTTCGCCAAACCATGGGCGTGACTTGCCTCTGAGGACGCTCGGCGCCGCGCGCAAGATTTTCTTGATCGGATATTCTACCGTTGTTGTTGTCATCGCGCCGTCGCCTTCGCCCCAAAACGGAAATATGCCTGATCCGAGTTTCGACAGCGTCGTCGCCATAAACAGAGCACTCAACATGTCGGCAGGTAATTCTTCCGGCGCGCCACCCAGAAACGTCATCTCGACAGGATCAAATGTCCCGTTGGGATCGGATGCGACTTTTACGATGTAACTGAGAACACTTGTGATCAGCGCAAGAGAGCGTTTCGCGCCCTTTGCCTGGATATCGTTTCGACTAAATTGAACAGCAGAATAAAACGCAGCGGCGCCCAGAAAAAACCCGTGGATCGGGACTTGGTCGCCTGTTTTTACGGTCATAAGGGCGCGATTGATTGGCTTGACCGTTCCTTCTTGACGCCGCCACAGAAATTTGTCGAGCGATTCAACCGGTGAGCCTTTTAATCCGCAATCATTGGCGATGACGTTGGTCATGCCGCAAGGAAGGGCAACATAATGCGGCGTCGCGTCAAAGCGGTTATTATTAATCATGTCAGTAAACGTTGCCTGAAGAGTGCCGTCGCCGCCCGCAACAATCAGCGTATCAACATTATTATTGTTCATGCCGATAAGCGCCTTGTCGAGGCCGTGAATGCCATCAAGCACTTCGGTGCGAACGGATGAAAACTGACGCGCCACATTCACAAGATCGCCAATGATACTCGCGCTACGGTTGCTCTTGTCGTTTATGATGAGGCCGATGCCGCTCATCTATTACTCCGCAAGCCATGATTGCAGCGGTACGTTGATAACGGACGCGTCCAGCCGTGCCAGAATGGCAGCCAGCTGTAGCGTCCTGTCATGGAAAATAGTCTTATCTCGCTATCGCCAATAATCATGGCGGCGATGGATGATGTTTCGCCCGTTGACATACCCGGCTAACTCGATCTCTTTTTTCTCGTTCGGTCCTATATATGGCGTCGCTGAAACTATGCTAGTGACGGCGTCAGTAGAAATTACAGAAAAAGCATAGACTTAACCAACATGCAATTTGCGCATCTCACTGATATTCACCTTCCCATAGGCGCGAGGCCGCCTATATCCTCAATTTTGAACAAAAGGGTGCTTGGGTATCTGTCCTGGAGTCGGCGGCGTCGGAGGCTCCATCAACAATGGGCCGCTGATGCGCTGGTCGCCGATATTATGGCGCAGGACGTCGGGGCCGCGATTATTTCAGGCGATCTGGTGAACATTGCGCTTCCCGAAGAGTTCAAGGATGCGCGCGACTGGCTTGACGAACATTTTGGAGATCTGCCGGCGATCTTCGCGCCGGGAAATCATGACACCTATGTCCGAACAGACTGGAGTGAAACGCTGGGGCTTCTTGCACCTTATATGCAGGGTATGCGCTTGGGCGAGCAGCATGAGCGATCCGCAAATGCATTTGACGATTTTCCTTTCGAGAAAAAATTTGCGGCGGCGCCTGGCGTTTCCTTCATTGTAGCCAACAGCGCGCCCTCAACGGCGCCGGGCCTGGCGTCCGGTCGTCTTGGTGAGGCGCAACTCGGCCGTATTCGAACAATGTTGCAAGATGCTGGCGCCCGAGGCGACTTTCGCGTTTTGGCGCTGCATCATCCGATCAATGCCGGCGTTGTCGGCAGGCGAAAAGCACTCGACGATTTAACCGAGCTTCAGGCGGTTTTGTCGGAGGTCGGCGTGGATCTTGTTTTGCACGGCCATGCGCATGTGCCGTTGGAAAATAGTGTCGACACGCCGCAAGGGCCGGCGCCGGTTTTTGGCGGCGGATCGGCTTCACACCCCTTCGGCCATGGAAAATATCAGCCGGCGCGCTACAATCTGTTTTCCGTTAAAAGAGATGACGGCGGCGCCTGGAAGTTATCCTTGACAATCAGAGAGCTCAACGCGGAAACCCGCGCGATAGAGACGGTGGCAGAACAACAATACACACGCGCTACATCGGCTGCGCGGTAAAGCCAGCCCTTACATGAGAAGACGATGACCTCGAAAAAGCTCGCGATAACACAAACGATGAGAACCTTCGGTTATCCGCAGACGCTTGTCGCTGAGTATGAGTGGTGGTCAGTTTTACTGCGTCGGAAAGCTGTGACACTTGGGTCTCTGGTGCTCGCAGCGAAGGTCAATGTGCCTGCCTTCGGCGATCTTCCGCAAAGCGCCTTTACAGAATTGGCGTCCATTACATCGTCACTGGAAGCGGCGCTGAAGGTATTTTGCGCGTACGAAAAGATAAACTATCTGATGCTGATGATGGTGGACCCCGAACCACATTTTCACATCATTCCACGGTATGAAGGCTCACGAAAATTTGATGATGTAAACTTTGATGACGCAGGTTGGCTGGGGGCGCCGGCTTTGAGCGAGGCGACGTCATTAGGCGCCGAGATGACAGCTAAGATGATCCAGAAGTTAAAAACGCTCTGGCCGCATGACGCGCAATGTGCTGGGCAGGAAAGTTCATGAACATGACTGACAAACCGATCAAAGCGCTCATTCTTGCCGGGCGTAGGAATAAAGAGGGCGACCCGCTTGATCCTTATGGCGGCGGCCATAAAGCCTTTATCGAGATTGGCGGAAAGCTGATGATTGAGCGCGTGTTGGATGCGCTTGGGGGCGTCTCAAGCATTAAACAGATTGCAGTTGCCGCGCCGGATGATGTTCGGGCGCGGCTTTCGAGGTTACCCGCTGGCGAAGGGCTGGATTTTACAGCAGCGGAAGGCTCGCCGGCAAAAACCGTCGCCGCTGCGCTCGATGCATTGCCTGATGATGAGGCTTTGCTGGTCACCACATGCGATCACGCCTTGCTCACGGACGAGATGATCCGCTCGTTTCTGTCTACAATTGATCCGTCTTGTCATGATGTTGCGGCGGCGTGTGTCGAGCGTGAGATTTATGAGGCGGCCTATCCTGAAACCCGGAGGACCTTTATCCGGTTCAGCGATTTTGCTTTCTCAGGCGCTAATCTTTTTTGGTTTAATGGCGCGCGGGCAAAACCCCTGGTTGAATTCTGGCAACGGCTTGAAGGCAAACGGAAAAAGCCTGCAGCCATGGCGGTTGAGATTGGCGTTCTGACGGCGTTTCGATACCTTACCGGCCAGTTGACAAAGGCCGGGGCCCTAAATCGGATAATGCAGAAAACCGGAGTTGACGTTACCCTGGTGTCGTTGCCATTTGCCGAGGCGGCGATTGATATCGACAAACTCGAAGACATCGAAACAGTTCGATCGATTCTGGCAGGCTAGGCGGAAGGGCCGACCATTTGGATCACAGATGATCACCATTTATTTCCACCAGTAACGGAAACGACGCGCGTTTTCACGATGAGGAGAGGGCCGCTTTTGAGCAGTAGTCGAGGATTGATTTTTCGCTTCCTATTCATATATCGAACCCACATTTTGCGGGAATATTTGTCATGAAAGCACAACAGGAACTGTCATTTATTGGTTCATCGAACGCTAGGCTGCAGACGCATCAGGGCGAACAGTCCATCAGGCAGGGCGAACAGTCTATCAGGCGCGAGTTTACAAAAGCGCCAAATCTGCTTCTCGCGAAAAAGAAGATCGGTTTTTTGTTTGTTCAGGAACAGTCGCACCATATTCCTCACAGTGCGCCGATCCTTAATGCTCTGGCCTTGCAGTCCCCAGAATTCGAACTTTTTGCGTTTGTCCGGAAAAAAGAAAATGTAGACGTTCTGAAAGGGCTGCTTTCAAAAAAAGCCCTGGAGCGCATCGACATACAAGGCATTAAATGTCCGCCGCTCGCCAGCAGCCTGGAATTGATGATCAACCGCGCAGCACCGCTTGAGCGCATCTGTACGCTGGTTGCCAATCGCGAGCGGCTTGGGGAAATGGATGTTCTCGTTTCCCCGGAAACAACGTGCCTGATTCTAAAAACCCGCTTCGGCTTGGATGATGTCAAATTTGTTTATACGCAACACGGGGCAGGCGATCGCGCAGTGGGTTATGACGACAGCATCCGAAAATTCGATCACGTATTTATTCCGGGCGATAAGATTCGCGACAGGATGCTGCAAGAGAATATTATTACCGATAAGGGGCACTCTGTCGTCGGCTATCCCAAATTTGACACCGTGAGCCTAACGCCTGTCAGCGCGTCAACGATTTTCGGCAATAATAAACCGACAGTGCTCTATAATCCTCATTTCGACCCAAGCCTATCGTCATGGTTTGAGCACGGCGAGGCTGTTCTGGAATTCTTTGCAGACCGCGATGATGTTAATTTGATCTTTGCGCCGCATGTTATGCTGTATACCCGCCGCCTTCATATTGCCGGCAATCTTGCTGCGCTCAAATGGCGCAAGGAAATCAAGAACCGGTTCAAAAATGCGCGGAATATTCATATTGATACGGGCTCATCGGCGAGTATTGATATGACCTATACGCGGATGGCGGATATTTACCTGGGCGACGTATCGAGCCAGGTTTATGAATTTATTCATCGCCCGCGCCCGTGTATCTTCCTGAACAGCCATAATATCGAATGGCGCAATGATCCGAATTTTTCGCATTGGCGCCTAGGTAACGTTATCTCGCACCCGGAAGAGTTGGGCGCGATTTTGCAGAATATTGACGATACGCAGGACCTCTATTTGAAACGTCAGGACGAAGCTTTTCGTTATACCTTCGGCAATTCTGTCTCAGGCAGCGCCAATCGGGCGGCAAAGGCCTTGAGTGCGCTTGCATAAGCGCACCCTAGGGTCTTAGGATTTGTCCGATGACGGATGCGGCGACGTCTTCTACGGGCCAATCAGCGAGAAATATTTTTCGCAACGCCCGGTCGTTGGTCAGCGGCAAGGCGCTCGCCGGCGTCTTGAGCCTCGCCTATCTTGCCATTGCGGCGCGCAGTCTTGGCCCAAGCGATATGGGCGTTCTTGTTCTCGTCCACGCTTACGCCATGGTGATCGCAGGATTGGCGCGTTTTCAATCTTGGCAGGCGGTTATTCGCTTTGGTTCGCCAATGCTCGCTAGCGGCGACGACGCAACCCTGAAATCGCTTCTTCGATACACAATACGTCTTGATCTTCTCAGCGGCGTTGTTTCTGTCCTCGCTTCCGTTGCCGTTGCTTCTTTCGCGGGTAAGTTGATGGGCTGGTCCGATGACGTGTTGCGTCTCGTTTACATCAACAGCATCGCTGTCCCGTTTATGATTACGGCGACGCCGACGGGCGTCTTGCGCCTGTTTGATCAGTTCAGGACCCTGGGCTGGCAAATTACCATCATGCCGATCACGCGTTTTGTCGGCGCGATCACGCTATGGGTCGTCGATGGCGGACTGAACGCGTTTATCGTGCTGTGGATTGCGAGCTTGCTGCTAGACGGAGCGAGCCTGTGGTTTTTCGGACTGCGCGCCTTGCGCGCCCGCAACCTCATGCCAGCGCTGACGGGTAAGGCTGAGCGCCGCGCCGACCCGGCGTGGCTGCCGTTTATGATCAAAACCAACCTGTCGAGCAGCCTTGAAATGACGCACCTTCTGGCGCCTTTGTTAATTGTCGGGGCTGTTCTTGGGTCCGGCGCCGCTGGTTTTCTAAAGATTGCGCAAAACCTCGCGAACGTCCTGGCGCAACCTATTCAAATGCTAAACCATGCGATCTTCCCAGAGCTCTCCAAGGTGGAAGTCGGCGCCGGGCGCAAGCAAATGCTCCGCGTGTGTCTGCGGGCAATTGCGATTGCTGTTGCGGTTTCGGCGCCGATCGTTCTGTTGTTCACCATTTTTCGCCGCGAGCTCGCAACATTGGTTGGCGGGCCGGAATTTCTTGACGCTGCGCCATTGATTGCACTCATGGCCCTGGTTCAGCCCTTGACCATTGCGAGCCTTGCCCTCAGTTCAGCGGTGCTCGCGCGCGGACGGGCAGGGTGGGAGCTCAGCGGGCAAATCATCGGGGCGATTGTACATTTCGGATTGCTGATGATCTTGCTGTCAGCCGTCGGCGTTATCGCTGCGCCATTGGCGCTGATGGCGAATTTCCTGGTGCTGATCATTGTTCTCGTTATCGGCGCGGTTAAATAATCCTATTGCTGCGCTTGGAAATAATCGCCGAGGAGAGATAGATACGCGTCTTTGTCGTCAATAATATAAGGCGCGATTTGCATCATGGTCGTGTAGACGCCGTCATTAATGATATCGCGTCCTTCTTTGGACGGTGAGGTTAGGTCGCGATATTGCAGCCAAAAGGTAATGTGGGCGGCCAGCCTTGAGGCCAGGGTGTCGCGCTCTCCGTTACCGAATTTAAGCAAGCCAACCTTTTCAAGTTGCGTCAGCACCGCCGTTACGGTTTCTTTTTTTAGTTTTAAAAGCCGTGTCATGCGTGGGCGTAAATCCGGACAACGCTCGAGGATCGAAGACAGGCTATAATAGAAAAACCGGAAATCGTTGATCTCTTCAAAGACGATGTAAACGAATATCCAATTATCCTCGATCGCAAGCGGGTGCTGGATCGGCGCGGACAACACCTGTCGCAGTTCTTCCTCGAAATCATCAAACAGCGCTTCGATGATCGTTTCTTTGCCGCGAAAATGATAATAGAGATTGCCGGGGCTAATCTCCATCACGACTGCAATATCAACCGTGGAGACCTGCGCTTCGCCCTCTTCGTTAAAAAGCGCCAACGCAGTTTGTAAAATCCGGTCCCGGGTTTTGATCTTGCCGGCCATGGGCCTCGCGTTACGTTGTTTTTTTCTTGGACGCAGTTTTTCGTCTGGTCGGCGCCGGCTTTTGTGTTTCCGCAAGCAACAAATCGAGCTTTTCTTCGATCGCGGACAATCGATATTCGATTGCGTCGAGCTTATCGACGTGCGCGCCCTCGCTCTGATTGAGCCGGGCGCGCATATTTTTGATGCGCTCTTCGATCGACGACGCCGGGGCTTTCACGCGCTTTGCGATTTCACGACCGCGTTCTTCCACCGTGTCTTCGATTTCTTCGCCCTTGGCGACCAACTCGTCAAACATCCGCGCAGAGTCGTCAGTAACTTTCGCCAGGGATTCTTGCGCATCGGAAAATGCCCGTCCATAGGCGCCGATACCGGCGAGCCAGATTTTGCGGGCCATATCGCCGCCGCGCGGGCCTTGTGTCGGTTTCTTCGCCAAAGGGTTCTCTCCGTATTATCTAGCTGGCGCCAATGCGCCGTCCAGCATGGCGAGCTCGGCGTTGTCCGGCCCGTCGAGGAACGACGTCATGACGTCCATAACTTCGCCGGCGCGCGACAACAAGAACAAATGCCCGCCGCCTTCGATAACATGCAACCGCGATTGCGGGATCATGAACTTTAACATGCGTCCATTGGCGAGCGGGACAATTTTGTCATTATCGCCTGCCAGGATCAGCGTGCGATGCGGCAGGAAACGCAAGAAAGGAAGCGCCGTCCAGCCCGCCATCGCCGATAGCTGCGCCAGATACCCGCGCACCGTCGGCGGCTTCATATGTTCGGCGAACATATGCGCGCCCGATTGCTCATCGCCATAAAGCGTTTCAAAATGCTGAACCAGATAGTCCTGACTGATATAGCGCATCGGATGCGCCATCTTGGTCAGCGCCTTGATGTCGCCGGGGACCATAATCACGCCGGGCGACGTTGCCGCCAATACGAGGCGGTTCGTGCGTTTCATATATTGAAACGCAAATTGCTGCGCCGCGCCGCCGCCCCAGGAAACGCCCATGACATCAACTTTGTCATAGCCATTGCGCTTCAGGATTTGCCGCGCCGCATAAGCGATCCACCATGGCCGATAAGGCGCAAGCGGGCGCGGCGATCCGCCAATGCCGGGGAGATCGAACGTAATGATGTCGCGATCTTTAAGCATTTCGCCAAGCGGTTGCGCGATTTCCAGATTGGCGCCGATGCCGTTGAAAAACAGCAGCGGTGTTTTTTTATGCTCTGTCTGACTGTGCCAGATTGCTGTGCGCAACTTTTGGAAGCCGATTTTTTCAAATCGTATCTCCGGCAGGTGGTGACTTTCAGTACTCACAGCTCTTCCAATTCAGTTTATCCGAATACATATTCGCCGGGCGCCTTAACGATCGGCGGGTATGCTTTGGCGCCGAGTGATTTTGGCGCTGGCTTCATTTCGCCAGAGCGTTCGCCCAACCACTCAACCCATCGCGGCCACCATGACCCCTGTTCGGATTTCGCGCCCGCCATCCATTCTTCCGGTGTTTCCGGCAAGTCTGGATTGGAGAAATACGTGGCCTTCGGATTACCTGGCGGGTTTAATAGAGCTTGAATATGCCCACAGTTCGACAGGGTAAATTCAATCTTGCCGCCGAACAAATGGTTGTTGCGATAGCAAGCCAGCCACGGCGTGATGTGGTCCGTGATGGCAGCAACCATGAATGCATCCTGTTTGACTTTCGTGAGGTCGATTTTGTTCCCCATGAAATCAACATTGCCAGGCTCAACGAAACGTTTGTCGCCAAAAATATCGAGATAATCGGAGTGAAGTTGGGCCGGCAGGTTCGTTGAATCGTTATTCCAGAAGAGAATATCGAAAGGCGGGGGATCGTTGCCAAGCAGGTAATTGTTGACGACATAATTCCAGATCAGATCGTTTGGCCGCAGCCATGCAAAAGACTTCGAGAGTTCATCACCAGCGAGAATGCCTTTCTTGCGTGAGTGACGCCGCGCCGCCTCAATGGCGGCGTCTGACGAGAAAAGCCCGACCTCGCTGTCGTCTTTCTGCGGGTCAAGAATGCAGACCTGCAAGGTATAGCAATTGACGATATCGCGCTTCGTCGCCGCAAGTTCGCTCAAATATGACGCCATGGTGATGCCGCCGGAGCATGCGCCAGATACGTTGAGCTTTTTCTGCTTGGTGATTTTAAGCACCGCCTCGGACGCATCAATTAAAGACTCTACATAATTCTCAAGCCCCCAATGGGCGTGCTCTTTTTGCGGGTTGCGCCAGCTGACGGCGAAGACCTGAATGCCCTGAGACAGCAAAAACAGAACAACACTTTTGTCTGGGCTGAGATCATTGGCATAAAACTTGTTGATCTGTGGCGGTATAACCATCAACGGTGTTTCAAAGACTTTTTCCACCGTCGGCTTATACTGAATGAGCTCCAGCATTTCGTTTTTGAAGACAACCGCGCCCGGCGTAGTTGCGAGATTCTCACCGACTTTAAACGGACGGCTATCAACCTGGCTCGGCATGCCGCCATTGTGGCGCATGTCATGATAGGCATTCTTAAGGCCCTTCACGAGCGACAGGCCACCGGTCTCATACATGCGTTTTAGCGCCGCCGGATTACCGGCTAATGTATTGGTTGGCGCCAGACTGTCGGCGATGAGATCGAGAATAAAGCGCGCACGGATCTGATCTGCCTCCGATGCGCCAGAATCTTCTATCCAACCGCCAAGGCCGTCGCGCATTGCAAGCCATGACTGCAGGGAATATTTATAGACGGGATTGTGTTGCCAGGTCGGGTCCTGAAACCGGCGGTCTTTTTTGTCCGGCGCGATCTCGGATTTTCCGCGTACGATCTGGTATAAATCCTTGCCATAATCAGCGAAGTGTTTTGCGAACGGCCCGGGCTGACGCGCGGCATGCGCCATCACAACACCGAATGACTTCATCAAATCTCCCGGCCGGACACCGATAATAGGATTTAGCGCCGTCGTCGTCTCAGCGGCTTTTTCGCCGATTTTATCGGTTTGCTTCGCCATATCGCCTCCCAGGCGGTAGATCTTCTTTGTTTTTGTTTATTCCCCAGTATCAAGGGTTTTTTGCTTTGCGGCAAATGCGTTCGTCAGGTCTTATGTTGCGCCGCAAAAAAACGGGACGTCAGTGATGACGCCCCGTAAATACGCAACTAAATGCTAATCTTCACTTACGCAGCTTTTTTAGTTGTGCGCTTAGCGGCTGATTTTTTGGTTAACGCGGCAACTTTTTTGTTCAGCGCAGCAAGTTCTGCTTCCAGCTCTTCAACACGGTCAGCACGACCGACAAAGCTTGGGACGAAGCGGCGAACATTGGTAAAGCTTTCGCCGTAGAGGTTGGTTGCGCGTTCACGAACGTCGCCAGCAACTTCCTGAGCATTGGTTTCAACGACTTCGCCTTTTGCGATCAGCTGTTCGAGCGTTTCGCCAGCTTTTGTCGTCAGCGGCTTTACGCGTTCGTAAGCAGCGCCATAAAGGCCGAGATAAGCAAGCCAACCTTTGCGGAGGGCTTCTGCAGGGGTGATTTGTACGTTTTCAGTTTTGTTAGCCATGGTAGTGGCTCCTTTCCATTTTCCGGGGCCAAAGCGGGGGTTCATCTGGCTGTTGGTCAAATTCTTGGCTTCCATGACAAGATAGGAAAGAAAATTAGAATGCTCACCCAAATTTTGCTGCGCTGCACAAAGTATTTTGTGAGCAAGTAAATTCTATACTTTTCAACAGGTTAGAGGGCTGGCGGCGAGGCTTCGCCCCCAGTTTGCCAGAAAAAGATGCAGTCCAGCATCAAACCGGACCGCCCCCAACTTAACGATGTCAAAGAGCCTGCGGCGGCGCGCGAAGGTTCGCGCCCGTCGCATGAACGTCTGCAATGAAGCTTCATTTGGGTTGCGCTGCTTGTTGTTAGCGGAGCGCCTTTTGATTAGCGGTCACTCGACGTCGACAGCAATAATAAGGGCAAGGTGGAGGTGTCCGATAACGTTCGACTGTCAAATAGCGGCGGCAGCCCATTTGACAATTCTGAGGCGCCATACGCCTTGCGCGACGCACGCAAAAGACGAAAAAACCAAAGATCCGTCTACTTATAAGAGTCCGTTGTCGCGTCCGGCGCACCAAACGGGGGACAAGTCTTTGTCTGCTCGCTGCGTTTGCTTCGCAAACGGTCAGTGCGAACGATGGAACAATGGCCTCGCAGGGTTGTCTTTAAGAGATTGGATTCAACCAACATTGTTGCGTCATTGCCGGGACAAGCCCGGGGAGGACAAAAATCACGATGTTTTAAGTCTCTCACCGCAGCGTTCGTCGCAGCGCCTCCTGCCATCCGGCAAGGTTTTGGCGGCGGTCCTCATTACCCATGGCCGGCTGGAACCGCGCATCGAGGCGCCAGCGATCAATGATTTCATCGGTACTCTGATAAACGCCGGCCTGCAATCCTGCGAGATAGGCGGCGCCAAGCGCCGTTGTTTCCAAGACGCGCGGGCGCTCCACCGGCACATTCAAAATATCGGCAAGAAATTGCATGGTCCAGTCATTGGCGACCATGCCGCCGTCAACGCGCAAGGTCTTTGGGCAGACACCGTCTTTACTGATCGCATCCATCAAATCCGCGGTCTGATAAACAACGGATTCGAGCGCCGCGCGGGCGAAATGCGCGCGGCCGGCGCCGCGGGTAAGCCCGGTGATCAACCCGCGTGCGTGCGGGTCCCAGTGGGGCGCGCCTAAACCGGTAAAGGCGGGCACCAGATAAACCCCTTCATTGGTCTCAATGGTTTCTGCCAGCTCGGCGGTGTCGGCGGCATTTTTGATAATGCCTAATTCATCGCGCAACCATTGAATGGCGGCGCCGGCAACAAAGATTGAGCCCTCAAGCGCATAGCGCGTCTTGCCGCCAAGACGATAAGCGATGGTGGTCAAAAGCTTGTTGTTGGATGCAACCGGCGCACCGCCTGTGTGCACAAGGACAAAACAGCCGGTTCCATACGTGCTCTTTATGTCGCCGACGTTAAAACAGGCCTGGCCGAAGGCGGCGGCTTGTTGATCACCGGCGACGCCGGCAATTGGGATTGCGCGGCCAAACAAGTCAGGATCGGTCATGCCATAATCGGCGGCGCAATCCCGCACATCTGGCAAGCAAGCGCTCGGTACACGGAATTTATTGAGCAACGCGTCGTCCCATTTGTTGTCGTGGATATTATAAAGACTGGTGCGGCTGGCGTTGGTCGCGTCGGTCGCATGAACCTCGCCGCCGGTGAGGCGCGAGATCAAAAAACAATCGACCGTGCCAAACGCGATCTCGCCTTTGTCGGCGCGCGCGCGCGCGCCTTCAACATTGTCTAAAATCCACGCCGCTTTCGATGCTGAGAAGTAGGGGTCAAGGACGAGGCCGGTGCGCGCCGTGATGTGTTCTTCAAGGCCTTCTTCTTTCATCGATGCGCAAATGTCGGCGGTCCGCCGGTCCTGCCAGACGATGGCGTTGTGGATTGGCTTGCCCGTCGCCCGATCCCAGAGGATGGTCGTCTCGCGTTGATTGGTGATGCCGATAGCGGCGATCTCGCCGCCCGTGCTTTCCGCCTTCTCGAAAACTTTCCGCGCCGTCTCCAGTGTTGTCGCCCAGATCTCTTCCGGATCATGTTCGACCCAGCCATCCGCAGGGTAGTGTTGGGCAAACTCCTTCTGCGCGACGGCCACAGATTTGCCATTGCTGTCAAAAACGATGGCGCGGCTGGAGGTCGTGCCCTGGTCAATGGCGAGAATGAAGGGGGCTTCGAAATCGGTCATGGCATCTTTCTTTGTTATTTGATAACGCCTCGGGTCTGATCTTAACGCGAAAAGGTGCCAATGAAAAAGCCGGAGATTTTTGTCGATGGAGATGCTTGCCCGGTCAAGGACGAGATCGTGCGTGTCGCTGACCGCCACCGGCTGACGGTGCATTTTGTTTCCAATGCGCGCATGCGTTTGCCGGTTGGTCTGGATGTGCGGCGTGTCATCGTTAGCGACGGGCCGGACGTCGCGGACGATTGGATTGCCGAGCATATTGGATCGGGCGATGTTGCTATCACAAATGACATTCCCCTCGCCGAACGGTGTCTGAAAGCCGGCGCCCAGGTGATCGGCGCGACGGGCAAACCGTTCACCCCGGACAATATCGGGATGGGCCTGGCGATGCGTGAGCTTTCCCGTGATCTGCGCGAGATGGGAGAAATCTCCGGCGGCGGGCCGCTGTTTTCAAAGAAAGACCGTTCGCGTTTTCTGGAGGCGATGGAACTGGCGGTCCGCCGGGCGAGAGAGGCTTGACCTGCGGCGCCAGTGATTGCACACCGACGGCAGGTAATTATCGACCGAAAGGCTTTCCTGCCATGAAAAAATATCTCGCCATTATTGCTGTTTTTGCCGCCGCCTGTACGCCTGCCGAGAATGGGACAAAACCGGTGATCGAGGACGACAGCGCACCAACAGACAATGCGGCGGCGGCAGGCAAAGCCGCTGATTTGAAGGTCCATGCTTTTGATTGCGGCCGTATCGGCATGCTCGATCTGGCGCTGTTTTCCAGCAATGGCGAATATGAAGGCCGCGAGAACAAGGCGGCGGATATGTGCTTCCTCATTCGTCACCCCGAGGGCGACTTGATGTGGGATGCAGGGCTCCCCGATTCATTCCATGAACAAGAGGAAGGCGTGACCAATGGACCGTTCCATTTGTCGGTCCCAACGACACTGGCGAGCCAATTGGAAGGCGCGGGCGTTGCGCCGGGCGATATTGAATTTTTCTCGATTTCCCATTCCCATTTCGATCATGTCGGGAATGCAGCCATGTTTGCCGGGTCGACTTTTCTGATCGACAAGGATGAGCGCGCGCACATGTTCCGCGACGAGGCGCGCGAAGAAGAAACATTTGGTCTCGTCGCGCCGCTGGAAAATGCGGAAACGATCGAGTTTGACGGCGACTATGATGTCTTTGGCGATGGCTCGGTCATGATTCTTGCCATGCCCGGCCATACGCCGGGGCATACATCATTGCAGCTGACCTTCAGCGACGACAAAACCGTTCTTCTAACCGGCGATCTGTATCACCTGATTGAGTCTCGTGAGAAACGCATTCAACCAACCTTTAATACGGACAAGGAACAAACCCTGCGATCCATGGACCGGTTTGAAGCACTGGCGGCAGAAACCGGCGCCCAAGTCGTCATCCAGCACTCGCTGGAGCATATGAAAGCATTGCCGGCTAAATTTAATAGCCCCAACTAAGGCCACTTCGCTTCCGGCGGCAGGGACGACAGGATCGAGTCCACATTGCCGCCGGTTTTTAGACCGAAGGTTGTGCCGCGATCATAGAGGAGGTTGAACTCCGCATAGCGGCCGCGCTGGATCAATTGTTTTTCCTTGTCATCCGCCGTCCACGGTTGGTCCATGCGGTTGCCAACCAGTTTCGGATAGATGTCCAGAAACGCTTTGCCGACGTCCTGAGTGAAGGCAAAGTCTGCGTCCCAATCGCCAGTGTTGAGGCGGTCGTAAAATATCCCGCCAACGCCGCGATGTTCGTTGCGGTGGGGCAGGAAAAAATAATCGTCACACCATTTTTTGTATTTCGGGAAATACGTTGCGTCATGTGCATCGCAGGCGACTTGCATTGCGGCGCGGAAGGCGACGGCGTCCTCGTGGGATGGGTCGCGATAGGCAGGGTGCATCGGGTTTAGATCACCGCCGCCGCCGAACCAGCTTTTGGTGGTGACCAGCATGCGCGTGTTCATATGCGCGGCGGGCGCATGAGGGTTGCGTGGATGCGCGATCAGCGAAATGCCCGACGCCCAGAAACGGGGATCATCCTCGGCGCCCGGAATCTGTTTGCGGAACTCCTCTGAGAACTCACCATAAACGGTCGATGCGTGGATGCCGGCTTTTTCAAAGACGCGGCCATGGAGCATCGACATGACGCCGCCCCCTTGATCAAGATTGCTTTGGTCGACGCCGCCGTCGCCCCGGTTCCATGGGCTACGCTCGAATTTCCCCGCAGGCATATCGGCGTAAAGGTCGCCAGCTTGCGTCTCCAGCGTTTCAAACGCGGCGCAGATTTGGTCGCGAAGTTTTTCGAACCAGACTTTGGCGGTTTGTTTGTGGTCGTCGTCGCTCACCAATTATTCTCCGAGAATGATAGCGAATGAATTACGTCAACTGCAACAGATCCCAGCGATTGCCGTAAAGATCTTCGAAGACGGCGACGGTACCATAGTCTTGTTCCTGCGGCTCGCGAACAATCGTCACGCCGCGCTCAACCATCTGATTATAATCGCGCCAAAAATCATCGGTGTTTAAAAAAAGAAAAACGCGCCCGCCCGCCTGATTGCCGATGAATGGCTCCTGCTCAGGCTTGGCGGCTTTTGCAAGGAGAAGGTTGGTTCCGGTTGATCCCGGCGGCGCCACAACAACCCAGCGCTTGTCCTGCTCGGGCTGATAGGTGTCTTCGACAAGCGTGAAATTCAGCGTCTTTGTGTAGAATGCGATCGCTTCGTCATAGTCGCGAACGACAAGGGCAAGGTGAATGATGGATTGTTTCATTTCGGTTTTTCTACAACGAAAAACCGGCCGCGTCTCGATTTGTACGGATTGGAAACGAATTGCGTGTTGTCAAATAGTTACGGCTAAAATTTTTGAAGACTTCTATTGGCATGACTTGTTTTAAAGCAGAGTTGTCATTTTCTTTCAGTAGTGTACCGTTCTTTTCAGAGAAACACAGTCAAGTACAAAAATAGCGGGGCTATGATGTGGGAACAAATCGGCTCTGCCGCAATCTATGGTGCTATAGGTGGCGGCCTCGGCGCTTTAATTGGCGGCCTGTTGGCGACGCCTTTTAAAAACACTCGCTTTGCTCAAACAGCATCAATCTCCCTTACCGTTTTGTTTGTCGTTATCGGCATCAATTTTGCCCAGCCTGTACTATCTCCTTATATCGGAAAGCATCTGCAGAAATCAGATAACGAACAGGCATTTGATCAACAATATGAGGTGATGCTGGCTGAGCTGAAAAGCCTGCCAACCCTCGCAGCAATATTGGAACGCGAGCCAAGGCTCGCCGATGACCTAAAAAATGAAATGCGCAGCGCTTTGCAAAAAGCATCCACCCCGGTGGCGGCAAACATGCTTGTGTTTTCGGCGAGCCACGCGCTTATCCAAAAGCGATTTCTGCATTATGTCGTGCGTGCCAAAGATGCTGATTTGTTAGTGTTTCTTGAAACAAATATAGACATTACACGCGACCTCTTAGAACGTGATCCACGTTTTTGTTACGACATGAATTACAATCCAGCGGCATTGAATCATTTACGTACTCTTGATTCTCTGCGCGAAAAAATTGGAGCAGAAACATTCGATCGTCAGCAGCTGGAAAATGCACAATTAGTCAAAAATGCAGATGATGATATCCCTTCCTATGATATTGCAATCGCAACATCAGAGCTCGAAAATGCGAGCGCGGCGATGATTGATTTTGTGGGGATGGATAAAATCGGACTTATCAATGGCCAAACACTTGCAGTCACTCTTGAGGATGCCACTCTTGGTTGCGAAGCAACGTTGAAACTTTTTGCAAGTGTTTTAGCTCAAGAGCACCCCGTCATTGTTGGCAGGCATATCTTTGCGAGTGCCCTCTAGTCGTCTCCCCACCCAACCTGACGCCTTGCCTCTGCTAGCGCCACGGCGGCCGCGACATGAATATTGAGCGAGCGGGCGCCGGGCGCCAGCGGGATTAACAATCTCGCAGTTGCGGCATCGTGCACCTCGTCGGGCGCCCCAGCGCTTTCGCGGCCCATCAGGAGGGTGTCGTCTTCCCTGAAATCAAAATCCCAGATCGACTTTTCCGCCTTTGTCGTCAGCAGGATCAGCCGGCTATCGGTGGTGGTCTGGCGAAAGGCGGCCCAGCTCCGGTGCGCGATCGGCTGGACGAGGGCGCCATAATCCATGGCGACCCGTTTGATTTCGCGGGAATCAAGGGGAAAGCCGCAAGGCTCGATGATATCCAGCCCCGCGCCAAAGCACGCGGCGGCGCGAATCGCCGCCCCGACGTTCTGAGGGATATCCGGCTGGAAAAGAGCAAGGCGCATGGGGCTGTTTTTGCACATGTTTCGGCCCCTGTCTCATTGCCGCTCGCGACGAGGCGCCGCATCGCGTCCTCGCCTAGACTTTGTACATAGGGCATGCAAAACACCGCCCCGCGATTCTACTTCCGCGGGCGCATCCGGTAAGGGCGACATCCCATGACGACGAGCGACATTCAAGAAGACGGCGAACCAACCCGCCGCGACTTTATTCACATATTTGGCGCGGTAACCGCTGTCGCCGGCGCAGGCGCGGTGGTTTGGCCATTGGTCAGCCAGATGAACCCGGACGCATCCGTGCTGGCGCTTTCCACAAAAGAAATAGACCTTTCCAGCATTAGCGTCGGTCAGGCGATCAAGGTGATGTGGCAAGGCAAGCCGGTCTTCATCCGTCACCGCACAGCCGCAGAGATCGAAGAAGCGAACGCAACGCCGCTTGGCGCGCTGAAAGACAGCGCTGCACGCAACGAAAATTTGGCAGGCTCGATTGACGCAACCGATGATGCCCGCGTGACGCCGGCGAATGGTGAGGCGCGGCCTGAATGGCTCGTCCTCGTCGGCGTCTGCACCCATCTCGGCTGCATCCCGCTGGGCACGGCGTCAGGTGAAAATCGCGGCGATTATAATGGCTGGTTCTGCCCATGCCACGGTTCGCATTACGACACGTCGGGCCGGATCCGGAAAGGCCCGGCGCCGGAGAATCTCCTGGTGCCGCCTTATGAGTTTCTTTCCGATTCACTCGTGAAAATCGGGTAAGGGAGCGCAAGCATGAGCCATCCGTCTACATACAACCCGGGCAGCGGTTTTGAAAAATGGCTAGACCGGCGTCTGCCAATTGTCCGCATGGGCTCGGATTTCATGGATTTCCCGACGCCGAAGAATCTCAATTATTGGTGGACGTTTGGCGGCATTTTGACGGTTTGCCTCGTCATTCAGATCATCACCGGGGTCGTGTTGGCGATGCACTACACGCCTCATGTTGATATGGCGTTTGCCAGCGTCGAACACATTATGCGGGATGTTAATTATGGCTGGCTGATGCGCTATGTTCATACCAATGGCGCTTCAATGTTCTTTATTGCCGTCTATATTCATATGTTCCGCGGTCTATATTACGGCTCATACAAAGAACCGCGAGAAGTCGTGTGGATCCTTGGCGTTGTCATCTTCCTGTTGATGATGGCGACAGCGTTTATGGGCTATGTGCTGCCATGGGGACAAATGTCTTATTGGGGCGCAACAGTTATTACGAACCTGTTCTCCGCGATCCCGCTTATCGGCGACGATATTCGCACGCTGCTCTGGGGCGGTTTCTCGGTCGATAACCCGACACTCAACCGGTTTTACTCGCTGCACTATCTCTTGCCGTTTGCAATCTTCGGCGTCGTTGCCATTCATATTTGGGGTTTCCACACCAGCGGCAACAACAATCCGAGCGGCGTTGAAGTAAAAGACATCAAAAAAGACACGGTGCCGTTCCACCCTTATTACACGGTGAAAGACGGCTTCGCGATCGTCGTCTTCTTTATCCTGTTTGCGGCGTTCGTGTTCTTTAACCCGAATGGCCTTGGCCACCCGGACAATTATATCGAAGCAAACCCGCTCTCGACGCCGGCCTCAATTGTGCCCGAATGGTACTTCCTGCCGTTCTACGCGATCTTGCGCGCGATCACGTTTGACATAGGGCCGATCTCGTCGAAACTCGGCGGCGTCATCGCCATGTTCTCGTCAATCCTGGTCTTGTTTGTGTTGCCTTGGCTCGACACGTCGAAAGTGCGCTCCATGCGCTTTCGCCCGGTCGCCCGGATGTGGTTTATCATCTTCGTGGTTGCCTGTCTTGCGCTTGGCTGGCTCGGCGGCAAACCGGCGGAAGGCATCTATGTCATGTGGGCGCAGATTTTCACCGCCTATTATTTTGGGTTCTTCCTGATCATCTTGCCATTGCTCGGGCTGATGGAAACACCCAAGCAATTGCCTCGGTCCATTGCTGAGTCTGTTTTGAAATCACCCAATACCGCCGCGCCTGACCATGTCGCGCCGGCGCCAGCGGAATAGGGAAAGAGACATGAAATCGATCACGATCACCCGCACCCTCATTTTCGCCGCGCTCGCCGGATTGGTCGGCGTCACTGGCGCCGATGCAGCCGGCGGTAAGGCCAAAAAGGTCGAGCATCACCATTGGCATTTTGCTGGTCCGTTCGGGACTTATGACAATGATGCGCTTCAGCGTGGTTTCCAGGTTTATGAAACTGTCTGCTCAAGCTGCCACGGGGTGGAGCTTGTCTATTTTCGCAATCTCGGTCAGACCGGCGGCCCGTTTCATTTAGATCGCTGCCCGACCGGCGTTGCGGACACGGTTGATTGCGCAAACCCGAATGAGAACCCGGTCGTGAAAGCGATTGCCGCCAATTACAAGTTTCAGGTCACAGACGGCCCGGACGATAGCGGTGATATGTACCAGCGGGCGGCGCTGCCGGCTGACCGTATTCCGAGCCCTTATCCGAACGAGCAATTTGCCCGTCTTGCAAACAACAATGCGTTGCCGCCGGATTTGTCTTTGATCACCAAAGCCCGCCACCACGGGCCTGATTATGTTTACAGCCTGTTGACCGGCTATGGCGAAACGCCCGAGACGATTGAGATTGCGCCAGGGCAATATTACAATCCTTATTTCCATGGCGACTTGTCACAATCGCTTAAAGCCCAATATGTGGACGAAGAAGGTCATCCGATTGATGGCGTCGATGTGCCGCTTGGCGGTGTACTGGCAATGGCGCCGCCGCTCGCAGACGGGATTATCGAATATACCGACGGCTCTCCGCAAACGGTTGAACAATATGCGGCCGATGTTACCGAGTTTTTGATGTGGGCGGCCGAACCGAAAATGGAAGCGCGCAAAGCGCTTGGCCTGATGTCGATCATCTACCTCTTGATCCTCGCGGGCATCCTTTATTGGTCCTATCGCAAGGTCTGGTCTGACCAGCACTAAACCATATCGCGAAGCTAATGCCGCCTGGCTCTGGCGGCGGCTTTGCGGCGGTGTCTTTTATTCTTTAACACTTCTATTTCTGCTGCACACAAATGCGCATGCACAAGGCGCCTTCTATGAGCTTGAGCGCCCGTTGGCGGAATACGGAACCCAGGCTTTCTTTCTCGCCACACCGCCGCCCGAAGATATTTCCGATCCCAAATTGATCATCAATTTTCCGGTCGCCGCCCAGCGACGCGACAACGCCCACGCGCTGATCAATTCAGAGCTTGCATCGCTCGCCATTGAACGCGAGTATATTTTTATCGTTCCTTTTAATGAAGAGCGGGCGCTGATGCGCCAAAATGCAGGAACAAGGGCTGCGGATTTTGTCGAGCAGATGCAAGCCGAGCTTGGTGTTTCCCCTGAGAATACAATTTTGATGGGCGCCAGCTCTGGCGGCATGACGGTCTTGCGGTTGGCTGCAGTGAGACCTGATGTCGCGAGCGTGGCGGTCGCCTATCCGGGTGTTCTTTGGGATGAGGACGCTGACATCACAAAGCTGAACGAGATTTGCGTGCAGATTTATACTGGGTCGCGGGACACAAATTTTGTCCGCGAGCATCGCAATGATATGCGACGCTTTCGCAAAGCCGGCGTCAAAGTATTTAGTAGAATTCTGCAAGATGTCGGTCATAATTTTGGTAGTTACAAAAAAAGCCAGGCGAAGATGCTGCTCAATAACGCGCAGGTAAAAAAGGGTTGCGCGTTGCGCGAACAACCAACACCAATAACGGAGTAAACGGGTCAATGACGAAAAGAATACTCGGCATCATCGGCGGCTCGGGTGTCTATCAGATGGACGCGCTGGACGGCGCAGAACGGTTGAGCGTTGATACGCCCTGGGGTGAGCCGTCTGACCAGCTTGTGCGCGGTCGTCTTGACGGCGTTGATGTCGTGTTTTTGGCGCGCCATGGCGAGGGGCACCGCATCCCACCTTCTGATGTAAACTACCGTGCGAATATCCACGCGTTAAAGAGTGCAGGGGTTACTGATCTTCTTTCCCTGTCCGCCTGCGGATCGTTTCGAGAAGACTTGTCACCGGGCACATTCGTCATTATCGACCAGTTTATCGATCGAACGACGAACCGCGATAAGTCTTTCTTCGGACCGGGCTTTGTTGCACATGTTTCAATGGCTCAGCCGGTATGTTCTGCGTTGGGCGACGCAGCGGCGGCGGCGTGTAAAACGCTTGAAATTCCCAATGTCCGAGGCGGAACCTATCTCGCGATGGAGGGGCCGCAATTTTCATCGCTTGCAGAGTCAAATCTTTATCGTTCGTGGGGCTGTGATGTCATCGGCATGACCAATATGCCGGAAGCCAAGCTCGCTCGCGAGGCGGAAATTCCTTACGCGACAGTCGCGATGGTGACCGATTATGATTGCTGGCGTCAAAATGAAGGGCCGGTCGAGGTCTCAAAAGTCCTCGAGATCATGCGCCAAAACACGGCGAATGGCGCACGCCTGGTGGCGGAGCTGGCGCGCCAACTCGGCGCTGAACGCTCGCCCTCGCCACTCGGGATCGAGACCTGCCTTGATTACGCGGTGATCACGTCGCCGGCGTCACGTGATCCCAAAATGTGCGAGAAACTCTCCGTCATTGCTGGGCGGTTCCTGCAGCAACATTAAAAATTGCAGCGATATAATCATCTTTTTAATCGGCTAGATCGCTACAGCGAGCCCTAGTTATTGAAGCGGAAATGCATGACATCGCCGTCTTTGACGATGTATTCTTTTCCCTCAAGCCGCATCTTTCCGGCTTCTTTTGCGCCCTGTTCGCCGCCAAGCGACGTGTAATCCTCATACGATATCGTTTCCGCTCGAATAAAGCCCTGCTCAAAATCCGTGTGGATGACGCCTGCGGCTTGCGGTGCCGTCGCGCCGCGTTTTACGGTCCAGGCGCGCGCTTCTTTGGGCCCGGCGGTAAAATAGGTTTGAAGGTCAAGCAGATCATAGCCGGTGCGAATAAGGCGGTTAAGCCCTGGTTCTTTCAGGCCCAGCGATTCGAGATATTCCGCCTGCTCGTCATCGGCGAGCTGCGCGAGCTCGGATTCGATCTTTGCTGAGATGACAACAGTCGCCGCATCTTCTCCGGCGGCGTTTTGTTCAACCGCGCGGGAATGCTCATTACCGTCAGCGGCAGAACCTTCGTCAACATTGGCGACAAAAAGAACCGGTTTCGACGTTAAAAGCTGAAGGCCGGCCCAGGCTTTTTTGCTGTCATCGTCAATCTCGACCGTGCGGGCCGGGCGCCCTTCATGCAACGCCTCGAGGGCTTTATCGACCAAGACAATCGCGGCCTTGGCTTCTTTGTCCTGGCCCTTGGCTTTTTTCTCAAGATTGGCGCGGCGCTTTTCGAGGCTTTCGAGATCAGCGAGCATCAGCTCCGTTTCAACGACCTCAAAATCCGCAGTCGGATCAATCTTGCCGGCGACATGGGTG
>JAJFGC010000255.1 GCA_021776345.1 Hyphococcus sp. | reverse complement strand
CGTCTTCTTTAAACGGCGCCCACAGCCCGCCCTGAATAACCTCGATCATCGAATCATTGTCAGGCCGGGTCGTTCGATAAAAATGCGCGCCGTCATATAGACCGTCATCGACATAGGTCAGGAAGTTGCCGGCGCTGATCGGCGCTTTTTCCGGATAGAGCTCAAGCTCGATCACCCCCGCGCTCGTTTCCATCAGGACACGCACGCCTTTTTCGGTTTTGGCGCCGCACGCAGCGGCGGTCAGGATCAGAAGAATGACCAGTAAATATCTCATCACGCTCACAATTTGTTATGGCTGCCGTCGCAAAGCGGCTCGCCGGCGGTTTGTTTACAGCAACAGAAGAAGACACGCTTTGTTTCCGGCGCGGTCCATTTCATCGGGGTAAAGTCGGTGTCTTTGTGTGACCCGTCACAAAAGGGCTGCGCCGCATATTTACCGCAGGCGCACCAGAACTAAGACTTGCCTTCTTCGACATCGACAGGCATCGGCGATTTTTGGGCGATATGCGGTGCTGTCATGATTTAAGGCTCTCCTTGTAAATCAATTGGCGTCAATGGCGTAAAGAGACTGTCCGCGCCCGCCACGTCGCCAATCGCAACATAATCGCAGATTTCTTCGAAGATCGCCCAATTTGCCAGAACAGCGTCATTTTTATGAGCAACCTCAATCGCATCCATAGACTCCCAGCAAAAAACTTCGACGATTGTTCCATCCGGCGCCTCGCCGCATAGGACGGCACTATCGCCGACCAAACCCTCGCTGCGCAAAGTCGGTAAATGCGTTTTCAAATGCGCCTTGAGCGCATCGGTCATACCGGGCTTGGGTTTGAAACAGGCGATCACCATCACACTCATAATTTTCTCCGGTTATTTGGCAAGAACGCAACCATCGAGGCCGTCCCGCCTCACCTGCCCCATGCGACCGCGGATCGTCACGACGCGACTGCGGACATAACGACCCGGCGGATCAACCCGCCATTTTTTCGGATTGGGCAACACCGTCGCCAGTAACGCCGCTTCCTGTTGCGTCAGGTTTTTCGCGCTTTTGCCAAATCGCTTCTGCGCCGCCGCCTCTGCGCCAAAGAGGCCATCTCCCCACTCGGCAATGTTTAAATATACTTCCATGATGCGCCGCTTCGACCACAAAGTTTCGATGACCAGCGTCATCCAGGCTTCAGCGCCCTTGCGGACCCAGCTGCGATGGGACCACAAAAAGGCATTCTTCGCTGTTTGCTGTGAAATCGTCGAGGCGCCGCGCAACCGCTTGCCGTTTTCGGCCTCCTCCATCGCCTCGTCGATCGCCTCAAAGTCGAGACCATTGTGGAGACAAAAACGGGTATCTTCTGCTGCAATCACGGCCGTCACCAAATGTGGAGATATCTCTTCAAGCGGCTTCCACGGATGAATGATCTCATCGCCGGAAAGTTTGCGCTCGACCATCAGCATCGTACCGGGCGCCGGCGCAAATCGATAAACACCCGCCCAGACGATTGACCCAAGAAATAACAAGACGACTGACCAGGCGGCAATCCGCAACGTGATCGTGATCCGATCGAGGAAACTGCGCTTGCGCTTTTTCGCACGCTTCTTCTCAGGCGCACTCAAGGCCTTGTCTATTTCCTTGCGCTTCATCCCCATCCCATAGCCTCGCCCCAAACGACAACGAGACGGCGCTAACCGCCGCCTCGTTCACCTATAGACGATTTTTGCCGTTATTTCATCACTGTCAAAATAATCCCGGCCAGGAGCCATCCAACCAACACATGCGATGCATCAATAAAAAACAGATTGAATGAATGCGCTGGACTATAGGCGAGGCCGTAGAGCGCCATCGTCAAACCAAACGCCACCCAGACGATCAATATGCGTTGCACCGCATCACTAACAGACGCCGCGTTTGTCCATTGCAGTACTTTCGCTATACCGATGACGCTAAGCAAGGAAATAACCGGCCCTAAAGCCATCCACGCAGGGCTGGCTCCTTCAAAATCCGCCTCTGTATAGCCAGCGGACGCCATCCACATATTCATGAAAATTACGCCGTACCAAAGAAAGCCGACCAAATAAAATGCGACTGTCGCAACGAGAACAGGAATTAGTTTTAGTCCAAACATTAGTTCTCTCCCTTATGCTTGATACGGAGGAAACTAGCCATATTCGGCCTTGTTGCATAGCGTCGCAAAAACGGCGAAGTTAAAGGGCTTGCGGATTTTTCCCGGCGCCCTAATCCTCAAAGCAACCCTTTGATTTGAAACGCTCGACAAAAGCTGTGTAGTCAGTTGGTTGCTCGGCGCATAATATGTCAGCGTCATCGAACTTTATCCAGCGTTGAGCGCTTTTCGTCCAGATATGCCCGGACGGCTCAACCCAGCTCCTATCGTCGAAGGCTCCGGCGCGTAAACTCAGTACACCAATGGATGGCGTTTGCCCGTGAGCAATGCGCGTCCCGCAGTCGCCGCAAAAATAGCCGAAGCGCTGATTGCCGGCGTCGGAAATCCATTCCGTTTTCCGCGCGTCGCCAGCGGTGAATTGAAATGACGGCTCCAATATCGTTGCGGATAGCACGAACGCGCTGCCGCTGATTTTCTGGCAGTTAGTGCAGTGGCAACAATAAATCATCAGCGGCGGCATGCTGACCTCATACCGTAACTTGCCGCATTGGCAGCCGCCTTCCAGCGGCAGAGATGCTTTCGTCATTCAAGCCTCCGCATAATCGACGACGCCGGCGCCTTCTGTGCGCCCCTGAGGGCTGGCCAGCCAGGCCTCACAGCATGCTTTCGATAGCGTCCGGACACGCAGGATATATGACTGACGCTCCGTTGCGGAAATGACGCCCCGCGCATCAAGCAAATTAAAGAGATGGCTTGCCTCGATGCACTTATCATAGGCTGGCAGCGCATAAGACTTATCATCCGCCTTGCCTGCCTCGATGATCCTAAGACAAGACTTTTCTGCTTCCTTAAACTGCTCGAAGAGCACATCCGTATCAGCAAGCTCAAAGTTGAAAGCGGAAAACTCAACTTCTTGTTGATGAAAAACATCACCATAGGTGACGCCTTCGCCATTAAAGTCGAGATCAAAGCCGTTATCGACGCCTTGCACATACATAGCCAGGCGTTCGAGCCCATAGGTCAGCTCGCCGGTAACCGGTTTACAGTCAAAGCCGCCGACCTGCTGGAAGTAAGTGAACTGCGTCACCTCCATGCCGTCGCACCAGACCTCCCAGCCGAGCCCCCAGGCGCCGAGCGTCGGGCTTTCCCAGTCATCCTCGACAAACCTTATGTCGTGTACAGAGCGATCAATACCGATGGCGTCAAGCGAGCCAAGATAAAGCTCCTGCAGATTGTCAGGGGATGGCTTCAACACCACCTGGAACTGATAATAATGCTGAAAGCGGTTCGGGTTCGCGCCATAGCGGCCGTCGGTCGGGCGCCGGCATGGCTGCACATAGGCAGCCTTCCAGGGTTTCGGCCCGAGCGAGCGCAACGTCGTTGCCGGATGAAATGTGCCGGCGCCAACTTCCTTGTCATAGGGCTGCAAAATCACACATCCCTGATCCGCCCAATATTGTTGAAGCGTCATGATAAGGCCTTGAAAGGAATGTTTTTTCTTGTCGGTCATCGGATCTGCTTTGCCTAATTTCGGCGGACGCTAGGCGGGGTTCGCCAATCGGTCAAGCTGTGCTCGCCCGGCGGATGGCATCGGAAGAGGGCCGCTGGCGCTCCCTACTGATCGGCAACTCCACGCGCATCCGGGAAGCAAAATCACGCAGACATATTTCATCGCGCGACAATGGCCCCGGTTCATAATCGCCGGTCTCAAGACCTGCCTGAACCCGATCGAGCAAATCCTTGTCTTCAAGATTAACAACCCGATTGATTCGCCAGTTAAGATAACGCGCGGCTTTCATTTCCCGGCGATCATCTGGAACCGCATAGGATACCTCCCGCAACAATGTACGGTTCGGCGTCATTGGAATGAATTGCATGAAGTCGATCTGGTCGGGATAAATATCAAACGCAAGATTGGGCCAGAGTTTTAGGTAAAGCCATTTGCGCTGTCTGCTTTTGGGAAGATGTTCGACCGTCGGCAGATATTTTCGATAGGCTTTCACAGAAAGCGATTGATTGGGCGATTGGTCGATATCCGCTTCAATGCGATGCGCGCCATTTTCGATCGCGAGCGTGTAGCTGTCGCCGACGAGACTATTGAGACCATCATGAGCGACCGGTAAATGCATTGCGTCGACATAATTGTCTGTGGCGACTTTCCAATTGACCGCGCGTTCACGCAGTGTAACCCTGCCAAGAGCGCGCATTTCTTTTGTCTTGTAGAGGTCAAACTCTGACGCTAACGGCGCTATAAACTCGCTAAATGACGCGCCATCACCGCCAAGCTGGACAAAAATAAATCCGCCACAACGGTCGAGCGCGAGCTCCTTCAGCGAATATTCTTCGGCATCAAATGGTTCATAGCTTTGACGATGGGGCGCGCCGACCAGGCGGCCCTGCAAGTCATATGTCCACGCATGATAGGGACAAACAATGCGTGACGAACACTGGCCAAAGGCCTCATCAAGCAGCCTTGCGGCGCGATGGCGGCAGACATTTTTAAAAGCGCGAACTTTGCCGTCATCACCGCGCACCGCAAAAATCAGCACGCCCATAAAGTTCAACGTCGCATACGCGCCGCGCGTTGCAATATCGCTTTCATGGCAGATCAGTTGCCAACTCGATGAAAATATTTTTTCGCGCTCCGCCGCGAAGAAATCCGGATCCGTATAGGTCCATGCCGGTAGCCCGGTTTCCAGTTCCGATATCGTCGCCACGCCAAATCCTGTTTTTACGGTTGCCTTCGCGTCGACCAATAAAACACCGGAAGACCGGCGATGATCAAGGCGGCGCCCCACAATAAGGTTTGAACGCCAGCGCCCGCCATCGCCACCACTGCATAAATTAGCGCGATAATCGCAATCACCGCCCAGGCGCGCGCCGCCTTGATCGAATGGCGCAGCTCGGCGACTGCCGAAACAGCGTATGGCATCAACGTCGCAAGCGTCGACATGGAAATCAGAAACGTAAACGCCGAGACAAGACCGTTGCTGTAATTCAGGACTAACAGCAACGTCGCAAAAATCGATGACATCACCAGGGCTGGCATCGGCGCGTGACCTTTGTTTGTGTCAGCCAGAATTTTCGGCGCCAATCCATCGCGAGCAACCGCCATCGGCATTTGACCGCTCAACAAAATATTGCCGTTGAGCGAGCCCGCCGTTGAGATGAGCGCGCCAATCGCAATCATCGGCCCGCCAAAAGCGCCAAGCTTAGCGGCCGCATCGGCAAATGGCGCCTCGGACACCATCAACTGCTCAACCGGCACCAGCATCATCACCGCAGCGGTTGACGCAATATAAAGGGCGGCAACACAAAGCGTTCCCGCCACAACGGCGCGCGGCACAGTGCGTTTTGCGTCGATCACGTCGCCGGCAGGCACCGTTCCCGCTTCAATGCCGATAAACGCCCACATAGTGAGGAGCGCGGTCGTCGCAAGCGCATTGCCGAGCGGCAATTGTTGCGGATTAAACGCCGGAATATTGTCAGGCGTTCCCGCGACAATGCCGAGGCCAATGATCACTAATAAGGGAATAATTTTTAACAGTGTCATCACAAGCTGCACAGACGCTGCCTCAGCGACACCACGAATATTGATCGCAGTCACGGCCCAGATCATCGTTGTGGCGACAAGCGCCTGGACAACATTATTGGCGCCAAGCGCCGGGATAACCGCGCCGGCATATCCGGCAAACGCGACGCTGATCGCCGCCACCGCAAACAAGATGCTCAGCCAATAACTCCAGCCAACAACAAAGCCGGTAAGCTCGCCAAACGCCTCCTGGCCATAAATATAAAAGCCGCCGCTGCGGTCTGTACGTCCGGCGAGACGCCCCAACACGAGGGCAATTAAGATCGCGCCAACGCTGGTGACCAACCACCCTAAAAAACTGACCGAGCCGTAGGGCGCGAGAACAGCAGGCAACAAAAATACGCCCGAACCGATCATCACGCCAACAGACATCGACCAGCATTTCCAGAAACCAATGCTGCCTTTTGTTGATTTTGTATCCGTTGGTTGCTCAGCAGACTGATCCATAGGCCGAGCTTCAAGCGCATTGCTTGCGCCGTCAAGCTTTCTGAACGGAAGATGGCTTTTATGGCGTCCCCTGCATCCAGCGAAGCGACATACAAGACAGCCCAGCATCAATCTTGCCGATCTCCGACGTCTTGAGCGCGACAACATCATAACCGCGCTGTTGCAACTTTTCGATTGTTTGAGGGAAATCGGCGCCAACAAAGACAACGTCATTTACGCGCAAGGCGTTCGCCGCCGCCTCTTCGCCGTCGGGAACGATGATTTCCTCAAACCCTTTGAACACACCGGATCTGGAAAGGCGCGACGTCGTCAGGATTGTCGCCTCATCCAAAAGCGAACAATCGGTTTTGAAGTGCAACACATCCGGCGGTGTATCAACGATCTCACTGGCTCGGCCGAGTTTTTCAAGGCATTTAATCAAGGCGTCGGCGCCGGCTTTGTCGGTGCGCGCGGAAAGACCGATCATGACTTTGTTCTGTGTCGTCAAAATATCGCCGCCATCAACAAACCCCGATCCTGGTAAGTCGAGCACAAGGTCAAAATGGTCGCGCAACGCTGGCGCAATTTCTGCGACTTCGCCCGCACGACTCTCTGCGCCGGGGCGAAGCGCGATAGCCCCTTCGGGAAAGACGAGCGCTGGATCTTCGATAAAAATCGAATCAGGAAACGCTTCCAGAACAGGCAATGTCAAAACCTCAATGCCCACGTCACCTAATGCAGCGACATAGGCCGCATGTTCTGAGGCGACCCCGTCATACGATGGATCATCACCAGCCCCAGCGCGCAGCGCCTGCGCTACCGACTTCCCCGGCGGGCGCACGATCGCGCGGTTAAAATGGTAGACTAAGGCCCGGTCAGACATCGATGGCTCTCCGAATGGGTTAGAGACTTTCATCCGCATAGTATCACGGGTCAAGCGCGGATGGTTGATCCCGCGGCCAGGACCCAATAACGTTGCGAAAATTGAGTCTAATTTCTATCGAAGGGGCCTCAATGACCATGCGCTCAAAACTTCCCCTCACAGTCTGGGCGTTAATGCTATCAAGCTGCACACACGAACCAACGCAGGTTCAATACCCGCAAACCTCGCAAGAAATATACAGCGCCATCGGCCAAGAGCCCGGCTGGATTTTAAAAATTGCACAAGAGCAAATTACCATCGAAGCCGACGATGGAGAACAAGTGTTTGAGTTCTCCCCGGCGCCTTCGCCAGAGCAGCAGGAAATGTATCTTCGCTACCGCCTTGCCTCTAATGGGCCAACCTCTGAAATTAGAATTTATGACGAAGTTTGCACGGACGTAATGAGCGGGTTGAACTATCCTAATCGCGTGGAGATAAATCTTGTAGATTACAAACTCGCAGGGTGCGGCGGTGAACCTGGTGACCTTCTTACCGGCGACGAGTGGGTTGTCGAAGATCTCAATGGCGGCGGCGTCATTGACATCGCCCGCACCGCATTAAAGTTTGATGGCGAGGGCGGCGTCTCCGGCAACGGCGCCTGCAACCAGTATAGCGCAGCCTATAGGCTCAACGGCGAAGGAATTGAGATTGGGCCTGTAGCTTCAACGAAAAAAGCGTGTCCACCAGCAGTGATGAGCCAGGAAATACTCTTTTTCGATATCCTATCAAACACTGGCTACTTCGAAATTCTCGACGATGGCGCCTTAAAGCTCACAACCAATAATCAACGCACACTCACTGCACGGCGATAAAACAAATGACATTTATTGATATTACGCCGCCGGTCTCGCCGGTGACGCCGGTTTTTCCGGGCGATACACAATTCCATGCGGAACGCATCTGGACGATTGGCGGCGACACACCCGTCAATGTTTCGAAGCTGACTATGTCCACCCATACCGGCGCCCATGCAGATGCGCCGCTACATTACGACCCCAACGGCGCAGCGATCGACGATGTTGATGTTAGCGCCTATATCGGTCCGTGTGCGGTTGTTCACATGATCAATGATGCGGCATTGTTGACAGAGACGATGGTGCGCGATGCGGTCGCGCGGTTCGCAAAAAAGGTTCCCGAACGCATTTTAATTCGCACCTATCAACGCCAACCGGAAATCTGGGATCCGGGCTTTACCGCAATGAGCGCTGGCGCCATCACCTGGCTCGCGGAAAATGGCGTCAACCTCATCGGCATCGACACGCCGTCGCTTGATCCAGCTTCGTCAAAGATCATGGATGCTCACAGGGCAATTTTCACCCATAACATGCGCATCCTCGAAGGCCTCTTGCTCGATCATGTTGACGAAGGACTCTATGAGTTGATTGCGCCGCCCCTAAAGCTCGCGGGTCTCGATTCTTCTCCCGTTCGCGCGCTCCTAAGGCCGATCGAATGATTCCGTCATCTCGCGACGACGCCTTTGCTCTCGATCGTAAAGATCCCCTCGCCCGTTTACGCGAGCAATTCGATCTGCCGCAAGAAATTATCTACCTCAACGGCAATTCTCTCGGCCCCCCGCCACGAAGGGCGTTGCGGCGCTTACGCGAAACTGCCGAAACAGAATGGCGTCATGGCCTTATCAGATCGTGGAATGACGCGGGATGGATGGATCTGCCAAAAAAATGCGGTGAAAAAATCGCGCCCCTGATTGGCGCCGACCCACAAGACGTTCTCGTCGCCGATTCGGTTTCGGTCAATATTTTCAAACTGGCTGCCGCGCTTTGTAAAAAATGCGCCGGCGCCATTGCGTACCATGCGGATGAATTTCCGACAGACGGCTATATTCTACAAGGGCTGTCGCACTTAACCAATACGCCGCTACACCGCCTCTTACCGGACGCTGATCAACATGCGCTTTCGGATGATGTCAGCGTCCTGATCAAAAGTATCGTCCATTACAAAACTGCCGCCGTTGCGGATATCGCCGCATGGGAAGACGCCGCCGCGCAAAAAAACATCGCAATCATCTGGGACTTAAGTCATGCGGCAGGCGTGATATCCGTTGATCTGAAAAAACACGGTGCACGTTTTGCGGTTGGTTGCGGCTACAAATTCATCAATGGCGGGCCTGGCGCGCCGGCGTTTGTCTATGTTGATCACGAGGCTGCGAAGGACCTCCGCCAACCTTTATCGGGTTGGATGGGGCATGCGGCGCCATTTCAATTTGCCGAAGCCTATGCGCCTGCCGACGGCGTCAGTCGCTTCGCCTGCGGCACCCCGCCAATATTATCATTGAGTGCGCTTGATACCGCGCTTGATGTGTTTGCAGATGCGCCAATAAGTGAGATCGAGGGGAAGGCAAAGAAAATGGGCGACATATTCCTCGCCCTTAGCGCTGATTTGGGACTGGAAAACATTTCTCCACCGCCGTCAGAACGGCGCGGCGGCCATGTATCACTCAAATTTTCGCATGGCTATGAGGTCATGCAGGCGTTGATCGCTCGCGGCGTCATTGGAGATTTCAGAGCCCCGGACATTATGCGGTTCGGATTTTCGCCGCTCTATTTGAGCTATGCCGATATCTGGGACGCCGCCGAAATTCTTAGCGATGTCCTTAGATCGGAAGAATGGCGCAAAGCAGAATACGCCATACGCGGAAAAGTAACATAAGCCTCGACGCTAATTCAGCGCCGCCATCGCCTGAACAATCCGGTTTGATTCTTCAATTGGCGGCAGCGAGTTCAGGGCGTCCTGATAATATTTTCGCGCAACGCCCCGCTCTTGCGCCTGCTCAGCGATCACGGCCCGACCGACAAGCGCTTCATAATTGTCTGGCGTATATTCCAAAAGCCGCGCCAATGTCGCGTCGGCCGCAACCATATCCCCGCGCGACGCTGCGCACAGGCCAGTATCGACCATGGCGCCCAACGCCCAGGCATCAGCTTGCAAGGTTGCTTCGGCATTGTTGCAAAAAGCGGGGCTCAAATCCTTTTTGAGAAGAACCAGAATGCGGTCGTTAAAATCAAGCACCAGCGGCTCAACCAGAGGCTCGTTCTCGCGGATCGTTGGCTTGCGCACTTCGACTGATGGTTCAATCGGCTGCACTTTGGCGAGGATCGCGCCCGTCGGCGGCTCAAGCCGTTCCGGCGCCGCCAGTTCGGCGAAGGTCAAATACCGGTCCGGCGAGCCCTCACGCAATGGCGGTTTGGTCACCGCGGTTTTCGTCTTTGGCGCCGGTCTCGCCGCAACAAGGCGTTCTTCTGATTGTGCGGCAACGGGCTTGCGTTCCGGCGCAAGCTTGGCTGCAGTCGATTGCGCCGGATCAAAAAACAAATCGAGACAAGCCGCATCTTGCCCGCCAACGACACAACTTTTTACATTCGCGTAACCAATGATGCCGTTCGTCTCGATTCGCAGCATGGCGCCAGCGCCCTCTGGCGTTGCCTGCAAGCGCTGAATGCGGTCGCTGCGCGCGGACAAGTCGAGCTCAAACGCCACATCAACACCGCTGAGGAAAAAGAGGTCAGTCTCGCGTTTTTCAAGAACACACGCGCCCTTGCACAAAAATGCGATGCGGGTCTGATTGCCGCGTTCACCGATCTGGATATCGCCAA
>JAJFGC010000254.1 GCA_021776345.1 Hyphococcus sp. | reverse complement strand
GGCTCAGGAAAATCCCGAATATCTGGAACTTATCCATGATGAAATGGAAAAAATGCCACGATATCAATAATATAGCCGATTCTGCTAGTTTCATTCTGAAAATTTCGGGTAATACTCCAGCGTAATATGGAGCTAAAATATTACCTTCCTCGGCCTGAGCTTCGCGATTATGTGCGCGCTTATTACTATTACGCGACGCCAATAGCCGCTGTTCAACCGCTATGCGCTGAACTTGGGAATGTCCGTGTATTGCTCGATGGCGCAGGCGAATTCGAAATGCCGGGTGGTGACGTCGTAAAAATTACGTCAACCATTTTGATCGGCCCGACAATGGGCGCCTATAAGATGAAAGCAAGCGCAGGGACAAGCGTGTTTGGCATCGGCATCAGACCCCGCGGCTGGATACAACTTTTCAGCATTAACGCCCATGAGGCAGCCGACAAAGTATTCGATTTATCTGATGTTGCGCGCAAGGTTGCTGGCGTTGAATTGGACGAGGTTCTTCGTGCGGACGGACCGGCGGCAATGGCGGCGATCTGTGATAACTATTTCACCGCGTTATTGAAGCGCCGAGCAGGTCGCCAAAACCCATACCCGCAAGCAATCGAGGATTGGCTCGTCAGAGACGATAATCTCGACCTTGATCGTCTTATTGAGAGGATGGACGTGTCTCGCCGCCAGACAGACAGGCTGGCAAAAAGATATTTTGGCGCGTCCCCCAAATTGCTACAGCGGAAATATCGCACCTTACGGGCTGCAGACCGCATTCGCGATAACATTGCGCCATGGGAAGATGCCGGCGTCGATTTTTATGATCAGTCGCATTTCATCAAAGAGTTCAAAACTTTTATCGGCGTGACGCCATCACAGTTTTTTAGCAATCAGATGGCGTTAGTGCGTGAAGTTAAGGCCAAAAGGCACTTTGAATCGCTGAATTTGCCGCTTGCAAGCGTATGATGAGCTGAGCCGCCGTGTGTATACCCAGCAGCAAGGCCAATATTTCCTATAATGCGTGCTAAGGCCCTGCTAATATTAGCGTACTTTCAGGGGGAGATCCCGAAACTCCAGGACGGATCAACCTTGGGGGTGAGATTTTATCCTGGAAAAAGATGACGCCGGCAGCGGTCTTTTATGGCATCTGCCGGCGTGTCTGATTCCAGCGTATTTCGTCATCTTATTGCTAATATAATTTGCGACAATATAAATTGTGCGACAAGCTTATGATTGAACACTCACCCTCGTTAGGACAGTTCAATGCAGCCTATTTTGCTGTTTTGCCCGGCTGATAGTCCGCTGTCGCTTCCACCAGCAAAGCCTCAAGTTCCATAGCCGGCGTCCGCCATTCGCCATTGACGAACATTTCCGCCTGGTCGTCATAATGTGGCGAAGATTTATCCAGGGTCGCCGCGCCAAACTGGTGGATAGTTTGGATATTCGATGCGCCATCCGCCGACCAGTCCGCATATAAGATATGGGTGTCGCCACCGGCCGCGGTCAGCGGACCGTCTTCAAGCAAGCTCGATGGATAAACCGCGCGGAGTGTATCCGGTCCGCCATTAATTGGCAGATCAATATCACCTCGCCTGAACCTCAAAACCTCGCCCCATTCAGGATCGACGCGGCCGAAAATATCTTTCAACGACTTCGCTGTCTGACGCAGCGCCTCCAGCTGATCGGGGTTTTCTACACCTTCGTCATCGAGGAGATAGCCGCGCGCTTTTTGCGCGGTGAGAATCGCTAATGGTGCAGCACGATTGCTTGCATCAGCGCTGCCATTCCAGGACTTGAGGACGTACACTGCCTCTTTGATCAGCGGTTCGTCTGATGGTTGCTTTGTCACATTTCGCACCAACTCCATCACCCTCGAATCTTCTGCATAGATATGATCCATCTTGTACCGCAGGAATTCTTCCTCGGTGATTTCACTATCGCCGCCATAAAGCGCTTGAATGCGAAGGCCTCGATTGGTCGTTCTTGTGTCGATCCCAAAATGCGGCGGGAACGCAGCTTCGTCCGGATTATCGCCCTCACCGGTTGATAAAAACGGCGTGTGATTAGCGTTCACAACATATCCCGCCGCTGGGTTGACGACGGTCGGCACCACATCGAACGAACGTTGACCCTGCCAGAGCGTTTTGGACGTATCGCCAGGCAAAACGCTGGACCAGTCATAAGCTGGATCGCGCACAGGGATTGCGGCGTTATAGAAATATCCGATATTGTCGTCACGATCCGCATACACCGCATTGAAGCTCGGAATGGCTCCAATACTCATTGCTTCACGCCAGTCGGCGAAATTTTGCGCCTTGTTCATGCGGTACCATTGTTCGGCTGTACGAATATTACCGGCGCCCGCATATGAAACGGCAAAAACGCCATGCTTGGTAACGAATACCGGTCCGTGAACTGAATGATAGGCTTTACGTTTTACCGGCAGACTAAATGGGCCAAAAAGCCTGACCCGAAAATTGACGGTTTCGGTGTCAAGATCACGCCACTCACTATCGAATTTGTATTTTGTTGGATTTTTGATGTTGTCGACTGTCAATTCATAGACATCGACAAGGTCTGGGCGATTAACGGTATGAGCCCAACCCAGATTAGGCCCTGCACCATGGAGGATAATTGGCGCGCCAGGAAACAGGGCGCCGATCATATCCCATCCCTCCTCCGACTTTAGTCGCGCTTCATACCATGCAACCGGTCCCGCATATGGTTGGTGGGAATTGACCATTAATCGCGTATGGCCATCAGCAGAACGGCTTCGAGCAACGGCCATTGCATTCGATCCTGTTTCAGCGCTTTTGTTGATATGAAAGAAGGCTTCTCGCGCATTCTCGGCAGCCTTGACGGTTTTCACATCACCTTCGAAAAGTGCCGTCAATTGCACATCAAGCCCATAAAAAAACGGCGTACGCGACGCAAACCCTGCAATCACATCATAAGGCGTCACGGGCGCAGCGCCGGGGGCGCATCGGTCCTTGTCTTCTGCACACCATAAGTTTGCGCCGGCAGCATAGCCCTCCGCCAGCGCCCGGGTTTCCGGCGCGAGATCGCTTTCATATTTTGCTTCAATGTCGCGCCCTATCCGTAAGGCGCCAATGAGAAAATCAGGGATCGCGGCGTCTTTGCCTTTGCGTTCCGCCAACGCACCCCGGGAGAAAAAGATTACCTCTTCCATCGTCGCCCAGTCGTCTTCCGCATGGGCGTAAGCCAGACCAAATGCGACATCGGCGTCGCGTTCGCCATAGATATGCGGCACGCCAAAACGGTCACGAATGACCCGGACGTCGTAAGCGTCGGCGGCCACAATCGCAGCTTTCCGGTCAAACGGCGCCGGCGCGGGCGTTTTAAAATAAAGCGCGGCGGCGAGGATGAGTCCAAGCAGCAACACTCCGCCAACTCGCAAAAAATTGGTCATGATATCCCCATTTTCCCCATAGAATACGCCGATCGCCACTGCCTTGCATCAAGATTTGTCAGCTTGTCACAATTTAACATCAAGCACTAAAGACCTATCATTATTACACTCGCCACAGGCCCTGTGCTGCGCTATCTAAGAGCAAACAGCAACAAACAATTCCGGGCAAACCCTCCGTCAAGATTCGGCTTTGCCGGCAAGCAAACAAGGGCAATCGATGAAACAGGTTGAAAAAGATCCAAGCAATCCAAGGCCTGCTAACGGAGCGCAGACAATTAGTGATTTAATTGGGTTGCGTCTTTCGCGGCGCGGGTTTGTCGGCGGCTTGGTCGCGACATCGAGCTTGACGGTATATGGTTGCAGCATAGCCCGATTTAAAACGACATCAGATGCATCCTTCCAATTTAGCGAAATTGCTCGTGGCATTGATAAAACTCATCACGTACCAAAAGGATATTCCGCTGACATTTTAATGCGTTGGGGCGATCCCCTGTTTTCTGATTCGCCGGATTTTGACCCCCTCAATCAAAGCGCCGCCGCCCAAAGACGCCAGTTTGGTTGCAACAATGATTACATTGGGTTTGTTCCACTTGAACCAAATGAGGACGATGAAGCGCGCGCCCTGCTATGCGTCAATCATGAATACACATCGACAACAATGATGTTTCCCGGCGTTGCTGAAAACTACCCAGACAGCATTACGAAAGAGCATTGTGAAATCGAAATGGCGGGCCATGGCGGCTCCGTAATCGAAGTGGTTAGGCGAAACGGAAGCTGGTCGCCAGTAGTTCCTTCCGATTACAATCGGCGCATCACTGCCGATTCTACGCCTATGGAAGTCGCCGGGCCTGCCGCAGGGCATGAGCGTTTGAGAACTTCAGATGATCCTGAAGGAATGGTTGTTTCCGGCACGATGTATAATTGCGCCGGCGGGGTTACTCCCTGGGGCACCTATTTGATGGCTGAAGAAAATATCCATGCATATTTTCAGGGTTCGCTTTCCGAAGGTCACAGTGAAACACAAAATCACAAGCGATACGGCGTACCAGGCTCATGGTTTCAATGGGCGCGTCACTTTGATCGCTATAATATCGGTGTGGAGCCGAATGAGCCAAATCGCTTTGGCTGGATTGTCGAGGTCGATCCAATGGATCCAGAGTCCAAGCCAAAAAAACGTACAGCCCTTGGCCGATTTAAACACGAAGGCGCCGAAAGCGTGATCGCTCCGAACGGGCGGCTCGTATTGTATAGTGGCGATGACGAACGGTTTGAATATGTTTACAAGTTTGTTTCCGCGTCAGTCGTCAATAAAGAAGATCGCAATGCCAACAAGGATTTGCTTGATGATGGCTCACTTTATGCGGCGCGATTTAACGAAGACGGTACAGTGGATTGGCTGCTATTGGCGTATGGGGAAGGACCGTTAACTGCAGAGAATGGGTTTTATTCGCAGGCTGATGTTGTGATTGAAGCACGCCGCGCTGCGGATGAGCTTGGCGCCACGCCCATGGATAGGCCGGAGGATATAGAGCCAGATGCGGAATCCGGCCGTGTCTGGGTGATGTTGACAAATAACAACCGTCGTAAGGAAGATCAGGTGAATGCTGCAAACCCGCGCCCTGATAATCAGCATGGACACATTATCGAAATCATTGAACCGAATGGAGATTTCACGGCAACCCAATCACAATGGAATTTTCTAGTTAAATGCGGCGATCCGGATGACCCAGCTTTTGGCGCGGTGTGGAATCCGGAAACGTCTGAGAATGGGTGGTTCGGCAGCCCTGACAATTGTGCGGTTGATCCGACGGGACGTTTATGGATTGCTACTGATGGCAACGAAAGAACCGGCGCGGCGGACGGCGTTTGGGCGATGGAAACCGACGGGCCGCTTCGTGGAACTGGGCGCGCATTTTTCCGCGCACCCGTTGGGGCAGAAGTTTGCGGACCGAAATTCACACCGGATTCAAAAACGCTTTTCCTGTCCGTGCAGCATCCAGGCGACGCTCGCGATCTATCATATGAAACGCCATCTACGAGATGGCCTGATTTCAAATCAGACATGCCCCCGCGTCCGGCCGTTTTGGCTATAAAACGCAACGACGGCGGCGATATAGGCTCTTAGTTAGCTGAGCGAAGAACTAGCCAACCGGGTCAAGCCATCCCCACTCATCTTCGGTTTCGCCGTTGAATATCCCGAAAAACGCGTTCTGAATTTGGCGCGTGATCGGAAAGTCCAGATTGTTGATCGTTAGGTCATCGACCGAGCGGACGGGTGTCACTTCCGCGGCCGTACCGGTCATGAAAATTTCATCAGCCCCATAGAGGAGTTCGCGCGGCAAGGCCTGTTCGACAACTTCAAGCCCCAGTTTCTTGCAAAGAACTTTTACGGTGTCACGGGTGATGCCTGCTAGAATCGAAGAAGCCGCCGGCGGCGTATAAATACGGTCTTTGACAATAACAAAGAGGTTCTCTCCCGCCCCTTCACTGACGGTGCCGTCGTGGGAAAGGCCAATCCCCTCTGCATAGCCTTTTTGTTTTGCTTCCATGCTGACCAGCCGGCTCGACAAATAGTTGCCGCCAGCTTTAACGCCTGCGGGGACAGTGCCCGGCGCCATGCGTCGCCAGCTTGAAACAGCAACATTCACGCCGTTTTTCATGCCCTCATCGCCGAGATAGGCGCCCCAGGGAAAAGCGGCAATGGCGACTTCTGACGCAACATTTTGCGAAGACGGCCCCATCTCCCCATAACCGAGATAGGCGACTGGCCGGATATAGGCCGAGGTCAGTTCATTTTTCCGGATGATATCCCGGCATGCCTGCATCAGCTCCTCTACCGAATGATCAATTGCAATCTGATAAACGCGGGCGGAAAATTTTAGCCGCTCAATGTGATCGCGATTACGAAATACGCAGACACCTTTATGCTTCGTTTCATAGGCGCGCATTCCTTCAAAGACGGAGGAACCATAATGAAGCGCATGGGTCAGGACATGGGTGGTCGCCTCCGCCCAAGGTATCATTTCGCCATTTCGCCATATCAGTTTTGTCTCTTGGATCGGCATCGTAAAATACTTTCCTTGTCTCTCCCGCGACAGCGCACAACGTTGCGCCCCTCGCCAAATTCAGTAGGGTCGCGCGTAGCAATACACCGATCAAGGATCATAGTGAAAGCCCTCAAAGCGAGCCCCGTCGCAACGCATCGATCCACCCGGAAAGGCCTATATGTTGGCATGAAGGACTGCGTTTTTCGAGAGATTTGACCAATAATGATGAGCAAAAGATGACCAAGGAAGCGCCTTCAACGACCAGCAATATCAACAACCTGCTTGAGGTGATGGCAAAACTGCGCAGCCCGGAGGGCGGCTGCCCATGGGACCTTGAGCAGGATTATCGCACGATCGCCCCCTACACCATCGAGGAGGCATACGAGGTTGCGGACGCCATCGAGAAGGACGATATGGCGGCCCTCAAAGATGAGCTTGGTGATCTTTTATTCCAGGCCGTGTTTCATGCGCAGATGGCCAAGGAAGCGGGTCTCTTCACTTTCGACGACGTTGTTAATGCGATTACAGATAAGATGATCAGGCGTCATCCGCATGTTTTTGGCGATGCCGAAATGCGCGACGCAGAACAACAAACTGACGCCTGGGAACAGCAAAAAACCGAGGAGCGCGCGGCCAAAGGCCATGTCAGCCTGCTTGACGATGTGCCGGCGGGGCTCCCTGGTCTTACGCGCGCCGTCAAATTACAAAAGCGCGCCGCGAGCGTTGGGTTTGACTGGACAAACGCTAAGGATGTGCTGGCGAAAATCTCGGAAGAAACTGCCGAACTAACCGAGGCTGTCGCGCTTGAAGACCCGGACAAAATCGAGGACGAGTTCGGCGACTTGCTATTTGTGCTCGCTAACCTTTCCCGGCATCTAAAGGTCGATCCGGAAGCCGCCTTGCGCAGAACCAATGAAAAGTTTTTGCGCCGGTTTCAGCACATCGAAAAACAAGTAGCACACTCTGATCGGGAGCTTGGATCAGTTAGTCTTGACGAAATGGAAGATCTTTGGCGAGAGGCGAAAAAAACTGACCGCAGAACCTAATCCAGATCGTTTTCAAGCGTTGCATATTGACGGTCGCCTGCGACCAGCACATAGGTCAGCTCTTCGTCTTTGATGGTGAAAGTCGATCCAACCCAGCGCTCACCCTCATACCAGATGTTTAGATCAACTGTGCCCGCGACGCGGTAATGTTCTGCCGGCTGGTTATGTGGCGCTAGCGTCTCGCCAAGCCTTTCTATTTCGATATCAATGGCTTTACGGTTATAACGAAACAACCGAACTGGCCCGAAGCTTGACCTTCATTTCAATATCGGTCTCCACGACCGTCCCAGCCGGCGTATGGCGAACGTCCACGGTATGATAACCGATTACCTTGCCTTTACGTTCGATTAGAAATTTTGCATCGAGATCGCGCGCTGACGCTGGCATGATGCCGCCAAGAGAAACAAAAAAGAGAATTGTCAATCGTCTCATGAACTTGTGACCCAACCGATTGCTTAAATAATGTACAGACCTATGTCGCCAGCAGATCACCGCCAGCACGAATGACCAGATTAGACCCATTGGATTTCCGGAAACCGGAGCAAATACATGAAATTTAAAGAAAATTCCGTCGATCTCATTGGCAATACACCGCTGATCAAGCTGCAGCGCGCCTCGGAAGAAACGGGTTGTACGGTTCTGGGCAAGGCAGAGTTTTTGAACCCAGGCCAGTCCGTTAAAGACCGCGCGGCGATTGGGATTATCCGTGATGCGCAAGCCTCGGGCGCCCTCCGCCCCGGTGGAACCATTGTGGAAGGCACCGCTGGTAATACCGGGATCGGTCTTGCAATGGTCGGCGCAATCCTCGGCTACAGGGTCAAGATCGTCGTGCCCCGCACCCAAAGCCAGGAAAAAAAAGACGCCATCAGGCTGCATGGCGCCGAACTGATCGAGGTCGATGCTGTGCCGTACTCGAACCCGGATAATTACATTCACTATTCCGGTCGGTTAGCGAAGGAGTTGAATGAGAGCGAGCCCAATGGCGCCTTCTGGGCAAACCAGTTCGACAACACGGCTAACCGCAATATCCATATTGAAACGACGGGTCCTGAAATTTGGGAACAAACCGACGGCAAGGTTGACGGGTTTACCTGCGCGGTCGGCACCGGCGGCACGATCAGCGGCGTTACCACATACCTCAAAGATAAAAATGCCGATGTAAAATGTGTCGTCAGCGATCCTCATGGGTCGAAAATTTTTCAGTGGGTCAAAACCGGTGATCTTGCAACGGAGGGCGACTCCATTACCGAAGGCATTGGTCAGGGACGTGTTACGGCTAACCTCGACGGGGTCACGTTCGATGACGCCTATCGCATTGCGGACGCTGAGGCGCTCGATGTCCTCTATAAATTGACAATGGAAGAAGGCCTTTGCCTTGGCGGCTCCGCCGGCATCAACGTCGCCGGCGCCATCCGCCTCGCCAGTGATTTAGGACCCGGCCATACGATTGTCACGGTGCTATGCGACTACGGTAATCGTTATGCCTCGAAACTTTATAACCCTGAGTTCCTGCGGGCAAAGGGGCTCCCCGTCCCGCCCTGGATGATTTAGCGGAAATCCCCATGTTATCTTTTGGCCCGCTTGTGACAACGTCATGGCTTGCAGAAACGGCGGATGAGCCAACCGTCAAGATTATTGACGGCTCATGGCGAATGCCCGGCGGCGCCCCGGCTCGGACGGACTATGAAAACCGCCATATTGTGGGCGCTGTTTTCTTCGATATTGATGCGGTCGCGGATCAGCAATCATCCCTGCCCCACATGCTGCCGACGCCGGCTGAATTCGCAGAACACGCTGGCGCTCTTGGACTTTCACCCAAGGACAAAATTGTTGTCTATGACGACCAAGGCATCTTTTCCGCTGCCCGCGTCTGGTGGGCATTCAGGGCCATGGGCCATAAAGATGTTGCCGTTCTCGATGGCGGCCTGCCGAAATGGCTGCGGGAAAACCGTGCTGTCACAAATACCAAAACCGTCATTCAACCGACACATTATAAAACACAGCCAAAGGCCAGCTTGGTCAGCAACGCCGATGAGGTGCGCGCCGCCCTAAGCGACACCAATCAAGAGATTGTAGACGCCCGGCCATCAGCGCGCTTCTTGGGTACTGCGCCTGAACCTCGCGATGGTCTGCATACCGGGCACATGCCCGGCGCCAAGACTATTCCATTTGGCAATCTCATAAATGCTGACGGCGCCATGCGCCCGGCCGATGAGATCAAAACAATTTTTGCTGAAGCTAACGTTGATCTTAGTCTAAATATCATCACTAGCTGTGGGTCTGGGGTGACGGCGGCGGTGCTCTCCCTCGCCCTTGAAATCATCGGTCATGACCGCCACAGTCTTTACGACGGCTCATGGGCCGAATGGGGCAATAAGGACAACGATAAGCGTGAATTCCCGGTCACAACAGGATAACCGCCCAGGTGAACGCGTCAGCGTCACGATCACCTATCTCGATCAGGTCGCACGGCCGGTTTTGCCGACGCCGCCTAAGCCTCACGTTAAAACTGCGCTCTTGCGCGTCGAAAAGCCGCCGATCCATTATTACCGGTATCTTTATCGGCTGATTGGCGATCCCCATAATTGGGTGAGCCGGCGACGGCTAAATGATGAAGATCTTGCTGTAATCATCCACGATCCATCCGTGTACGTTTATGTTCTTTACGTACAAGGCGCCCCCGGCGGATTTGCGGAAATCGACGGGC
>JAJFGC010000253.1 GCA_021776345.1 Hyphococcus sp. | reverse complement strand
CGCCGAAAGTGTCCATAATATCGCAAACAGTATCGTAGATGATGTCGAATTTGTCATCATCAGTTCCCGCTGCTCTTTGGATTTGACCAGTTTTCACGAGCCGCGCGGCATCGGCGACAGATGTATCAACAATTGAGTTGGCGAAGAAAAACCAGCCGACTTCAAATGTTGAAAACATGATCATCAAAAAAAGCGGCGCCACTATTGAAAACTCAACGGCAGCGGCGCCGCTTCTATCTCCCGCAAAGCGCCGCCGTTTTGGCCTCAGTTTCATTAATAATCTGCCAATCATATTCATCTTTGCGCGCCCTACTTACTGATATGCAGCTTGACAAGGTCATCCGCGATATCGCCGAATGCCTCTTCGAGTTCGCTACCGTCTGGCGCGTTGAAGAAATACGGCGCCTCTGGTTGTGATGCGCATGACTTGAAAACGTCTTCAATCGCACTGCCCGCGGACACGTCGAAGACGATTGTATAAACGAGGATGGATTCTTCTTTCATTCGGCGACAGATACGGAGGATTTTTTCGTCCGCTTCGTCCTCCATATTCGGAACGCCATTTTGATCGGCTTCGTTGATGCCATCGCCCATGCGTTCTTCAACCTCGAAGCCATAGGATGAAGGAGACGAACCCCAATGTGTGCTTCGATCGGAGAAGTCATTATTACCATCGGTCATGATCAAGACGGCTTTTTGCCAGTCTTCAAACTCGGAGCCATTGGGTCCGGTTTCCCCGGGGCCAATCGATTCTGTAAACGGCGCATCTGGAGAAATTGTGCGCCAGCCCCAAATGATGCCATTGGGGATATTCGTTCCGCCATTGGGGGTCAATCGATCCATAATCCCTACGTTTGAGGGGCCGTCGATCTTTGAGCGCACATTTGTTAATGGAAGAATCGGCTCCGGACAGTCCTGAGGGTTCGGTTGGTCTGAGTTATTTTCAGAATACTGAAATTTATATAGATAGGTCTCGGTGCCTGGGTCCCACCAACCTGGATAGCCCGAGCGAACAATATATTCCTGATCTTCGTCGGTCACCCGCATGCGGTCGAGCCAGTCTTCAAAACCAGGATTAGTTGCGTTGTTGTTGATAACTTCGCGGAACTGATGAACAACCGGTACATATTTCTCGAAGCCGGTGCCAATTGTGTAGTCAGTGATTCTGCGATCGCCGACATTGAATGGATTCGGATATGCACTTTCCTGAACAAATGTCAGAACAGGGTCGTCGTCTGGATCTGTAAACCACTCACTGTCCCAGGCAATGCCGTCTAGTGTACCGTCAGCATCATACAAAGAGCTCGTTCCTACATCATTTAAAGAGTAGCATTCGCGTGAGCTGTTACAGTCTGGGTCGTCTGGCAAAAACACAGGCACAAATCTGGAACTCTCTGAGGATGCCAATATCGCCATGGATAAATCAGGATCGATGTCGGGGGCATTTGCAAATGCGTCGCGCACGTTACTGTCGCTTTCGTCAGCTACTGACGGCGTTTGCATGGCTGCACTAAGGAAAGCAACGGTGGTGGGGTCGCCTGGGACTGTATCTAATTCGTCCAACGGATATGGCCTTGATTCAAGGCAGCCTTCCCAGTCATTGCGGGGATCGGAATCAAACAGGGCGTAGTGATTGACTTTTGTTGAGGCGTCGATCACGCCATTCTCATCAACATGAAAGAATCGGGCGCCGTGGTAAGGCGCCTCGGCGTCCAAATCGCCCCAGCTATCCAACCAGCTAGTGGCGCCGCCTGCGCTCACATGCTGGTTAAACGGCACAACACCAATCTTGACCTTGTTACTCTCAGTTTCTTCTTCAAACAGCACATCGAGCAGCGCAGTGACGGCTGTCTCCAGGCTATCCATTTTGCGAGTGCCGCCAGAGTCGTTCCAGCCCATCGATCCAGTGACATCAAGCACCATTGCCAATTCAATACGGCCAGAGCCTTGTGGCGTGATCTCAACACATTTGTCGATATTGAGTTCGTAAATGCCGGCAACGCCTAATAGAAATGTATCTAGTTTACCGACAATGCATGTTGCCACTACAGCATCATCACTAAGGTCAAACTTTATATCCCAGCCCGTTTTTAACACTGTCTCATAATCAAAATTTTCTTTAAAGAATTTTTCGCCGTATTCTTCAAGGTCTGCAGGTGTTAGAGTTCCATCTGCGTCTTGTAGCTGGGCGACAGCAAGGCTGGCTGCGTCCATTGATTCAATCATGTCTGCACGAACTGAATTCCAGCGCGTGTAATCGACTGCACCACCAACGAAGAGAAACAACACGGTGGACATAAAGACAAAAAGGATCGCGATATTACCATTGCGATCTCGTGCAAATTTTTGAAGCGTGTATGATCGTTTTGACCGTCTCAAAGAGTCGGGATACGCGCTACCTTTAGTGCGTGGTAATTTCGAATTGCCAGACATAGAGGCACCCTATAAAATGAACGGTTCAATCGAGTGCTATTATTGCCTTTCTAGTTAAAATGCTGTAATTGAAGATAGTTAATTGGCGTTATATTTTTGCAAAAACTCCAATTCGTCTAAAAATTTATCGATATTTTTGATTTCCAAAAACATAGTGTATACGGAGTAAACAACAATCGATGAATTGAAGAAGCCGAGAACTAAGGAGTGGCGATGGTTTTCAACATCAAAACGCCCCCCAGAACCCTCTGGTTAGTCTGATATGCATGGAAAACGATTGTGGTAGGCGCGCAAAAAAAATGAAGGCTGCCTTGGCTCGCTGACCGTTGTTTATAAATAGCCGTTGATACTCAATAAGTTAGCGCTTTGTAGCGTCTGGGATTGAAATTCCCGAAGACGCCTAGTCAACAGAAAAATCAACATCTGCTGGACCACAAGGGCGGATTCTGTGTTATTAACTATGTTGGGAATCTGATCTGGAGGGGTCCTCATGAAACATCGTCACAAGGTTACGATCGCGGGCTTTAGCGCAGTAACAGTCGCTTTTTTAACGGCCGCGACCCCCGCCCAAGCTGGGCGCTGCGGCCATTCATATCCAGTTGACGAACCGATAACGCTCGCGGAGGTTGCGCGTCAATGTAATGTCAGATTGACAGCGCTTTACGAAGCCAATCCAGGCGTTGATCCACGCAATGTGCGCCCCGGCGAATATTTGGCGATACCAGATGAGATTACGGGAGCTGCAACGTTGCGCGCGGCGACGCCTTCGACTGGGGCCGTCACTGAACCGCCTCAATCAAATCATCCATATATTGTGTCTCCGAACTATTCCTCTTCGGATTATCGCTCACCCATCACCGACGATGTTGGTTTCGACGAGAGTAAGCAAATTCTAAATGCACGAGCGGATGTCACGCGATCCACTCAGCGCATTCGGGTCAGAGACCGACGTATTGCCGACGCGTCATCGGCGCCGACATGGCTCCGTGAAGAATCGCTAGGCGCTCGCCACCATTCAACAGCGGACCGGCTGAGTTATCAGCAATTATCGGCGTTGAGAATTAAGCATGCTGGTCTTCCAACGTCGCCGGTTCGGTTTGTTGATGCGACGGTATCGCCGTCACCTAATATTCAGTTGATTGAATGCCCGGTGTTACGCAAGAGCGATGGCGGCAAGATTCATAAAGTGCGCAAAATAATTTCTACCCCTGACAATACCTTCGTTGAAATCAAGGCAATGCCTAACGGAGATGGTTTCGATTGCCGCCTATTGAGCGTTTCAGGGGAGGCAACGCCTTTAACACCAGGTGTTCCAGCGGCCCATTTTACGTCACCGAAAGTCACAACTGGGTATCGTCTGCCTGATTACTCGAAAATCGGCGACCGCCCAGCCGCCGCGCTTTCAATCAGCGCTCAAGAAACATCGTTGCAGGGCGAGATCGTGGATAGTCAGCGTGGTTGTTTGCTGCTTAGAACCAGCGACAAGCAATTGCGACGGCTATCAACCACGCAGCCTGCGGATGATCTGTTAGGCAAGCATGTGACTGTTTGGGGCGCGCCGACGAGCGGCGGTGCATGCGGCGACGGATATTCGATGTTGGTTAGCCATGCCGTCTATGCGGAGCCATGGCCGTCAGCGCAACGTTGAGCCGCTTAGACTGACGAGTAGATGCTGCAATCCAGTATGATGGTTACGCCGCAAAGGGCTCTGTGGGCATTCCTCACGTCCGTGCTTTTGTTTCTTGTCATCTCTCTGACCGTAAGGCTCGGCGGATTCGACGCTTTTGAACAAAGCTTGATGATCTCGTTACGCAATGGTGATGATCTATCGGTCATTGCCGGGCCGTCTTGGCTTTCGTATTTCATGTTGAACATAACGGCGCTTGGCGGCTGGCCTGTCCTGACGGTGCTGAGTTTGATGCTCGCAGGTGCATTTGTGGTCCAGGGGCAATGGAAATATCTCTGTATATTGCTTGCTGTCGTTATTGGTGAAACGGTGATTACCGGACTGCTCAAGGATGTGTTCGCACGTGAACGCCCAGACTTTCTGCCTCATCTTATTGATGCATCCAGCGGGAGTTTCCCGAGCGGGCATTCCGCCAGCGCCGCTGCGATTTACCTGACACTTGGCGTTGCTGCCGCCAACACAGTCAAGCGCAAAGCCTTGCAGCTTTATGTTTTTGCTACTGCTTTATTGATGGTTTTGCTGGTTGGGATCAGCCGCATTTACCTTGGCGTTCACTATCCAAGCGACGTCGTTGCGGGCTGGAGTGTCGGCGCCGCTTGGGCGAGCGTTGTTTGGTTGGGCGCATGGAAGATAACATCTTCCCGCTAGAAATTGATCAATACTGGCTCGACTAGCAGCAAGCCCCGCTAACGGAGGATTTAGCGGAGACCTCTGCAAAGGACGACGGTGTTCCGCATCCCGGGAATATCCCATAATGCGTAGACCAATCACCATTAAATTCGAAACTAGGCGCGAACCTGCTTTCCTTCAGCATACGGTAAGTATTTCCGCATACAGAAAAAATTCGCCCTTTCTCTATGGTGTGATGATTATCGAGAGCAAAGGCGTTTTCAGCATGAGGAATGCCGCCTAAATAAATCACCGTCTGACCATAGTCCTCACAGGCTGGTTCAAGCTCGTCGATGCGAAACAGCCGATAAGTCGCTGAGTGGAATTGTGCCGGTGCGAGTTTATCTCGTAGGGCTGCATTGTTAATTTCCAAAGGTCGACCTGTTACGAGCCGTGGATCTAAAAATCCTGCGCGCTTGGAGATGTTGAGAAAGTCGTTCCAATAAAGCGCGCCGCCGAGACATTCGCCTTGCGCAACCGGATCATCGCGTAGCTCCGCTGGTAAACGTCGGTCTGCGTAAACATCAGAAAAATAAAACTCACCGCCTGATTTCAATAACCTGTGTGCTTGCTCAAAAACGCTTTGTTTATCCTCCACAAGATTGATCACGCAGTTGGAGACGATGACATCGAAGCTCGATGGTTCCAGATCGAGCGCCTCGAGCTTTTCAATATCGCCTTCGAGGAAAATCACATTCGAGAATCCAAATTTTTGGGTATGCCAGTCCTGATGTTCGCGGGCGACGGCCAGCTGTTCAGGCGTCATATCAACACCAACGACTTCGCCTGTTGCGCCGACGAGCTGCGCCAGCGCATAAGCATCCTGCCCGGAGCCGGAACCGAGGTCGAGGACGCGCGCACCCTCCAGCGCAAGAGGGGCCACCAGCCCACACCCATAATAGCGCGCAGAGACCTCAGGATGGATGTTTGCGAGAACCGGCTTGAGGTAATCGGGAAGCGAATCGACGGTACAGCAAGCGTCTGTCTGCAAATCAGCAGAGGAGGCAAGCACCTTGCCGTAATAGTCTTTGACATTGTCCTGTATGTTCATAACTGCGCTCGATTTATGTTGTCTATTGCAGACCATTCCTGCAGGAATTGCGTAGCGCGCGCAACGGCATTAAGGAAGCGTGTTCCTACGGAAAACCCCGGATAGTGATGGAAAAAAAACAGCATCCAGTAGTTAGGTTTTTATGGCTTACTCTCATCTGGTCGTGGCTAATTGGCGGGTGGGCGGCCTCAACGGCTGTGATTTCTGGCGAAATTTCTATGCGATACGGGTTTAGCGAATTCAACCGAGCAGCAATCGCAATGGTATTGGGCATGATTGTCGTTATTACGCCGTTTTTGTTGGCTCGTTTATTGTCCGTTATGAATGTGAAGGTCGCGGTTGTTTTCCTAATTGTCACCTCTATCGCTTTTCCCTTTGGGTTGTATTTTTACGCAATGAATCGGTTTCCAGCGTCACCGATTTATTTGGTATTCGCATTTTATTCGCTAGCCCCCATCATAGCCTTGATTTACCTTTTTTCGAAAGACACACGTGAATGACTGACATCACGCCTGAAATCGTCTCCGAGCATGGGCTAAAGCCCGATGAATATGAGCGCATAAAGGAGCATATGGGCCGCGAGCCAAACTTGCTTGAGCTTGGCGTCTTTTCCGTCATGTGGTCGGAGCATTGTTCCTACAAATCCTCGCGCCGCCATCTCAAGAAATTACCGACTTCCGCGCCTTGGGTAATCCAGGGGCCGGGAGAGAATGCCGGCGTCATAGATATTGGCGATGGTCTTGCCGCCATTTTCAAAATGGAAAGCCATAACCACCCGTCTTTTATCGAGCCGTTTCAGGGTGCGGCGACCGGTATCGGCGGGATCATGCGTGATGTTTTCACCATGGGCGCCCGCCCGGTCGCCAATCTCAATGCATTGCGGTTCGGCGACTGGTCACATCCCAAAACGCGGCACTTGGTCTCTGGCGTTGTCGCCGGCATCGGTGGTTACGGAAACTGCATGGGCGTGCCGACAGTCGGCGGGGAAACGAATTTCCATAGCGGCTATAATGGCAATATTCTCGTCAACGCGATGACCGTCGGCATTGCCGACAAACACAAGATTTTTTATTCCGCCGCCCGTGGCGCTGGCAACCCGGTAGTCTATGTCGGGTCCAAAACTGGTCGTGACGGCATCCACGGCGCGACGATGGCGTCAGCCGAATTCGACGACGAGTCTGAGGAAAAGCGCCCGACAGTGCAAGTCGGCGATCCGTTCACAGAGAAGTTGTTATTGGAAGCGTGCCTTGAGCTGATGGCGTCAGATGCGATTATCGCCATCCAGGATATGGGTGCTGCCGGACTGACGTCATCTTCTGTTGAGATGGCGGCAAAAGGCGGCGGCGGTTTCGTCCTTGATCTTGATAAGGTTCCCCAACGTGAAGAAGGCATGACGCCTTACGAAATGATGCTGTCGGAAAGTCAGGAACGCATGCTCATGGTTCTCCAGCCGGACAAGGAAGATGCAGCGCGGGTGATTTTTGAAAAATGGGGCGTGGATTTTGCTGTTATTGGTGAGACCACCCGCGATGGTCGACTGGTCATTCAACATGGCGGTGTGACCGTGGGCGATCTACCAGTAAAGCCCCTGGCTGACGATGCGCCTGACTATGATCGGCCATACGAGGCTTTGGCTAAACCCGCGCCGCTCGAAGACCCTGTTTTGAGTTTTGATGAATGCGTCCTGACGCTCATCGCCAGCGGCAAAAGTGATGTGGAGATGGTCAACATCGCCCATGCGTTGATCGATGAAAAATTGAAGGATGAAACTGCAGTTGATGCGGTTGGTCTTTCAGTGGAAGCCGGACTGGTGAAGATTTACGTATCTCATCTTGGCGCGCGTAAAGACACAGACGGGCTTGAGGCGGCGGCGCAAAACCTTGCCGAGGCCGGCGTGATTGATAAGGTTAGTGTTGAGATCGAAGTCTCAGGCTTCAGTCTTGCGGATGTGGCTGGCGGCGACACGGTGCTGACGGCGCTAGCGAAGTTGATGGTCACGCCCGACCTCTGCTCGCGGCGCTGGATCTGGGAACAATACGACCACACGGTGATGGGGGACACGATCATCATGCCGGGCGGCGATGCGGCCCTTGTGCGCGTCCACGGAACCAATCGTGCGCTCGCCATCACGACGGATGTGACACCGCGCTATGTCAAAGCTGATCCTCATGAGGGCGGCAAGCAGGCGGTTGCTGAAACTTATCGCAATATCTGTGCGACTGGCGCCGCGCCGTTGGCGATCACCAATTGCCTGAACTTTGGCAATCCGGAACGCCCCGACATCATGGCGCAATTTGTCGGCGCTGTTGAAGGGGTGGCGGAAGCGTGTGAGGTGCTGGGATATCCGGTCGTTTCCGGCAATGTTTCGCTTTACAATGAGACCAATGGTGAGGCGATCCCGCCGACGCCAGCGATTGGCGGCGTTGGCGTACTCGAAGATGCAACGAAAACGGTGCGGATTGGCGGCGCCGAAGCTGGCGAGGAACTGATAGCCATCGGCGTCACCCGTGGGCATCTCGGGCAGTCGCTTTATCTCCGCGAGCTTTTCGGGATTGAGGACGGCGCCCCGCCGTCAGTTGATCTTGAAGGCGAGCGCAAAACCGGGGAGCTAATCCGAAAACTGATCGATGAGGGGCTGGTCACAGCCTGTCATGATGTTTCGGATGGTGGTCTGCTGGTTGCCGCTGCCGAAATGGCGTTGGCCGCTGGTCGTGGGCTTAATCTTGCCACCCCGGTTAAACAGCGCCAGGCCGCTTTCTGGTTTGGTGAGGATCAGGGCCGATACCTTATCGCCGCGGCGCCAGCTGCCGCCGATACGCTGCTCTTGAAAGCTGCGATGGCTGGCGTGCAAGCGTCCAAAATTGGTCGCTTCGGCGGGCCGGATATTTTGCTTGATG
>JAJFGC010000252.1 GCA_021776345.1 Hyphococcus sp. | reverse complement strand
TGTCAGCACGCCGTAGGACATCAAGCAACATGCGGCCCAACTCGCCCTGTTTGAATAACTTTACTCTCTTAGAGGGGCGCTTAGGGCGCACGGTATCAACGTCAAATCCCGGTTCAAATACTTGGATTGTTGAATCAAGGTGGCGGATTTGATCTTCGCGCCATTTGATCTTTTTCTTATAGGCGATGATTTCGCCCGCAAACGATGCGCGTTTTTCTTTCAATGCAGCGAGTGCGTATTTGTTTCCGTTTTCATTCATAATAAAACGAAAACTATGCGGCTTTTAGCTCACCGCAATTTGTTTTTTCCGCGACTTGCGCCATAATACCGCGCGTCAGCCAATTTTCATCAGCATTGTAGTAATTCAACTTAGCTTGAACACAGGCGAGTTTTGGATCGGCTGCGAAAAATGCATTCGCGGCTTTGATCAGCTGATCTTTTTCCGGCTGGTCTTCAGCGTCGTAAATAACGATGAGGTCGCCTCGACCGATTTGCAATCCAATATTGCATGCCTTCGGTTTTGTCTTTGGGCCGACTGCAGGCGCAATGATCACCTCATATCGTTTGGTTAGACCAAGCCGCTGCGCCTCAGTTAGCGTGTCATTATCGCCTGCTTCTAGTAGTAGTATTACATCTTTTTTTGCCGTCGGGTAAACCAGCGTATCAATAGCATAACTGAGAGAGGCGAGCGCTTCAGCGTCGTGATATAGCGGCGCCAAAATGGTAATCACCGGAAGCTCAGATGTGGTCGATTGTGGGGCTGGATTTGCCTTGTTAATCGGCAGGCGCCACGAAATTGCCATCAGCAACAACCGGTACAGGACAGCCAGAATAAAATATACTGTGATGACTATATTCAATACAATAAAGGCGGCTGTCGGGTGGAGAATTAGCGCGCTGCCAATTATGAGCGCTGTCGCCGCGGAAATAAGTTTTTGAGGCTGTGATAACACGTTAGCTGCTGAATATTCTGGCGCCGTGTTTTTTAAACTTTGGACAGCTGTGTAGATAACGCCTTTTTCAAAGCTTGTGGTGACTTGATGCGTAGGTGCTGTGCCTGTCGGGTTGTCATACATCAAAAACTTGTCCTCAAGCCGAGAAAAAAGGTTCTTCCCAAGGCAATATTGCGTCCGGCCACTTCCTCCGTGATGCCCGTTTGTATGGATATCCGGTCTGTCGCCTGCCAAACGAGCGATGGCTGAACCTTGAAGATGTCGAAGTCGACGCCTTCCGCCCGTTCATTCTCCAAAGACTTAACTGAGTAGGTGTCGAGCAAAATTGTCCAGCGGTCACTCGGTTCGATTCCAAATGTTGTTAGAAACCGGACCTGGTCAGCGGAATCGCTAAAGCGTTTTCGCAGTCCGATCTCGGCTGCAGCAAATATTTTAACAGGCTGAAAAATTATGCTACGGCCGTATAGGGCAGAAACTTCGAGATCGGCGCCATCGCTACTGAGGGAGGGGCGGGCGCCAGAGTCAAAATTTGCTGGAATACCACCAGCGACCTTGACCGCGCCTGCATGTCGGTCTGAACGGAAAACTTGATACTGGGCGAAGGCTTCAACTTCCGTAAATCCAGTTGCGACTTCTACGTCAGAACCGCGTGTCAGCCAGCTTGTTCCGTAGAACGCTTTGCCGCCGATCATTATCTTACTTGTTGCACCGAACTCGACATATGTATTTGACTCTAGACGTTCGAATTTCCCTGGAACGTCATTTCCAGTAACGTTGATTGTTCCGAGGTCTGATCGAAAATAATCAGCGCGACTGATAATAAGAAGTTCGTTATTGCTGCGTGACCAAGCGGAAGCGTTTGCATCAGTCCCTAAGAACATCATGCAAGTGCTGGAGAGGATCAAAACCCAGCGGGTCGATACAGATCGAAAAACCCCGAAAATCGTTGCCCCACCTAAGTCTACATAAAGTAGAGTAGAGTAAAGGCGGTGGAGCGACTACTCATTTATGATTGCAGGAAAATAAGAATGCAATCAATGGTTGTCGTCGTGCGGCGCAGTTGTTTTGGCTATGCGGCGAGCTTGCGGATCACATAATGAAGGATCCCGCCATGGCGAAAATAGTCAAGCTCGTCGGCAGTATCGATCCGTACAAGGACGTTTATCTCTTTTGCCTCGCCACTGGCGAATTTGATCGACGCCTTAATTGTGTCGCGCGGGCTGATGTCTTCGACGCCATGAATGGTGACCTCTTCGTCGCCTGTCATGCCGAGAGAGTCCCAGCCTTCACCGCTAGTAAACTGCAAGGGTAGAACGCCCATGCCGATCAGGTTCGACCGGTGAATTCGCTCAAAGCTGCCCGCGATCACGGCGCGCACCCCGAGAAGGATCGTGCCTTTCGCCGCCCAGTCTCGCGATGAGCCGGTGCCGTATTGTTCGCCGGCGACGACAACCAGCGGTGTGCCTGCTGCTTTGTATTTCATCGCCGCATCATAGATTGGCATCTCTTCGCCGGTTGGTATGTACTTGGTGACGCCGCCCTCCGTACCGGGCAGCATCTGGTTCTTGATGCGGATATTGGCGAAGGTGCCGCGCATCATCACATTATGATTACCGCGTCGCGAGCCAAAGGAGTTAAATTCCTCAACCGGCACCTGATGTGATTTCAGATACTCACCAGCAGGTCCGTCTTCTTTGATGGCGCCAGCGGGAGATATGTGGTCGGTGGTGATGGAACCACCGAACATTGCGAGGACGCGTGCGTCGGCAATTGGTTTTACCGCTTCCGGCTCTTTCTTCATGCCGTCAAAATAAGGCGGATTCGCAACATAAGTTGATGGCGGCCACTGATAGGTTTCTGCATCGCTGACGTCGATTGAGCGCCATTTTTCATCCCCCTTAAAGACATCGGCGTAGCGCGTTGCAAACATTTGCGCAGTGACGTGTTCGCGCACTACTTCGGCGATCTCTTTGTTGGAAGGCCAAATGTCTTTTAAATAAACATCATTGCCGTCTTGATCTTTGCCGAGCGAGTCTGTCGTCAGGTTGAAGTGCATCGACCCGGCCAGCGCATAGGCGACGACTAATGGCGGTGAGGCGAGGTAATTGGCGCGAACATCCTGGCTGATGCGGCCTTCGAAATTGCGGTTGCCGGAAAGCACGGAACACGCAACCAGATTATTTTCGTTGATTGTGTTTGATATCTGTTGCGGGAGAGGACCGGAATTGCCGATACAAGTGGTGCACCCATAGCCGACAAGATTGAAGCCAAGCGCATCAAGATCGTCTGTGAGATCGGCCGCATCAAGATAGTCGGTTACAACCTGACTACCGGGCGCTAGCGAGGTTTTAACCCAAGGCTTGACCTGCAAGCCCTTGGCGCGGGCGTTGCGCGCGACAAGGCCCGCTGCGATCAATACCGATGGGTTCGACGTGTTGGTGCAGGATGTAATGGCGGCGATGACGACGGAGCCGTCGTGAATATGAAAATCTTCGCCATTCACCGCATGATTGGGCACGCCGTAATTATGTTGCTGAGTGGTCTCAGGATTGGCTCCTTCGTCAACGAACCGCGCCTCGCCTTCGCTTTCCGGGTTTTTGTATTCCGAAATCGCGCCGCCTTTGATTGTTGCAACGTCTTTTTTGAATTGCTGCGCGGCATTTTGCAACAGCACGCGGTCTTGTGGTCGTTTTGGACCAGCGAGTGAGGCTGTGACGGTGGAGAGATCAAGCACCAGCGTATCCGTGAAGATTGGATCCGGCGTATTGCTGGCCCGCCACATGCCTTGTTCTTTTGCGTAAACCTCAACCAACGCTATACGATCATCTGATCGCCCGGTCGCTTTCATATAACGTAAGGTTTCATCATCGATCGGGAAAAATCCGCACGTCGCGCCATATTCCGGCGCCATATTTGCGATTGTCGCTTGATCTTCGAGGGCCAAATTATCAAGCCCTGGTCCGTAAAACTCAACGAACTTTCCAACGACACCTTTTTTGCGAAGCATTTCGACAACGACAAGCACAAGGTCGGTTGCCGTTGCGCCTTCGGGCAGTTTGCCGGTGAGTTTAAAGCCGATGACTTCCGGGATCAGCATAGAAATCGGCTGGCCGAGCATTGCAGCTTCGGCCTCAATACCGCCAACGCCCCATCCAAGGACGGATAAGCCATTGACCATTGTGGTGTGACTGTCGGTGCCGACAAGCGTATCCGGATAGGCGTAAGTCTCGCCTTTATAGTCAGCGGTCCAGACGGTCTGTGCCAGATATTCAAGGTTTACCTGGTGGCAGATGCCGGTGCCCGGCGGGACAACGCGAAAATTATCAAACGCGCCCTGGCCCCATTTTAGAAACTCATAGCGCTCGCCATTGCGCTCATATTCGCGGTCGACGTTTTTTTTGAACGCGTCCGGGCCGCCAAAATAATCCACCATCACTGAGTGATCGATGACAAGATCAACGGGGGCCAGTGGATTGATCTTCTCCGGGTCTTCCCCGAGAGACTTCATCGCGTCGCGCATGGCGGCGAGATCGACAACAGCTGGGACGCCGGTAAAATCCTGCATCAACACGCGGGCCGGGCGATAAGCGATTTCCCGGTCAGACTTGCCGGATTTTGCCCAGTCGGCGAAGGCTTTGATGTCATCGACCGAAACCGAGCGGTCATCCTCAAATCGCAGGAGATTTTCGAGCAGCACCTTCAGCGAGAAGGGGAGCCGCGAAACATCGCCGATTTGGGCGCTGGCTTCGGCCAAGCTGTAATAAGCGTAGTTTTTGCCGCCAGCGCTAAGAGATTTTTTCGTTTTGAGCGAATCACGTCCGGGTATCATCAAAATCCTCCGGTTGGTAAAAATATCAAGAAATTCAGCGCCGTTATGGCGCCAGACGCGCGCGCATGCAATTCAACCTTATGTCAAAATTTCGACAAATGTCGCGATAAAATAAGAACTATGGTATTGGGCGCAAACGCCAGTAATTGTTTTGCCCGAAGGAGACTGTAATCCATGGTTCGACTGAAGATTTTCGCCATTTTCGCCGCGCTTTCCGGCTTTGTCGTCACGAATGCTCACGCCGCCGACCCAAAAGCGGTCGCAAATTTTAAGGACTGGAGCGTTTTCGTGCGCGACGCTGACGGCGACAAGATTTGCTTTGCCGCGACAGAGGCGCAGGATAAGTCGCCTAAATCGGTCAATCATGGTGACATCTTCTTTCTGGTGGCGAGTTGGAAGTCGGGCGCGGCGACCAATCAACCGAGCCTGATGACGGGCTATACGATGAACGCCAAGCCGGAACCGACCCTGCGGGTCGGGTCTGACAAATGGGAAATGTACACTTCTGAAAACGAGGCGTTTATTGAATCTGCTAACGAAGAAGCGCGGCTGGTGCGGGCGATGAAGCGCGGCGCCGACATGCGCATCAGCGCGGTTTCCGGGCGAGGCACGGCGACCAGCTATGTCATTTCCCTGCGCGGCATCACCGCGGCGCTTGACCGTGTTGCGCGCGAGTGCCGGTAGCGCGACCGCGCCTAAATCTGGCGATACGCTTCCAGCGTCAGGAACGTATCGAAGTCTTCCGAAACGCATAAGTTTTCCAGCAGCGTTGCGGCCTCATCAAAATGGCCGCTTGCCCAACGTTCATCGCCGACTTCGGCTTTGACGACGTCCATCTCTTCCGCCTTCACCTTGCGGAAATAGTCCGCCGTCATGGTCAGGCCATTGTCGAGCGTTGCGCCGTTTTTGATCCACTGCCAGATCGACGCGCGGGAAATCTCCGCGGTTGCTGCATCTTCCATCAACCCATAAATCGCAACGGCGCCAAGCCCGCCAAGCCAGGCTTCGATATATTGGAGCGCGATGCGAATATTGCTGCGCAGGCCCTCATCCGTAAACGGACCTTCAGGTGTTTCTACAAGGACGGCGTTTGTGATTGACGCATCTGTTTCACGTGAAACATCGAGTTGATTGGTTTTTCCGGGCTTAAAGGCATTCGAATATACCGTGTTGACGACCTCTGCGAGCGCCGGGTGGGCGACCCAAGACCCGTCATGACCGTTGTCGGCTTCGCGTTGTTTGTCGGCGCGCACTTTTTCTTTGTTGGCGGCGTCTTCATCGGGCGTTTTCGCCGGTAGAAATGCCGACATACCGCCCATGGCCAGCGCGCGGCGCTTGTGACAGGTCCGGATCAAAAGCCGTGAATAGGCATCGAGAAACGGCTTATCCATACCGACGGCGTGGCGATCGGGAAGAATGCGGTCGCTATGGGCTTTCAGCGTCTTGATATAGCTAAAGATATAATCCCACCGCCCGCAATTCAGGCCCGCTGCGTGGTCTTTTAGTTCATAAAGAATCTCATCCATTTCAAAGACGGCCGGCAGTGTTTCGATCAGGCATGTCGCTTTGATTGTCCCGGCCGGAATGCCGAGCGCGTTTTGCCCCGCGACAAAAACCTCGTTCCACCAGCGCGCTTCTTCGTAATGCTCAAGCTTTGGCACATAAAAATAGGGGCCGGAGCCATTCTTTTTGAGCTGCTCATGATTGTGAAAAAGATAGAACGCAAAATCCATAAGGCAGCCGGGGATCGGCTTGCCATTGCGCGTGATGTTTTTCTCATCAAGGTGCAGCCCGCGCACGCGCGCGATCAAAACCGCCGGCTTATCTTGCAGTTCATATTTTTTGCCTGATTTCGGATCTTCGTAAGAGATTGTCCGATTGACGGCGTCGCGCAAATTGGTCTGCCCCTCGATGACATTGCGCCAGGTTGGCGACAGCGAGTCTTCGAAATCCGCCATAAAGACTTTAACATCCGCATTGAGCGCGTTGATGATCATCTTGCGTTCCACCGGTCCGGTGATTTCGACGCGGCGGTCGAGAAGGTCTGCGGGCAGCGGTGCAACGCTCCAGTCGCCAGTGCGGACGTCTTTCGAGCTGCCGCGGAAATCCGGGAGTGCGCAGGCGTCGATCTTTGCTTGCCACCGGGCTCGCGCCTCCAACAGTGTGGCGCGGCGGTCGGCGACTTTGTCGACAAGGTCAGCCAGAAAGGCACAGGCTTCATTGCTGAGGATATCCCGGTCCTCGGGGCGTATCTCGCCGGTAATTTCAAGCCCGCTGATCGTGGTGGTCATCTGGAATTCCTTTTGCTCCCGCATGGGTAGTGTTCGTTTATCCAAACCCCTGTTGCGGCGCAACATTTCTTGGCGCCGCGGCTATTGTGGTCTCCTCAATTTCAGATGGCCGAAGCATAAGGGCGCAGACGGGCGGGGTCGGTAAGTTTTCCGTCGGCGGCGCATTGATTGCGTGAGACTGCCGCCACAGCCCTTGCGAAACACCACTTATGGGTGTGCGCTACGCCCCAGAAACAACCCTTGAGCGTGTTTTGTCGCGCGCCGCGCACCATACCGGTGACCCGCCAGCTAATATTTGGGCTGAAATTTTTCCCGCATGGTGACCAGCTCCTCAGCAATGGTCGGGTGGAGCGCGACAGTCTCGTCGAATTGGCTCTTGGTGACCCCGGCTTTGACGGCGATCGCAATCGCCTGGATCATCTCCGCCGCTTCCGCGCCGACAATATGACAGCCGAGAACCCGGTCTGTGTCGCCGTCGACGACAAGTTTCATCAAGACGCGCTCTTCCGATCCGGTGAGCATGTTTTTCATGGCGCGGAAATTGGTTTTGTAAATATCGACATTATCGAATTTCTGGCGCGCTTCATGTTCAGCGTACCCAACCGTGCCAACAGGCGGCTGCGAGAATACAGCCTTTGGAATAAACGTGTAATCCATTTTCGTCGAGTTGTTGTTAAACTCGGTTTCCGCAAAAGCCGCGCCTTCGCGGATTGCGACCGGCGTCAGGTTCACCCGGTTGGTGACATCGCCAACCGCGAAAATATTGTCTACGGATGATTTTGAGAATTCGTCGACAACAACCGCGCCACTCTTATCGAGTTCGACACCGGCTTTTTCAAGGCCCATTCCGGCGGTCGCAGCTTTGCGGCCGACCGCCCAAAAGATGAGGTCGGCGTCGATATGCGTTCCGTTTGTCAAATGTGCGCGCTTTACGTCTCCATCCAGCTTTTCGATCTTTTCGAACACACTTTGCGTAATGATGCGAATGCCCTGGCGTTTCATTTCAGCATGGACTTGCACGGAAACGTCGGTATCGAAATAGCGAAGAATATCCTCACCGCGATAGACGAGGCAAACCTCGCAACCGAGACCGCGGAAAATGCAGGCGAACTCAATAGCGATATAGCCGCCGCCCGCGACGATCACATGTTTGGGGAGTGTGTCGAGATGAAAAGCCTCGTTCGAGGTGATGCCAAGATCATGGCCGGGCACGCTCTCATCCGTCCACGGGGCCCCGCCAGTGGCGATGAGGATCTTCTCCGCCGTCACATCGCGGTTTTCGGCCGCCAGGTGGACCGTGTGGTTGTCTTTTAAGACCGCCCGCGACTGGAAGATATCAGCGCCGGCATTTTTCAGATTACGGATATAGATGCCGTTCAGGCGATCGATTTCGTCATCCTTGTTTTGGATGAGCTTTGACCAGTCAAAAGAGACATTGTCCGCCGACCAGCCATAGCCCTTGGCGTCGTTGAAGCTGTGGCCATATTCCGAGGCGTAAACCAGAAACTTTTTCGGCACGCAGCCGCGAATGACGCAGGTGCCGCCGACGCGATATTCTTCGGCGACGCCGACTTTTGCGCCATAACTTGCCGCCAGGCGGGAAGCACGAACGCCGCCGGAACCGGCCCCGATCGTGAACAGGTCATAATCAAAATCTGTCATTCTTTTCTCTTAGTTTTCCGGAAGAAAGCCGATTCCGGTTTCAAATCGCTGGTCGTTGAATTCAAGCACCTGGACTTTAAACGTCCGCATAAACTCTTGATAAATTGCCTCGAAAACCGGCTCCAGTTTGTCTTTATAGTCGAGTGGGATATGGAGTATGGGCTGCTGCGCGACAAAGACATCGAAGCTGTCGCCAGTGACTTCAACCGCGATCGCTGTGCGCAGCCACAAAGCGCCCGCATCTTCAAAATTTTTCACTGTCAGTGCGATCCCAAACTGGATTGGCTCAAGCACAATCACCGAGCGCTGGCTATAACTGAACGCCAGTTCCCCGTAATCCTTACGCGGATCGAACTCGCCGATGGGCGGCACCGCGCGCACACAATCTTCGCTGCACTCGATATAAGCGGGAAAACCCGCCACCACAGCGTCGCCAAACCCCTTGCAGCGCATGAGATTTTCAAAAGCCGCGGCGCCATAGGATTTGATGGCGTCTTGGAGTTTTTCAAATCGGGTATTCGGCATCAGGCTCGTCCGCAACAATATTGATGGAAAATAAGCTATCGCGCGCGATGATAAAGCGCAAAGCACGGCTTTGTGAAAGGCTAGTCAGGCTTTCTCGATGCTGACCCCGTCTTCATCGCCATATATGATGATGTCCGTAAGCCCGCAAAAGAGCCCCGTCTCAATCACGCCGGGAATGGCGCCGAGCAACTGGTCCAGTGTCGCGGGGTCATCAATGCGCCCAAGGGCGCAATCAGCGATCAGATGATTGCCATCGGACTTGAAGACCTCGCCCTGATGAATGCGCAGTTCCAGTTTGAGATTATCGAAACCGGCGGTCTTTAACCCTGTACGAATATTTCTGATGGTCGTCGCCCAGCCAAAAGGTTCGATTTCTATCGGCAAGGGAAAGGCGCCAAGCGCGGCGACCCGCTTTGATTTATCCGCAATCACGATGAATTTCTGCGCGGCGTTGGCGACGATTTTTTCGCGCAAAAGGGCGCCGCCGCCGCCTTTGATCAGATTAAGGTTTGGGTCGGCCTCGTCCGTCCCGTCAACAGCAAGATCGATGATGGTGGTTTCATCGGGCTCGATGATTTCGATCCCGATCGATTCTGCGTGGCGACGAGTTGCTTCGGAGGTCGGCACGCCTTTCAATTGCCAACCATCGGCTGCCTTTGGCGCCAGCGCATCGACAAAATGTTTTGCAGTGGAGCCGGTGCCGAGACCGAGGGTCATGCCGCGCTCAACAAATTTTGCCGCTTCCTGGCCCGCGCGTTTTTTGCCCGCTTCCTTGTCCATGCCAATCCTTACCTTTTACCTTATTTCTTGCCTTCATGGGCTTTGCGAAACCGTGCCGCCCAGCCCTTGATCACTGATTGGCGACCACGCGCGACCGCAAGATCGCCTGGCTCAATGTTTTTGGTGATGACAGAACCGGAGCCGACAAAGGCGCCGTCGCCAATCGCAACTGGCGCCACCAAGGAAGAGTTCGATCCGATAAAAGCGTCTGCGCCGATTGTGGTTTTGTGTTTGCCGAAACCGTCATAATTGCAGGTGATCGTACCAGCGCCGATATTGGCGCCAGCGCCGATTTCAGCGTCGCCGATATAGCTAAGGTGGCTGACCTTCGCCCCGGGACCGATATTGGCCTGCTTGATCTCAACGAAATTGCCGACCTTGACGCCTTCTTCCAAAACCGCGCCCGGGCGCAATCTGGCGAAGGGGCCGACGATCGACCCCGTCGCCACGCTCGCCCCTTCGAGGTGAGAGAACGCCTTGATCTCAACATTGTCGCCAATTTCGACGCCGGGACCGAAGGCGACATTCGGGCCGATCATGACGTCTTTTCCGAGCCTGGTGTCGTGGGAAAAATAGACCGTAGACGGATCAGCAAGGCTGGCGCCTGCTTCCATCGCGGCGCGGCGCATGCGGTTTTGGAATATCGTCTCGGCCTCGGCCAGTTCAACCCGCGAATTGACGCCGAGGACTTCGTCGGCGTCGCCCTCAATCACGGCGCATGATTTGCCATCCGAGCGGGCGAGGGCGACAATGTCGGTTAGATAATATTCGCCCTTCGCATTGTCATTGCCAATATCTTTGAGACGCGCCTTCAGGAAGGCCGCGTCAACTGCCATGACGCCAGAGTTGCAAAGGCGGATTTTCAACTCATCATCGCTCGCATCTTTTGCTTCGACAATCGCGGCGAGTGCGCCTTTGTCATCGCGTTTCAGCCGGCCATAGGCGCCGGGGTCTTGCGGAGCGAAGCCGAGAACGGCGACGGCGGCGCCTTCATTGACTTTCGCGGCCAGCGCTTTGAGCGTCGCAGGCAACACCAGCGGCGTGTCCGCGTAAAGCACCAACACAGCGCCGTCGAAATCGGTAATGGCCGGCAACGCCTGCAGGACCGCGTGACCAGTCCCTTGCGGCGGCGCCTGAACGGCAATTTCTATTTTTCCATCAACCGATTTTGCATAGTCGCCGATCTCGGGCGCGTGATCGCCAATGACGACAGCGATCCGATCGGGATGGAGCATGTTCGTTACCGCGATAACATGGTCGATCATCGGCATGGCGCCGATTTGATGAAGCACCTTCGGCGTTTTGGACTTCATACGGGTACCGTGGCCAGCGGCAAGGATAATAGCGGCGATAGGGGCGTCAGTCATAATGCGTCTTTAACTCAAGTTGGGCGTTTGCACTATCATACCACTTTCAAAGCGGCTTATGGGACGCCATGGCGCGATTCGCCGGTTGTTGTGTCGCGATCAGGAATGCTGATGAAACAGGACTTGAAGGGCGCCGGCCTTAACTTCGATCTCGATGGGATGTTGATCGATACGGTGGGTGATCTGGCGGCGTCAATGAACCATGCGCTTGGGCGCGCCGGGCGTGGCGCTGTTGCTCACGTTGAGTGCGCCATCTTGTTGGTTTTGGCGCTCGGCGGATGCCGATGCGGGGCGTTGCGCTTTGCGCCGGCCGGCCGGCGGGCGATGATGAATTGGATCGGGGCCTCGCGGCTTTTCTTGAACACTATAAAGCCAATATCGCAGTTCATTCGCGACCGTTTGATGGCGTGATCGAGATGATTGAAAGGTTTCGCGCGCGCGGCGCGGCGACCGCGATCTGCACAAACAAAAGCGAGGCGATGTCGAGGCTTATGGTTGAAACGCTTGAGTTGAGAGGAAGGCTACTGCGTGTTTCGTCTCATATCATCAGGCGGGCGATGTGATTGAGCGTGCGCTCACCCGTTAGCCGCTTCGGCCTGCGCGTGTCGGGTCGGCATACCGTTGATCATGTCGCTGCGGATATCGGTGCGCGCTGAGCGCATCGTGGAGACAAAGCCTTCGTCTGACATTTCAACGGAAACATCAAATCCTTGTTTGCGCCAGAAGTCCTGGATTTTTGAAGCGATACGGCTGGCGCCATCACGATCACAAAGATCAGTCATCGACTACCTCGAAAGTTATCCAACAAAATTACTGCGATGCAGAATATAAGGAAGTCTGATTTTTTCAAGCCTGTATGAGTCATTTTTTATACTCTCTGGTTTACTGAAATTCTCAATAAAATCAATAAATGCGCTTGATTTGAGAATTTTATCGCGCGAAACTCAAATATATTATAAGCAAAACTTATAAAGAGGGCCTATGAGCGAACTAACTCTTGCCGCACCTGCACGCTCCATTGGCGAGCGCGTGAAACATGCACGCAAATCGCGAGGGCTCAGCCAGACAGATCTTGCCCAACGGGTCGGCGTCAGTCAGCCGGCGATTGCGAACTGGGAAACCGGCCTGCACGATCCTCGTCGGCTCATGTTGGCAAAACTAGCGGTGGCCCTCGACTATCCGCTGGACTGGCTTGCTGCTGGCGACCGGTCTCTCGGCGAGAGCGATAAGCACGCCGCCGCTGCTTATATCCGCCGCCCGGTGATGCATGTGCCGGTCATCAGTTTTCGCTCGGCGGCGCTGATGGCCCTCGACATGACCGCCGACCCACACACCATGGCCGAAGATTATATTCCGGTGACAGCAGGCTCACCGAAATTGTTTGCCGTGTTCCTGGAAGATGAAGCCGTCAATCTTGCCTTCCCGATCGGCACGCTTGTTGTAATTGATTACGCTGATCGTTCGCCCCGTGACGGCGCCTTTTGTTTGGCGTCAGTAGAGGGTGATCCACTCTTGCGGCGCTGGCGCGACGATCCGGCGCGATTTGAACCGGTCTCAACCGACGACCAATACGCCCCTATGCTTGCAAATGAGGCGACATCGATCATTGGATGCGCGCGGGTTTCGATCAGGATTCACTAAGGGAAATTACGCGGCGCGTTTTTCATAAGCGGCGATGACTTCCGGTAATGAGGTGTGCGCTTCATGCAGTTTTTTGCCGGCCTCTTTTACAAGGGCGAGAAGTTCGTTGACGGGCGCGTTTGCGAGGGCGCGCTTTTCAATGTCGCTGCAGGCTTTTCCCAAAGCGACGGCGCCGACATTCACGCTCATGGATTTTAACGCATGGGCGGCTCGTGCAACCTCTTTATGGTCCTTCGTATTCGGCGCTTTCGCCAATCGCAATATCGCGTCGCGCGAGTGGGTCTGAAACAGGTTGAGCGCCCTGACCGGCAGATTGCTGCCGGCCGTTTGCATGTCAGCCAGTTGATCGAGGATGGAGAAATCAAA